>JANQJM010000156.1 GCA_028281635.1 Pseudomonadales bacterium | reverse complement strand
CGAGATCTGCTTGCTGTTCCAGAATCGCTTCAGTGGTCCCGCTGAGACTGGTCTCCAGCACTCTGATTCGAGTCAGCGGAAACTCTTGGGAAAACTCTTCGAAGGCACAAACCAGATCATTAATTTCAACCAACACATCCAGGCCCAGGATTACCTCGGATTCAAATCCAGAGGCCATAGACCGGGCAACATCCTCTGCCTGGCTGGCCTGATTGATGAGTTCATCGGCATGGCGATATAGCACTTTTCCGGCTTCGGTCAGTTCGGCCTTGCGCCCGCTAATGGCCAGGACTGGCTGCGGTAGCAGTTCGTTTAGCCGTTGAATGGCATAGCTCACCGATGACTGGCTCTTATTGAGCTGCTCCGCCGCCTGCACATAGGATCCGGCATCTACCACCGTCTTGAAGGCCAGCCACTGTTCCAGTGAGATCCTGGGAAGTTTGGCATTCATATCGATAAATCCGATATTAAATAGGCAAAAATTGCGTCATTCAATCGAATAATATGCTCTATCTTAACACCTATCAATCAGATCACAGAGTTTGTGCCCGATAGGGCGAGGAGCTAGAGCATGAAGAAAGTACTGAGACTGCACACCAGTTTATTCCAGGATAACAGTGTGTCTTCCCAGCTTGTGCAAGAGCTGACCCAGTCGCTGGCAGAGCATGGAGAAGCGCTGGATATCGTGGATAGAGATTTCAGGGAGTCGCCAGTTCCTCATCTGGACGCAGAGCGATTGCAGGCATTGTCGACCGCAAAGGAAGAGCGATCTGCCAAACAGGCAGCACTGGTGGCTTATTCCGATTCACTTATCGAGGAAGTACAGAAGGCTGATGTATTGCTTATTGCCTTGCCCATGTACAACTTTTCCGTGCCTTCGATGTTTAAAGCATGGTTTGATCATGTGGCGAGAGCTGGCGTTACCTTCGCGTACACCGATCAAGGCCCCAAAGGTTTATTGACAGGCAAAAAAGCCTATCTGGTTTCCGCCATGGGAGGCAATCATGAGCCAGGGCAAACGGATTTCATGCGCCCCTACGTCAAGCTATTGATGAATTTCATTGGCATCGAAGATTTGGAATTTGTCACCGCTCGCGGATTGAACATGGGCGACGATGCACGAGAACACGGAATCGCGGAAGCGCGGGCGGACATCGAAAGGCTTGCAATAGAATTTTCAGGCAATCATCAACCAACAGAGGAGGTAGCAGCATGAGTGAAGTAAGACGAGAGTTACAGGAAGTCCTTGTTGCTCAAATCGGCAGCGATGGCGACGGAGTAAAGCTGAAGCGCGTATTCGGCGGTCAGGACCTTGCACGTTTCGATCCTTTCCTGTTGATGGACGAGTTTGGTTCTGATGAAGCCGCAGACTATATCGGTGGTTTCCCATCCCATCCCCACCGGGGTTTTGAAACAGTGACCTACATGCTCGAAGGCTATATGGAGCACAGAGATCACATGGACAACGTTGGTAAGCTCGGTCCGGGCGATGTGCAATGGATGAAAGCAGGGTCAGGTGTCATTCATTCTGAAATGCCACAGCAGGAAGCAGGTCGTATGCGTGGCTTTCAACTCTGGGTAAATCTGGCAGCGGAAGAAAAGATGACCCCGGCCTCATACCAGGATATTGATGCCGCTGATATTCCTGCTTATGACCAGGATGGGCTGCATATCCGTGCCGTCGCCGGGAGTTTGAGCGTTAACCACCAGGCGACGGCTGGAAAGGTACAGGGCCTGACTACAGAGCCAGGCTACCTGGATCTGCACATTGATCACACTCAGGAGCTGACAGTGCAGATTCCCGATGGCCATAACGCACTGGTCTATGTCTACGAAGGAAGCGCTAACATCGCAGGCAGTGACTATGTGTTGAGTGCAGGCAAACTTGGCCGCTTGTCTCATGATGGCGAGCTAAGCCTGCATGCGGAAGCGGGTACACGTTTGCTGGTTATCTCCGGTAAGCCGCTTAAAGAACCCATCGTTCACTACGGACCCTTTGTAATGAACACCATGGAAGAGATTGAGCAGGCAGTAAAGGACTACAACACCGGTCAATTGGTCTAGTCCACTTGTGGCTGGCGACGGGCATTATTCGTTCAAGGAGTTTCTCGAACAGAACGCTCGTGGCGTTTTCAATAGATGCTGTGAAGGGAAGAAAGAAGCTAAATCTTATGCTGTCGCCAGTGGGCTAGTCTCCCCAGATCGAATCTTTCAGAAAAAATCACCCGATGCAGGCGAAAGATAGCGATCTTCCATGGCAAAAGCTTGCGAGCTAAAAATTCCTCGTCTTGTTGCGAAGCGGAACCGATCTCCTCAGCTCTCTACTCCCTCCTCGACACTCTCATCGACCCCCAGCTGTTGAGACATGAAATCGAGTAGGTCTTACAGGTTAATATCGGAGCGTTGGTCCATCTCAAATGAACAGACTATTGCTGGTTGCTGAAGCCCACTGACCAAGCCAGGGATATAGCTGAGCTTGTCCGAGAATCGAAGCAGGGTGATGGGATTAAACTACAGAGGCAGTTTCACGCCTTCGGTCGCGATGTTGTAGCCCTGCTCACGAACGAACTGACTTTCTTCGCTATCGGCATTCAGTAATGGATTGGTGTGATTGAGATGTATGAACCAGACTTTGCTTTTATCGGCAGCGCTGAGGTTTTCAAACAATGCCATGCTTTCTGAAGCGAAAGGATGGGGAATTTGTGACATATCCCGGTTCCCCAATTCGCCATCAGCATAAAAGGTAGCATCTAGGAGTGCGTAGTCGACTTCCGTGATGAGCTGCACGATGTCGGTATCCCAGTCCTCCCATTTATCGATATCAGGGATAAACAGTGCGGTCTTGTTGGGCCCTTCGATGCGAAACCCCACAGTCTCTGAATACTCGTCTCGATGGGGAACCAGGAAGGGAATGACAGCCGCTTGCGGGACTGCCACGCTGCGTAGGTTTTGCATCATCCGCAGTCGAATATTGGTGAGCTTCACAAGCTGATCCCAGGGCCCGTTGCTTTCCAGAAAATTATGCATACGTGGCATGGCGTAGACTGGAATTCCCTGAGCACCCATGGCTTCGCGACCGAAGTAAATCAAGCCCGTGTAGTGGCCGATGTGGGCATGGGTCAGAAAAACACCAGCTAGACTGTAATCGGCTTCATTCCTGAGGCGGTAGAGCTGCTCAGGAAGATCAGGACTGGCATCGAAAAGATAATTCTGCCCGGCGCGGGGAATGATTAACGCAATAGATGTCGCTCCCCGCCGCAGAGAAGGATCTTCCCATCCGGGCATGCAATGTTCTGCATAACATCCAGCCTGGGGATACCCGGCGTCCTGAGCAACGCCGAGTACAAACAGATAAGGGTCCGTATCCTGGGCAGAACCTGAACCTGTGAGGAACAAAAAGAACAAAGAGAAAAGGGTCAGAACGTTTTTTCGCATGGTCAATCCACTCTAGATTGCTTCGGTCAGCACTTCAAAAGTTGCTCCAGGTCCGATAGTGCCGGACTCGACTACCGTGCAACGCAAACCAGCCCTGGCATCGAGTTCTGGTAACACAGCGCTATGCACAGTTCTGGCGAGATAAGAGCAGGGTTCGCATAATTCCTCTCCAAAGCACACTGCATCACCCACTCGAAATCGCTTACCTTCCAGAGAATTAAGATCAATGCCCGAAGTAACGATTGAACGACGAAACTCGCCGTAATCCAGATTTAAATCGTGCCGTGACATAAATGTATCGAGCTCTTCCATGGCAACAAAACTCACGTGATTGGCAGGCACATCCATGTTTTTGGCCAGATACTCGCAAGCCAGTGAGTGATAGCGATCACCAACGATGCCTTTACCAGCTTCCAGTTGCGCGGATTCAACCCGTTGTACTGCTGCGCGTTTTCCTGAAGCGATATAAATTGCCTCGATCTTTCCCATATTACTGGCTCTCGGCAAGTGAAAGAGACCGTCCATCGGTCATGGGCACATCTTTCAAATCATTGAGTCTAACACCTTCAATACAGGCAACATTAAAACCGTACTCATCCGGGGCGACCCGCCTCTGGTGGTGAGTGTAGATACCGCAAATGGAGCAGAAGTAATGCCTGGCAGTCTTGGTGTTCCACTGATAGAGACTTAGCAGATCCTCTCCTTGAGTGATGACAAAGTCTTCTAATCTGGCAGTTGCCATGATGGCGCCTTTTTTGCGGCACAGAGAACAATCGCAACGCTTAAGAGATTCCAGCCGTTGTTGGTTACGAACCTCAAACTGAATTGCGCCACAATGGCAGCTGCCTTTGAAAGTAGTCACTTTAGTCTGAAATGAGCGCCAGGCAAGCGCCAGCGGGATCCTCTATCACACAGAAGTTACTACCCCCCATGCGACGGGGACCGTCGAGAATCTTGCCACCACGCTTCTCACATTCTTCGGCGCTGGTTTTCACATCAGCGACACGGACGTAAACCAACCACTGACTGGGGAGATTGGCATTTGAGCCCCGCGCATGACAGACGCCGGCCACAGTGTCTCCGGATTCGGGCAGGTTCATATTGAAGTCGGAGTAGCTCCCCATGTCCACATCTTCGGATTTCCAGCCAACGACATTGGCGTAGAAATTTTTTACTCGCTCGGCATCACCAACCGTTAAATCCAGCCATTCAATACGACCGATATTGGTTGCTGCGGGCGCCTCTTCATTTGTGCCATCAACTTCAGTGTCATCACTCATTGTTTTCTTCCAGAATGTAAGTGGGCTTGCCATCCAGGCTTACGGAATTTCGTTGTTCCCAATAATCTTTGATGTCTTCATCGGTCTTGGTGGCGAGCCACTTGTCCATATTGTCTCGTTCTTCTTGATATTCGTAGAAGGGCACACCAAATCCACAGGAGGTTTGTACCAGATCGAATCTGAAATCTACAAGCTGTCTGCTGCTTACATGAGGCTCGAACAAATTATCCAACTCTTCAAACTCGGCGTCTCTGGAGTGATAGGCTCGGGCTTCGCCGTAAAGCCGGAGAATTTTTGGTTTTCCAGTGAAAGCGCAAAACATCATGGTCATGCGAGTGTTTTGAGCGAGGTGCGCGGCAGTTTCGTTGCCGCTGCCAGTAAGATTACGCCACACGATACGATTCGCATCCATGACTCGTAACGAATCCCAACCTTTAGGGGAAACATTAATGGTGCCATCGTCGGCGGCAGTGCCAACGAAAAAAATCTTTTGTTCTTTGATGAAGTCAAAGAGGTCGTCCCGCAGGGACTGGTAGCGGCTGCCCATAGTACTTCTCGGGATTCAGGAATGGATGAGCAGATTAATCCGATAGGGAAAAAACGTAAAGCGCATTGCCATTGCCAGGATGTCTTACCTCCGGAGCGACTACGCGCGGCACTGTTCTCGGGCTCACGCCCCTGGCACCCAAAGCAGTTGTCACTGCTATGTACTGTTTGCCTTCGATAGCAAAAGTTACCGGATGACCCTGGACTGAGGTTCCCAGCCTGGTTTCCCACAAGATATCGCCGGTGCTGGCATCATGCGCGCGAAAGAAACGATCAAGATCTCCAACGAAGGCGACGTTGCCCGCTGTTGACAGTACACCAGTGAGGAAGGCGGCTCTTTGTTCGTAAGACCAGATTTCTTCCATGGTATCCACATTGTAGGCGGCCAGCTTACCCATGTTGCCATTGGAGCCGGGCATTTCGAACCAGCGACGGTTGGCTGCAGTACCCCCCGCGCCATGGACCAGAGGCACTTCCCTTGCGGCTATTTCCAGACATGACTGACTAAGGGGGATGATCAAGGAGGCAGTGGGTTCGTGATAGGACATGGAGTGCCAGTCTTTGCCACCGGCAGTAGACGGACAGACAGAGATCCACTGATCAATCTGCGCGTTCTGAATGTCCTGTCGGTAAGTCACTGCACCCGTTTCTGCATCAATATTGGTGAAAGCATTCTGGAAGATGGTTTCTTTATGACTGATGAATTCACCACTGACGCGATCGTGTTTCCACAGAATACCGTGCTTACCAATTGAGAAGACTAATCTGTCGTCACCACGATCAATCAGAACTCTTTCAAACACTTCATCCAGGTCCAACGCTTCGGCGGGCACGTGCTGGAAGTACCAATTCAGTTCGCCATCATCTACATCAATGGCTACGGTGGAGTTGGTGAACAGTCCAGCATCGAAAATGGACAGTGATCGGCTGGCAGGCATCCAGGGTTTTTGTTGTGCAGTGCCCCAGTAGGTAAGCTTTAGTTCCGGATCATAGGTGCCAGTAATCCAGGTTTCGCCTCCGGCACGGAACAAATCATCGATATCACCCCAGGTATCACCGCCGGGCTCACCGGCCTCAGCCACAGTGTTGAAGCGCCAGATCATCTCACCGGTATTCGCATCATGAGCACTGATGTAACAGTCTTCTTCGATAAAGCGTGAACAACCTAACAAGCCTTGTAGGACCTTGCCGTCTGCCACGATAGGGCCGCTGGAATTACCGAAACCTTTGCTGCCATCTGCAATCTCAACTTCCCACACCCGCTCACCGGTGCGGGCGTCCAAAGCCAGCAAGCGGGCATCGGTGGTAGCATGAATAATCTTGTCATTGTAGATAGCAATGTTGCGCATATCCTCGCTATCGAATGGGCCGGCATGATGTTCCCAGATCAGTTCACCTGTTTTGCCGTCCAGAGCCTGAATGATGTTGCTGGTGTTAATGAGGTAGATGATGCCGTTGTACACCAGCGGGGAAGGTTCGGAATCTCCTTCATGCATACTCCACATCCATTCGAGGCGAAGATCGCCTACATTGTCCGTGTTAATTTCATCAAGCTCCGAATAACTCCAGGCCTGATAGTTACCCCGCAGCATCAGCCAATCGTCGGGCGAAGGATTACTAAGCATGTCGTCGGTGACAGGTGAGAAATTTGGTACTGTGCCGGTGGCGACAACACCGGTGGGTCGATCTGGCTCGATGCGTTGCCGGGTGAGTGCTGGGTTTACTCCAGGAATGTTAGTCGCCATGGCGTAACTGGCTGTGGCATCGAGGGCAGGGTTGAGGTCCGCGACGCCATTACTACGCATGACATGAGCAACAATAGCCCAGTAGTCCTCATCACTGATGCCAGCATTACCACCAGGGGGCATGTTGGCTTTAAGGAAGTTAAAAAACTCGAAAGGTGATTGGCGACCGTAGCTTCCCAGAAAACCGCCACCACTGAGCATTGGACCAAGCGCGGTGCCCTGTAGCTCGGAACCGTGGCAAGCCCCGCAATTTGTCGCGTACGCTGCTACACCTGCAGCAGCCTGATTGGCAAAACTGGGGGGCGAATCAAGGTTAGTTGAAGAAGATTGGAAAGATTCGCTGCCACATCTTGTAAGAAACACTGCCAGCAGTGTCGCCAGGATCAGTATTCTAGTTTTCATTGTTTGACCCTTTATCTGTTCTAATTGTTATAAGCAGTAAGAGTAATCTTCTTACTGATCGTAAATCAATCGGTAAGGAAGTCCTGAATTACTGGGCGGAAGCGAGCGCTTTTCTTGGCCCAGTTTCACTTTGATCTTTTCGCAGCGGATGATTCAAAATCAGACTACGATGAACAAGATCCAAATCAGAAGCTGGTTGCTGTATTCGAGCGTATGTTGGCTGATCCTGATACCAGTCTACGCCGTGAATATTTATCTGTATTACGCGAATTCCTTAACCGAAATCACATTTAGACAGGGATTAGCAATCTCGTTTCAGGATATCCTGTTGTGGGTGTTACTTAGCCCCCTTCTGGTCTATACCTACCAGCAGATATTGTCTAATTGGTGGCGATTTAATCGAGTAGCTCTAATGGCCACGGTATGCGCGCTGTTGGTCATCGCTCATGTCACGCTCGATGGTTTACTCAATATTGCTCTCGATAGCTCTGATAGTCTGCAGGAATTCTGGCTCTATGTGGGTTTAACGAAGCTATTTCCAAACAGCTTGATTGTCACCGTGCTGATGCTCTCCATCTTGTTGTTTGGTGCGGCAGATGCCCGACGCCAGCACATGCAGATATCTCATGCCACACAAGAGCATGCCGACACTGCTGAGCTGGTCGATGCAAACGCAATGATCTCGATTCATGAAAAAGGGGAGATCGTAAGAATTCCGTTCCAGGAAATCAGCTATATCGAAGCGGCGGGTAACTACAGTTGTATACATCATGGAGATCAGGTGCATATTGTGAGGCGGCCACTTTCGGATCTGATTACAAAACTGCCAGGCCAATGGTTTGTCCGGATCCACCGCAGTTCGATAGTCAACGTTCAAACTGTCAGAAAGTTCAGACGCACTACCCATGGAGACGGCGAAGTAGATCTGGAGCATGGCAAGTCCCTGCGGGTAAGCCGGCACTACCGATCAGCACTGGAGTCCTTGCTGACTGGTAATTCCAATAGCTGAGTCCATCTCACAACTTCAGCATACCGCCCTGGCCCTTTTACCTTAGCAGTCCGTTGCATCGCGGTTATCGTCATTGAGTTTGTACATTGAGGATAAAGCTATGTGGTATCTGATCCTGGTATGTCTCTGCAGTATCTGCTGTATGCCTTTGTTTGCCCAGTCGCTGGCAATCACCAACGTCAATCTGGTCGATATTGAGAACGATTCGGTATTGCATGATCACTACTTGCTGATCGAAGCGGATGAGATTACGAACATTGGTCCTATGTCCGGGTTTCCTGCTCTGTCTGATTTGAAAACCATCGACGGGGAGGGAGGTTATCTGCTGCCAGGGCTTGCTGACATGCATGTGCATCTGGAGTATTTCGACAACACAGAGATCCTTTGGCTGTTTCTCGCTAACGGTGTCACTCTGGTCCGGCAGATGGAAGGCAATGCAAAGATTCTGGAATGGCGGGCCGGGATAAGTCGGGGTCAGATTCCTGGCCCGGAGATTGTAAGCGCTGGACCCATTATCGATGGTGACCCACCGGCTGATCCAGCGTATATGGTCCCCAGGACAGCATTGGAAGCACAGCAGATGGTGCGACAGCAACATGCTGCGGGATATGATTTTATCAAGATCTACCATGGGCTTGGTCCAGATGTGTTTTCCGCGATCACGGCCACTGCCGCCGAACTCGATATGAGTATCGCAGGCCATGTGCCATACCGGGTTGGACTCGAATCGATACTTCAGCAACAGGCTATGCAGTCCATAGAACATCTGGATGGTTATGATGACGAGATTCAGCCTCTGGACTCTCCGTATCTGCCGGGATGGCACTGGCGAAAATTGGCCATGTCTGTACCAATAGATTCTGCAAGACTGAGTGCTGTCGCTACTCTCACACGCAACAGCGGAATCTGGCATGCACCGACTTTGACAGTCAAAGACATGACCTGGCTCATTCCGGAAGTGCAACAGCAACGTGTTGCCGATTCCAACCTGGAATACCTGCCTGCAGACGTTAAAGATGCCTGGCTGCCTCAGCACTGGGATGTCTTTCGGCGGCAACTTGTTGCAGGTTTCGGCGAGGAGGAATATGGATTACTCAGGGAAGGATTTAGAAACAGTATCGCAGTGACCCGGGCGCTGCATCTGGCAGGAGTGCCACTATTAGCAGGGACTGATTCGCCAAATCCCTATCTGGTGCCCGGGTTTTCCTTGCATGATGAACTGCAACATCTGGTCAATGCCGGACTGACCCCCGCCGCCGCACTGGCGACCAGTACGGTAAACGTTGCACGCTATTTGGGCCGCGAAAACAGTCTCGGCAAACTGGCCCCTGGTTACGAGGCTGATGCCTTATTGCTGGCTGATAATCCGTTGACGGCTATTGAACACCTGGCACAGATTGAGGCGGTCATGGTTGATGGTCGCTGGATCCTCAAAGCCGAGATAGAAGAGAACCTGAATCGCCTGCGGGGACAATGAAAAAAAGCACTTCGGGGCATTGGGGATAGCTAGTTTTCCGATGAATATCTGCCTTGTTCTACGATTTGAATGACGAATCCTTCGCCTTCTCCGGGTTCCTCAAAAAAGCTGGTCACTTCTTTAAAAACAGTCTCGGTATCGAATTTGGCTCGTTCCGGTTGTTCAAGGCGTCTTTTTGCGATCTGGTTTAGACAGGTGTTATCGCTTGCCCGGATGTAAACCAACTGACTGTTCGCTTGCGCTGCTTGCGCCAGCTCACCGAACCAGGTCCTTTGTCGTATAGTGTTGGCTGGAAAATCCAGAACTACGCTGGTACCGGTTTCCAGCAGGTTCTTTACATGATCGAAGATCAGAGGTCTTAACTGGGCTGCATAGTTGCGGTAGTCATCAAAATTGTGAATCTGTTCTGCAAACAGTTTTGAAAGCCACTCATCTTCAGAAATCAATGCGGCACGATGCTCTTTTGCCAACAATCTTGATTGCGTCGTCTTGCCGGCCCCCATTTTTCCGCAGAAAAAATAGAGCGTACTGCGGCTCACAGTAGTACCTCATGACACATCCGCTGCTAACTATTAATCAGGTAATGAGAAGACATAGATCGCGTTGCCCCAACGTGGGTACGTGATCTCGGTAGCGATCACACCGGGTACTGTGCGTGGACTGGTTCCACCCAGGGCAGTGGTGACGGCAATGTACTGTTTGCCATCTATAGCAAAGGAAACTGGATGACCCTGCACGGACGTGCCTAAACGGGTTTCCCAAAGAATATCGCCAGTATCAACATCAAAGGCTTTAAAACGCCTGTCCAGATCTCCGACGAATACCAGTCCACCACCTGTTGAAATAGTACCGGTGTGCAAGGAAGCACGTTGTTGATGGCTCCATACTTCTTCCAGCGTGTCAGCATGATAGGCACCGACCTTACCCAGGTTGCCATTGGTACCCGGCATCTCGTAAAACTTTCTGCTCGCAGCCAGCCCGCCGCCACCTTGCACCAGTGCAACTTCGCGCGCTGCGTTTTCCAGACAGGTCTGGCTAAGCGGGGCGATAATCAGGCCAGAGGGTGGGTGATAGGTCATGGAATGCCAGTCTTTGCCGCCAGCGCTGGAAGGGCAGGCTGAGGTCCATTCATTAAGCTGGGCATTCTGGATGTCTTCGCGATAGGTCACCTCGCCAGTCTCTGGATCGATGTGAGTGAAGGCGTTTTGAAACACGGTCTCCTGAAAGCCTTTGAACTCGCCTGTCACTCGATCGTTCTTCCACAGAATTCCATATTTACCTATGGAGTAAACTAAGCGCTCGTCTCCGCGGTTAATCAATACACGCTCGAACACTTCATCCAGGTCCAGGGCTTCAGCGGGTACGTGTTGGAAAAACCAATCCAGTTCACCGTTGTTTACATCCACGGCTACGGTCGAGTTTGTGTATAGACCTACATCATCGATAGTCATGTGACGAGAAACAGGTACCCAGGGTTTCTGTTGTGCAGTACCCCAGTAGGTGCGTTCCAAATCTGGATCGTAGGAACCAGTTATCCAGGTTTCACCACCGGCACGGAAGATATTGTCCAGCCCGCCCCAGGTGTCACCGCCGGGTTCACCCATCTCGGCGATGGTTTCGAATTGCCAGAGCAATTCACCATCATCGGCGTTATAGGCACTTATATAGCAGTCTTCCGGAATGTACCGGGCGCAACCTGCCAGACCGACAATCACCTTACCGTCGGCTACGATAGGCCCGGAGGAATTGGAAAAGCCCTTACTGTTGTCGGCGATGACGGTTTCCCAAGCCTGCTCACCAGTGCGGGCATCCAACGCTACCAGTCTGGCGTCGGTTGTGGCCTGGATGATCTTGTCTTCATACATGGCGATGTTGCGCATGTCCTGACGATTGGCCGGACCACTCCAGTGTTCCCAGATTAACTCTCCGGTCTTGCCGTCCAGTGCTTGCACGACATTGCCAGGGTTTATCAGGTACACAATACCGTTGTACACCAGCGGTGCGGGTTCGGAATCACCTTCATGCATATTCCAAACCCACTCAAGGGTCAGGTTGCTCACATTGTCTTTATTGATCTGATCAAGCGGGCTATAGGAATGGGCGTAAAAGTTTCGGCGGTGCATTGGCCAGTCATTGGGACTGGGATTGCGCAGCATCTCGGCTGTCAATGGTATGAAGGGCACGAAATCTTCTGTGTTGCCAGCAACAGTGAGCCCTTCTGGAGGCGGAGGTTCGTCGCGCTGTCGTTGGGCAACAACCGCAGAGATATTGTCAGCAATCTCGAAATCCGAATCCTCAGTGAGTCCGGTCACGATGCCATCGACTCCATTTACATTCAGGATATGGGCAACGATGTCTATGTAGTCCGAGTCGGTGAGATCCCCACTGCCACCGGGTGGCATGTTGGCTTGAATATTACCCAGTAGCAGGGCAGGCGTTTGTGTGCCCCAGCGCTGCACAAAGCTGAAACCGGAGAGCAATGGGCCTAATGTCGAGCCCTGCAGGTTGGCGCCATGACACACGGCGCAATTGGATTCATAGAGCGCAGCGCCGCTTTCCGCTTGTGTCGCAAAGGTGATTGCGCCTGGGCTGGACTCCGGAGCAGGGGCTGCATCAGGTGCTGTAGCGACCGGAATTTCAGTTGAGGAAGTACTGCCACTACCCCCGTCGCAGGCAACCAATCCGCCCAGTATAAGCAGGCCAGGTAATACTTTCTTTATAGTAGGAAAAGAATCTAACAACATGATTTGCCTCGGTCTGCTTTAAAGGTTGTCGAAATGACTTCGTAGAAAAATCCAGCCACGCAATTCACCCGGCGGGTTGTTCTCACTGTGCACCTGCACATACAACTCATTGTTGCGCAGTGCTTCCACCTGCTCGTCTGTCAGTTCCAGGCTGGCGGAGATTTCTCCGGCTGGGGACAGATCGATTTCCAGTGTATGGGCAACGGGGCCAGGTTGAGCCGGAGGACCGTTATGCAGGTGTGCACCGGTGGCACTGGAACTCATGCCGCTGAAACTTCCTTCAACGCTCAAGGTGTTTCCACTTAGCGACAGAATGACTTCACCTTCGCCAGTAATCTCAGTAACGGTTTGTGGGGTGGTTGGCATCGGGGACAAACGTGCCCGATACACCTCTTGTGCCAGGGCGCTGATGCTTGAGGATAGGGCGGCGAGTGAGATCAATATAGTGAGTAAACGGCCGAGTTTCATGGGCACCTCTGGGCTTCTAGTTGTTGGTAGCTGCAAACCTCTTAATCGCCTTGATTTTCAATGCATTGCGCGGTGATTTCAACCACGCTGATTTGCCGCGGTCAGGTAATTCCTGCAAGCAGGCTCATTTCGCTCAAAATTTTGGATTGTTACGGGGGATTTTTCTCAGTTCGGCGTGTTCTTTGACATAAAGCTAATCTGGAGGCTCTTCATGCGATTCATCATTTTGGTAGTGCTCAGCTTTTCCTTGTCTATCGCCAGTGCAGCGGAGGAACTAGCTTCCTATGACGTTGACTTCGATGGTGGTTCAGCCTTGGATTTTTCAGAGATTCTCGGAAATCTGGGTATCAACGCTATCTTTCCGGAAAACGCAGAGATGATAGACATTCCTGCAATTCGATTAAGAAACGTGACCCAACTAGACTTATTCAACGCACTCAACATAATCGGTAGAGAAGCTCCCATTCAGTTCAACTGGGGCCGATCGGGCAACGATTTACCGATGATCATTGGTCCGGATGGGCAGGTATCAAATGATCAAAGTAATCAAATCTGGGTACTTTCGAGCACAGGTTCTCGCAAAACCGCGCAACCCTTCGCCATAGGCCCTCTGTTGGTCAGCGAATCCAATGAGAATGGCTTCTCGGTAGATGACATTACAAGTGCCATTGCCAGTGCTGCAGAGGCTGCCGCGGCTGCAGAAGGTCGAATTAGTGACCTTGGTTTCCAGTATCATGAAGGCACTCAGCTGCTAATCATCACCGGGAGAGTGGAAGATGTAAGAGTTGCAAGTCAAACGTTGCGAACTCTCAGGCAATCAAGACTAGGCGCTGCTCTGGAGTATGGTCTTGGTGGCCAATTTGGGGTAGAGGGTCAGTATGGCCTGACTGGACAGTTTGGATCGCCTGGCCGGTTTGGTAGTCAGTTCTATGAACAGTTTTGGGAGAGTGGTCAGGGCTCCCTATACGACAGATATCAACAGCCTTATCTGGCGAATGATGGAATTCCGCCTAACTAACCGAATCACTTGAGGATAAAGCAATAGGGGCGCCGATCCATCAGTATCGTGTGAATAGTATTGATGCAGAGCTTGTAGTCGACACGCTAACTCTCACTCAAGGGATGGTTAGGTTGGACAACTCAAGCTATGAGAGGTTTTTTGCGCTTTACTATCGTCGGCTCTGGGCTTACCTGGCTGTGCTGAGCGATGGACAAGAAGAAGAGTTAGAGGAGCTGATACAACAAGTTTTCGAGAAAGTCGTTAAACGAATTCGTGAATTTGAAGATGAAGAATTATTCTGGGCGTGGTTGGCTACTATTGCGAAGAACTGTTATCGAGATAGCAGGCGCAGGAAGGTACGCAGTTCGCGATTCAGAGACGCTATTGAAAGTCTAACTCCTTTTTTAAGTGGTCGAGAGCAAACCGATGTTCAGATTGACAGGATGACACTGGAGCAGGCTTTATCGCAGTTGACCGAAAACGAGCGATATCTGGTGTACAACAAGTACTTTGCTGGGGAAACCTACCGCGATCTTGCAAGAGAGCTTGGAATATCTGAAAAAGCAGTAGAACAGCGACTAAGTCGGGCTAGAACGAAGCTTCGAAATCATCTGCTGAAAGAAGATTTCTGAGCTGCAAGAAGAGGGCACAGGTTTAAGAATATGCAAGAGAAAGAAGCCAGGCTGCGATCTGTCCTGTTACAAGCAGTGTCCAGGCGGCGACGCCAAAAAAAGGCAGCGCGAGGTGTTTTAGTGTCTTTAACCCTGGTTATCATACTATCAATAGCCATCGTCTTTGACAGTTCCGTGGGCAAAGTTGAGATCGTGCCACTGGCAGAAAATCAAATGACGCCTGCCTACACATTAGTTGAGACAAGAGTTGTACCGCAAATTAGAGAGCCAAAAGTTCAAATTGAGTACGTACAAAACTCCGGCAATACTAGATTTATTCCAACTGAGCCGCTTGGCGTAACCATTGTTACTGATACCGAGTTGGAGCATACGTTTTCTGATCGGGCTTACGCCTTGTCTCACGACCAGAACAATAGAATTACTGCATTCCACTTATTGGATGGAATCGAATAACTCAAAAAGTACTCGATCTTTTCATCAGCGGCACTCGAAGTTTTCAGCGCGCCAGTTATCGGAGTTTTCAGCACCGCCAGCAGGTCCCACATAGCGAGCCTGCTCAGGATAAGTACAAAGTGGACGCTCGTTGTCGACCTGGTCTGCGTCATTGCGATGAGTAGCGACAATGGATTCTGGTGCTACGCCATTCTCAACCCAGTCAACTAGCGGAGCCAGTTTGTCCCAGGAATTTGGGCCCGGTCCACCAGCACAATGACCCATGCCCGGAGCCAGATACAGACGGGCACTGTCCTGAGCCTTCGTCATGCTACCGTTGAAAGTAGCATCCACCATGTCGTTGTAATAGTTAATCGTGTCTGTCGCTACGATCAAGGTATCGATCAGACCGTGGTAGATGAGCAGTTTGCCGCCGGCGTCAACCAGGTAGCGGGTCAGATCCGGATCGTTAGCATCGGTAATTGACTTCATCAAGTCGCCTTTGCCGGAAAAGAAGTCATTAATATCCCAATCCACCCAGTGAAATTCCGGAAACACGCCATCAGTTTTGGCTTGGTAGTTGATATCCCTTACATCAGGAACTGTGATACCTGGATCCTTTTCATAGAAAAGGTAATTCATATGGTCACCAGCCACGCCGGTAAGTTTCGATGGGCCCATATTGTTCTCAACCCAGGGGATGTAATAACGCGGCCAGTGAGGTTCAGATCCGAACATCTTGCCCGGATAGACCTGGCGCCCTGCATCATCGCGGGGTCCGTTGTAAAGATCATTTACCGTTTGTAACTGCGCCTGAGTGAAACAGCTGCCGTCACTGGAGTCGGTTGGGCACATGACATCAGCCAGGTCTACATTGGGATTGAAACCGCAGCTAAGTGGATCACTCACCAAACCATCAAGTACACCATCATTGGCATCGCATTTCTCCAGTACCTTGTTGTGCAGTACATCAATGAGGCTGAGGCTGTCATAGCTGCCATCGCCTTCCGTATCTACCGCAAGATTGCCAACCAGGTCGTCTCTAAATACACGTTGCAGATTCCAGGTACCCGCCGCATTTAGCCCCTGGTAGTTAAAGGCAGGGGCGCCAGCGATGATGCCGTCGAAATCTGCAGGATAGCGCTGAGCCGATATGAAGGCCTGACGGCCACCCTGGGAGCAACCTTCAAAATAGGAGTACTGAGGCCGATCACCATAGTACTCCCGCACCAAACGCTTTCCAGCCACCACCGTCAGATGTACTGCGCGATAACCAAAATCGATTTCAGCCTGGCGATTGTTGAAGGCGAATGAAGCACCGGGCTCGACACCATTGTCATGGCCCATATTACTGTTGGTCACCGCATAGCCTTCAGCAACTCGGTGGTTAGCATAATCCAGATCACCATCCTTCCCGCCATCACCCCATTGCAGGAAGCGGCCGTTCCAGTTTTCAGGTAGTGGGAGCTGGGCATGAAAATGGATGGCAGGGCTAATGATGCCTCGCACGTAACAGTAACTTGAGCCATCAAAAGAATTCTCAATGATACCCGCGCGGGTAATAGTCAGGCTTCTAAGGTCGGCGAGAGCTTCGCAAGACATGCCGGAATTGCGTGATTCTTGTGCTAAGGTGCCGCTGCTACCGACAGCGAGGAAGAGAAGTAAACCTAGAATGCCAATATGAACCAGTGATTTCATGGTGCAAGCCCTGTTGTTCTTGTATAAATGAAGTCCGACTATTAAAAGAAGAAGGAATTGGACTTTACACTCCTCAGTCCGGGAAATGCAATGTGTGGTCGTTTCAACCTGGTCTTTAACCCCGAGATTCAAAGGCTTTGCGAGTCACTAGGCATTAGTCTGCAAGGATCTTTCTTTAGTAGTGATATCGCACCAGGCGGCCGCATCGCTATCATTCATGAGAAAGGAGGTAAACGTCAGGTGTCTGAGGCGATCTGGTGGCTGTTACTGGACCCGCAAACACTGAAACCAAACTACAAGTACGCGAGCTTTAACTCCCGTTCCGACAAGCTCGATAATAAGCGAGGTATTTCTTATAAGCCTTATCGGGAATCTCGCTGCCTCATCCCCGCCAGTGCGTTCGTAGAAGGTCTTGGTGATAAGAAGACCTACCATAAGATCGAGCTTGAAAATTCAGCGATTGCTTTTGGTGGCTTATACAAGGAACACCTGAATCAGGAAACGGGTGAGATCGTTTATTCAGCTTCCATCATTACCTTGCCACCACTCACACCACAGTGGGATGCCATCCACCCTAAATCGATGCCATTGATGATTGATTTCGAAGATGATGAGTTGGTGAGTAAATGGTTGGACCCAGAGTTCCAGGTAGTGGAGGAATTTGAGTCGCTGCTAGAGCCCAGAATCATCAAACCGATGAAGGTGACCAAGATTGGTAAACCCGGCAAATGGGATCCTATTGAAGATTCCTTTTTGATCGTTACCTAGCAGGAACCAAGCATGAACAACGAACAGATAGCTGCTGCACTCTTCAGCGCATTTGAGCGGAGTGATATGGAAGCCGTGCACGCGCTTTGCGCATCAGGCTTTCGTGCCAGGCAAAATTTCAACATAGAGTTTGATTTGGAAACCCTCATTCAATTTTCTCAAGCGGTTTCGACGGTGGTGAAAAACTTTCGTTACAAAGACATCAAGCGCAGTACTACTGAGCGGGGGATTTGTTGAAGAGCATTTGGTTTGTGGTGAACTCTCCGATGGGAATGAGCTAAAGATAGCGGCCTGTGTTGTTGCCGATATCGAAGACAGAAAAATCCTGCAGCTCCGACAATTTGTTGATACGGCTGCAGCTACGAATCTACTCAGCGCTCTGAACTAAACGCCCTACCAGGCACTCTGAACCATATCTGAATTCATCCCGGGATTATCGAGCTATTGTTAATCCTCATTAACCCCCGATTCAGCTAGTCTGATCAATACTCCTCGTTACAGTTTCGACTGTTGGAGGAAACCACCATGAAAAAGCCACTTCTTGGAATAGCAACACTGTCATTGCTGCTCCTCGGTGTCGGCTCAGCTCAGGCTGACGATCACGGCTTTCGCGATCAAAGCAGGAGCGGCACCGGCTGGAGACTGGGCGAACGTAACCGGGATGGTTATGCCATCTATCGTCGACAAGGTGGTAACTGGTACCGGGTACCAGGCTCCGGTATTGCAGTAGGCGATGGCTGGGTGCTGGGTAGCAAAAGGGAAAGTGGTGGTTATGCCATTTATCGTTGGAATGGTTATGACTGGGACCAGGCGCCGGGCGGTGCTGTAGAGATCGGCGGCACCTATAATCGGCCCTGGGTCATCAACAACCGTGGCCAGCGTTTCGATTGGAATGGGCGTGATTGGTATCACTCTGGATTCGCAGGGAGTAATCGCGGTATCCAAGGCAATCGTTGGTCCAATCGAGAGTTTCTTGATCGAAGAGACCGAGAGCGCTTTCGCGACAGACGAGATCGGGATCGATTCTTTGGCAATCGTTTCCGCGATAGAAACCTCCGCGACCAATTTCGCTATCGATTCGACCGATCTTGGGATCCATACCGTTTCGATGAGCGCCGCCGTTATGGTAAGCGTCCCTGGAGATGGTAAAGCCAACTGAATCCGAAATCGTTTAGTCTTTCCCGGTGAAGCTGTCTACAATAGGCCGCTGCCACCGAGGAAGACTTTAGGATTTCATTTTGCCCCTGGAACAACTCTCCAATAACAAGTGTTTTGGCGGAACCCAGTCTCGACACAAACACTTCTCCACCACCTGCATTTGCGAGATGACCTTCTCCATCTTTTTGCCAGAACAGCTGGCGACCGGAGCTGATGTAAAACTTCCTGTGTTGTATTGGCTTTCCGGTCTTACCTGTACCGACGAGAATTTTGTGCAGAAGGCTGGCGCACAACGTCTCGCTTCTGAATTGGGGCTGATCATTGTTTGTCCGGATACATCACCTCGGGGAGACGAAGTCCCTGATGATGAAGACGGAGCCTATGACTTTGGACTGGGTGCCGGTTTTTATGTCAACGCTACCGAGGAGCCCTGGGCGAAGTACTACAACATGTACGACTATGTGGTGGAAGAGCTTCCCGAAATTGTTGCGCGCAATTTCCCAATCGACATCAAGAAGCAGAGCATTTTCGGACATTCCATGGGAGGCCATGGCGCCCTCACTATCGCGCTGAAAAATCCTGAAAAATACCACTCAGTCTCAGCATTTGCCCCTATCTGTTCGCCTATGAACTGTGCCTGGGGAACCAAAGCCTTAAAGAAGTACCTGGGTGAGGATGAGTCGACCTGGTCCGATTACGACTCTGTAGAACTGGTTAAGAATGCCACCCGCCCAATTCCGATGCTGGTGGATCAGGGGTCAGCCGATGAATTCCTGAAACAACAACTCAAACCTGAACTGTTGGTGGAAGCCTGCAATCGTGCTGGCATGCCCCTGGGCTTCAACCAGCGGGATGGTTATGACCACAGCTATTTCTTCATCTCAAGTTTTATCGAGAATCATCTGCGCTTTCATCACGGCATCTTGAGTATGCTGGTGTAAGTTAGATTGCTAACCACAACACCACAAACATCAATGCAGTGGCGATCTGGCTGGGATGGTCACTGATAGCAAACAGTACCGGATCATCCTGAAGCTTGCCTTCAATCGCGAAATTCCAGATACGGTAAAGAATAAGAAACAACAGCCCGCTGATTGGCCATAAAGTAATGGGGGAGCTATATAGCATGATTGTTTCTTCGGCATTAATGTAAAACGCAAATACCAGCACCGCCGCCAGACTGGTCAGTACTCCGAGTACCGCTAAAAGTTTCACATGTTGCCTGGTATAGGCTCGACCCGGCAGATTGGAGTTGCCGTCGTCGGCCGTGTTTATCAGTTCAGTAACCCTTTTGACCACCGCCAGGCTGAAGAACAAGCACATCGAAAAGGCCAGAAGCCAGGGGGATGCAGGCACGGAGACAGCTGCGGCGCCAGCTATCAGGCGCAGGGTATATAAGCTTGCAAGGGTAATCACATCCGCGAGAAACAAGCGCTTGAGAAGAAAGCTATAGAGTAAGGTGAGCAGCCAATACAGGCTTAGCACGAAAAAGAAATCCAGTGGCTGAGTATGTGCTAGCAGGAAAGCGGCAGCCAATAGAACCGGTACCGCCAGCAAGCCAATTTGCAACTGCAGATTTCCTGCAGCCAGGGCTCGTTCCTTTTTCGTGGGATGGCGCCGGTCCGATTCCAGGTCCAGTAAGTCGTTCAGCAAATAGACACTTGAGGCAACCAGACTAAAACAAAAAAAGGCATACACAGCATGTTCCAGCAGATGTAAATCATTGACCTGATGGGCCAACACCAACGGAATGAATAGCAGCCCGTTCTTCAGCCACTGATGTGGGCGCATAGCGCGCCAGAGAAACGGCCAATAGGAAGCAGGTAGATCGAAGCTCTGCTGTGACTTGTTAGTCGTGGCTGCGGCACCTAAAGAGGGCTCACAG
>JANQJM010000136.1 GCA_028281635.1 Pseudomonadales bacterium | reverse complement strand
AATGAGGCGGCGCAAAGAGTGGTTTGAGCGAATGAAGGAGGCCTACACGGTGCTGTGGTGGATTCCCACCGGGCATATTCCCAGCATCGAGGAGGCGGTTGAGAGACTGGCGCTCTTGCAGGCCAAAGGGCCCGGACCTGAGGCTTTCACTTTTGCCAAACCTTTTCCGCAACCTCAGAGTAATGAAGTAGACCCATTACCTGGCTTCGATGACAGCTGCCCGGCTTATTGAGGAAATGAAGATGATAAAAATAGTTAAAAAGGTTGGATTGGTTCTAACCTTAGTGCTCCTATCAACTTCTCTATGGGGGCAGGGCAGGCTAGCGATTGAGGAAGTCAGAGAAGGTCTGTACATGATTACTGGCGCTGGAGGAAACATCGGTGTACGCCTTACCGACGAAGGTGTGATTCTAATTGATGACAAATATCCCCAGGACTTTGAAGAGATTCAATCGCTCGTCGCATCGGTAAGCGATTTACCGGTTAAGTATGTGATAAACACACATCACCATGGGGATCACAGTGGCAGCAATGTCAGTTTTCTTGAGTTTGCCGAGATCGTCGCTCACAAGAATGCGCGGAATAATATCGTCCGCAACAATCAGGAGGGTGCTCCGCATATAGTTTTTGTTGATGAAACCGCTGTTTTTCTGGGCGGCGTTGAGGTGCAAGCCTACTACATGGGTACTGGTCATACTAACGGTGACGCGGTTGTTTACTTTCCTGATCTGAAAATTATTCATGGGGGCGATTTGCTGCATACCACAGCTCCTTTCATCGACTACGGTAATGGCGGGAGTAGTCGAGGTTGGGTGGGCACTCTCAATGGTATGCTTACCCTGGATTTTGATGTAGCTATCCCTGGTCACGGTCCCTTAATGGATCGCCGTGACGTAGTGAATTTTCGCAACCAAATGGAAATAATCAGGCAGCGCATGACGGATCTGATTCGTGGTGGGCTGGAACCAGGAGACGCGCTGGATGCTATAAGAGATCCTTCCTTGAGTTGGACTCAAGCCGAAAACGGACTTTTCATGACTCGCAGCGTTACCGGGCTTTTCCTGGAGATTGCAGCCGAGGTTGAATAGCTGTTGTTTCCGACAGCTTGCAACTGCAAGCCGCATGCGCTGAATAATAACACTCGATATAGGGGAATTTCATGGCAGGTGAAACCGATCTGGACAAGTTATTGGCGCTTATGCAGCCAAAGCTTCTGGATGGTGAATACGTGTTCTGCACTTTAGATGACAGTTCACTGGCAGATGCAGTCGCGTTAAACCCACTTGCAACTTACCTGGAAGAGGAGGGCTTGAGTGTGTTGTTGGAGAAGTCGCAGGCGGAGCAGGCCGGCCTTCAGTTCAATTCCACTTTCCGCGGAATTACCCTGTCGGTGCATTCAAGTCTTGATGCAGTAGGATTTACGGCAGCTGTCTCCGCAAAGCTGTCCGCCAATGGCATTCCATCTAACGTCATTGCCGCACATTACCATGATCACGTATTCGTGCCGGCAGAGCGTGCTGAGTATGCGTTACAGCTGCTAACCGAATTTGAGCATTAGTAGCTACACTTGCTGGATAACCAGTACTAACTCACCTACCTTTACGCCAAATTTGCGCAGGCTCGATTCGTTGATGAGTATTTTCGGTGAGATAAGGTACATACGGTCATCGATACGCACATCGAGGGTGCCATCGCCATAAGGGATTCTCAAAACATAGTCCAGGAAGGCGCTATTGCCAGCTACGGTCACTTCGCCACTACCTACGACATCGCCAGCGGTACCTGTATAACTTTGGCGGCTGTTGGTCTGCAGTTTCCAGACCCGGCGTTGTTCTTCTCCATCATCGAAGATGAAATCCTCTTCGAGGGTGCCAATTCCATCATTCCAATAGGCCACGATATCTGCTGAAAAACGGCGGATGACGCGACCTCGCCAATCCTTCACCACACCGTAGGCAAGCAGATTGCCATCGAAGAATTCCTCGAGGACCAGATTCGGTTCGAGCTGGGCGTAATCCTGTACCGTAATACTGGCGCAACCAGAAAGCACTGTTACCAGCAGGGCCGCCATTAAGCATTTGATTCTGTGCATGTTTACTGCCTTCAACGCTGTGTCAGCGGTAATTACGCTGGAACGACAGACTGCAGTTCACCGGGTTCGGCTGCCGTAGCTGACAATGAATCTTCTGCGGTATAGTTGAGACACGCCCTGACAACAAATAATGCAATAACAACGAGGCTTGTAGTATGGCGATTCACCGACTTACTTATTTCATTGTTTCACTTCTACTTGCACTCAGTCTGCCTTTGTTGAGCAGTGCTCAGTCCTCTGAGCGCTTAACTGTTGAGGGACTCCAGCAGCCAGTTGAGATTTTGAAAGATCGTTGGGGTATCTCTCATATCTATGCAGAGACAGAGCATGATCTGTTCTTTGCACAAGGCTATAGCGCCGCCCGTGATCGGCTATTTCAATTTGAACTTTGGCGTGCGCGGGCAACAGGTACCACAGCAGAGATACTTGGTCCGAAAGCAATCGAGCGTGATCATGGCATGCGACTGTTTAAATTCCGCGGTGCTATGGCAGAGGAAATGAATCACTATCATCCTCGCGGCGTGGACATCATCGGTGCGTTCGTTCACGGCGTGAATGCTTACATCGATGAAGCAATGGAAAGTCCGGGCGATTTGCCGCTGCCTTTCAAACTTTTAGGTATCGAACCAAAGCACTGGAGCGAAGAGGTCGTTATCTCTCGTCACCAGGGTTTGCTGGGCAATATCGGATTGGAACTACGCACCGGCAGGGCAGTGTGTGAGATCGGCGAGGAGGCTGTGAAGGAATTGCAGTATTACCATCCTCACGAGCCTGACCTAAGCCTGGATCCAATGGTCGATTGTGAGTCGTTGATCGAAAATGACATTCTGCATTTGTACGATGCCTACCGTAGTAGCTTACGTTTCGAGCCAGAAGATATCGTGGCCGCTGATGCCCGCAATAACGACACAGACTATCAGCAGCTGGCCAGCGTACTCGATGCCGAGTCGGCTCTGATCCAACGCTTCGATCTCGATGATATTGGCAGCAACAACTGGGTAGTCAGTGGCGATCTTACGCAGGATGGCTGGCCAATGATGATCAATGATCCTCATCGCACACAATCGGTACCATCCTTGCGCTACTGGGCGCATCTGGTGGGCCCGGGTTGGAACGTTATCGGTGGTGGAGAGCCCACAATTCCGGGGATTTCCATCGGGCATAATGAATATGGTGCCTGGGGGCTAACCGTGTTTAACACCGATGGTGAAGATCTCTATGTCTATGAAACAAATCCAAACAACCCCAATGAGTATCGATACAACGGCCGTTGGGAACCCATGTCTATTATTGAAGAGACTATAAATGTTCGGGGCGCAGACCCGGTCACTGTCGAATTGAAATACACCCGGCATGGTCCTGTTGCTTTCGAGGATCATGACAGGAACCTGGCCTATGCAGTACGCCCAGCCTGGATGGAATTCGGTGGCGCTCCCTACCTTGCATCGTTGCGCATGGACCAGGCAAAGACATGGGAAGAGTTTCGCGAAGCATCCAACTACAGCAATATCCCCGGTGAAAACATGATCTGGGCTGATCGGAAAGGCGATATCGGCTGGCAGGCGGTTGGTATTGCTCCCATCCGCCGTAATTTCAGTGGCATGGTGCCGGTGCCGGGTGATGGTCGCTATGAATGGGATGGCTATTTACCGATAAAAGCCAAACCAAATGAATACAATCCGGCGCGAGGCTACATCGAAACTTCAAACAGTAATTACACGCCACCGGATTTCGAGTTTCTGGATGCCATTGGCTATACCTGGACCGATCCTTATCGCTGGGCACGAGGCAGTGAAGTGTTGGCATCCGGTCGCAAGTTCAACATGCGGGACATGATTGATTTGCAGCATGACTATCTTTCCATTCCAGCGCGATCGCTGGTCCCCATGTTTCGTGATCTCAGTGCTGACGATGTGCAGGTGGAGCAGGCCAGGCAGATGTTGCTGGATTGGGATTTTGTACTCGACAAAAACTCGGTAACCGCAGGCATCTATGTCGCTTTCGAACGGCGCCTGTTGGATAACATTGAGTTATTAAAAGTTCCGGAGTCTGCACAAACCTATCTGGACGTAGGCATGAAGACCACTATCGACATGCTGTTGGCACCTGATGGCGATTTTGGTACCGATCCAATTACCGGTCGAGATGAGTTCCTGCTGCAAGCCTTAACAGAAGGGTTAGCTGATTTGCGTGAAAAACTAGGGCCCAATATGCAGAATTGGGTTTACGGACAGGCGGACTACAAACACGCCTTGCTCCGCCATCCACTCAGCGCGGCAGTCAATGAACAGCTACGTGCACAATTAGATTTAGGCCCGTTACCCCGTGGAGGCAACAGTTTCACTTTGGGGAATACAGGCAGTGGTGACAACCAAAGCACTGGCGCGTCGTTTCGAATCCTGGTGGACACACGGGATTGGGACAATACACTGGGAATGAATACACCGGGACAGGTAGGTGACCCTGACAGCCCACTGTATGCAAACCTGTTTGAACTATGGGCCAACGACAAGCTGTTCCCCGCGTTTTATTCACGAGACAAAATAGAATCTGTTCTTTTTGAGCGATTGGATCTACAACCCGCAAACTAGACTCTGCTGAGGCTATGCCGAGATGGAAGTCAGACCTCATGATCGTTTCTCCAGAAGCTACCAACTCAGTCCGGAGTTGGTAGCGCAGCAGGCTCTGGTGGTGGGAGATACCAATCCTGTGCATCACGATGCTGAATTTGCCAGCAACACCCGTTTCGAAAGACCAATCGCCAGTGGTACCCATACCACGGCGTTATTATTAGCTCTGACTGCTTCCCATTTTTCTCGGGATTCAGCCATGTTGGGTCTGGACTACTGGGTTGGATTCAAACGTCCAATATATGCCGACGAGAAAATAGATCTGCAGTGGTTAGTCATCCGAGTAACGCCCAACGCCAAGCTTGGTGGTGATGTTGTGGAGCTGCGTGGTCGCATCCTTGGTGAGGATGGCAAAACGTCCCTTGGGGCGAAAGGCAGGTTGCTAGTTACAAACAAATTGTAAAACGATGAAGAATACAGAGAGGAATAGCCATGGATAAATTTGATGCAGACGGTACCCGCTTACCCATCAAGATCGACAGCACTTCCAATGGGGAATATGAACCTATTCCTATCGATAAAGTGAATGAACAAGGCAACAAGCTGGCGTTCGACAATGCCACCGGGCATGCGAAGCACAAGGCGCAATCCCGGCGACAGTTTCTTGTTTCCAGCTGTGGGGCGGCCAGCACGCTGCTGGCCATGAATCAGGCAAACGCCTATCACGGTCGTACCGGTGGTTTTTTCGATGTGCGGGAAGAAAGCGCTCTGGATGAAGATTCTGCTTTTGCAGAGGTCGGCGGTGGTGAATTTATCTTCGACGTGCAGGGCCATTACGTGAATCCCGAAGGCGACTGGCTGAGCCGCATTCCGCCAGATGCTCGACCCTATGCAGGGATGGAGAAGGCGTCCTGTGAAGCAGGAAATACCGGTGGCGACCGCGGCTACCTGGGTTGTTTGGGGCAGAGTGAATTCATCAAAGACATCTTCCTGGATAGTGACACCGACATCATGGTGTTGTCGTTTGTACCTTCCACTCGCGAAACCGAACCGGTCACCATCGAAGACGCCGATGAAACCCGCCGCATCGTTGCCGAGTTGGATGGCAGTAAACGCCTCATGATCCATGGCAGGGTGAATCCGAATCAGGAAGGTGATTTGGAAGGTATGGACGAGTTGGCGGAGAACTGGAACATCTCGGCGTTCAAGACATATACCCAGTACGGGCCAGGCGGGGTCGGCTTTTTTCTCAGTGATGACGTTGGACGTGCCATGATTGAGCGAGCCCGTCGTTTGGGTGTTCGTAATATATGTGTTCACAAGGGTCTACCATTCGGACCGCGCTCCTATGAACACAGTCAATGTTCCGATATCGGTGTAGTGGCCAAAGATTATCCCGATATGAATTTTCTGATTTACCACTCAGGATTTGTAGCCGGGAATCAGGAGCAACCCTTTGTCGATGGTACTGGCCGCGACGGTGTCGATACCTTGATTCAATCAGTGATTGATAATGAGGTAGCACCAAACTCCAATGTCTACGCCGAACTGGGCAGCACCTGGCGCTTTCTGATGCGGGATCCTGATAATGCGGCCCATGCTCTGGGTAAGATGTTCCGGTATATCGGTGAAGACAACGTGCTATGGGGCACAGACTCAATATGGTACGGCTCACCACAAGATCAGATTCAGGCTTTCCGTACTTTTCAGATTTCTGAACAGTTCCAGGAAGAATATGGCTATCCGGAAATAACACCGGAGTTGCGGGCGAAAGTGTTCGGCTTGAATGCCGTCGGACCTTATGGCATCGATGAAGAAGAAGTTCGAGCACTGACTGCCAAAGATATGGTCGCCACGGAAAAGCTGGCGTACCAGGAAGATCCGCAACCGAACTTTCTGACCTACGGTCCGAAGAATCGCAGGGAGTTTCTTAACTTTCTGAAGTGGGGTGGTTAGTTGCGCGATACCGAAGTCTTTAGAATCAGGTGTATCAGCTCAATAAGATTTCGGAAATCATGGCGTAGGTGAACTGTTATGGGTGGAAAGGACAATTCTATTTTGCACCTGGCGGATATCGTTTTTGCATCGATGGCTCTATCGCAGGTAGTTTTGGTTGGCTTGTTTTTCATGCTTTATTACCGGCGGCAGCTGCTGGGCCAGCTGCTGGTGCTGTTCAGCGTTTGCCTTACTGCTTATATCATCGTTAATGCCGGTATATTCGATCATTTGACCCATGCCGACCTGTTGTTTGGCAGTATCGCTACTGCAACACCGGCTATACTTTGGATCATTGCCTACTATCTATTTGCTGACAGAAACAGCGTTCATGGCGCTATTTGGTGGCTGATTAGCGGTTACATGCTGCTGAGAATTCTGGGTCTGGTGTTCTTCGATCCGCAGCATCTGTATGCGGCCTATTTGCTTGGTGCCGGTTATGTAGTCCCGCAATTGGCTATGCTGGGCTTTGCCCTGCATGCCGTTTATCTTGCCTTTGCAGGCTACGAGCACGATCTATTGGAAGAGCGCCGGCCGATACGAGTCGCATTTGTCGTGATCATGGGAATTCAGCTGGCGCTAATACTGGTGAATGGATTGTCTACTACTCTGGGTTCTTTTATAGGACACGAACGGCTACAGCCTCTCATTCCAAACTGGTTTTTTTCTCTTAGCATCCTCATGTCCATGACTGGTGTCATGTTAGCTATCTTCAGGCTGCGCGGAGGTTCATTCGATTTGCTGGACAGATTGAGGGAAGATGGCAAGGTAGAGTTCGCGAGAGTTGGTGCTGACAAAGACAAACACCTGGTCGAGCGGGTGCAGCAGGCGATGCTCGAAGGCCGCTTCTATGCCAAACCTGGACTGACCATAGCCGAGCTTGCCGACAAAGTCTCACTGCAGCAGTACCAACTTCGTGGGCTAATCAATAATCGCATGCGCTATCGAAATTTCAGTCAATACACCAATGAATTCAGGATCAAAGATGCTTGTGAGCGGTTGTTAGGAACAGATGACCCCATATCCAGCATCGCTCTCGATGTAGGCTTTACCTCACTGTCTTCATTCCATCGTGCATTCAGGGACTCACATGCCATGACGCCGCGCGAATACCGAATTGCGGCGCGGGCAGCACAGGGGCCTGTTTCGCTGGCCTAAGCAGCGTTAGAACCGCAGTAAATCCTTGGTTCTGTGTAGTGACAGCTCGATGAGCCTATTTCTCAATCATCCTGGCTCTGGGCCAAAGTTATCAATTTTGAAGCCGCCTTTTCAGAATTGCTACAAATTGGCAAGAAAACGCGGAGACGCCATCGGCTCAGGTTTGTTTTACTCAGCGGAATGAGTTCGTTCAGGTGTGAGCGCAGTCTCTGCATCTGTGTTTGTAACCCTAAGTACATACTCGCATGAGGTAGAACATGATTTACATACATCAACGGGGTCGCGCTCTGCTGACCACTGTGGCTTTACTTCTCATTTTGGCTGGGCATTCCGCAATTGCACAAGAGATCAGACCGGGAGTTCATCGCACACCGGAAGAACGCTTTGCCACTATCGATGACTATCCTTTCCAGCCTAACTATATGGAGATGGAAGGCTTGCGCATGCACTATGTGGATGAAGGCTCAGGGGAGGCTGGCACATTTCTGCTTTTACATGGAGAGCCAGTCTGGAGCTATATGTACCGGGGCGTGATTCCCGGTCTGGTTGCGGCCGGTTATCGGGTGATAGCTCCGGACAACATCGGATTTGGCAAGAGCGACAAGGTTATTGATCATGATTGGTATACCCTGGATCGTCACGTGGAAACCCTGAAAACCCTGATCCGGCGTCTCGATCTGCGTGATATCACAGTTGTTGTCAATGACTGGGGTGGACCCAACGGACTGGTTACAGCGGTGGAAATGCCTGACCGGTTCGAGCGTCTGGTCATTCTCAATACCTGGTTACATCACGAGGGCTATCAGTATACGCAGGCCCTGCGTGACTGGAATGCGCGCTCTCCTGCGGCGGATTTTCTACGAATTGGTGAGGGGCTGCGGTTCAATCCTGCGATTGGGGCACCATTCGATAGTCTTGATGCTACCGCAGGCGCCTACCGTTGGCCCTGGATGCTCCCATTCGCTCAGCCCGAAGAAGGTTCCGCGGTGCGTCAGGCTGCGGCTTATGCAGCCCTCGCTAGCTGGACTAAACCGGCTCATGTTATTTTTGGTGACCAGGACCGGATATTCACCGTAGAGTGGGGCCGCGAGTTTGCCGACCATATCCCGGGGGCTACTTTTGATGTGATCGAGGGTGAAGGTCACCGCCCCTTACTCAACCAGGCAGTGAACGCTGAGTACAGGGCTGATGAACTGGTGGAGTTAATTCTGGATTATATCGATTGAGCATCGCTGAACTTCGATTGCCAGTCGTCACCATTCTTTTTGATTGCAAAGTGCATCTTAACGTTGAGTTTAGAAAACGACATTGCGAAATGGGACGGCAAGTCTGCCGCAGATATCGCTTTGGTATTCGAGTCCCATCGGGGAGATCCGGAATTTGCCTCTGACCTGATCAGGCTGATCAGGAAAGCCGAGTTGCAGACTGGTGCCACATGGTTGCTAAAGGCCTGGATGGAAGCTGATAACCGCTGCAGCGCCAGGCAATGTCATCGGATCTACGGAATGCTCGACAAACTGAGTGCCTGGGAAGCCAAACTTCACGTCCTGCAGTGTATGCCGTATATGCCTGTCGCAAAGGCAAGTAAGGAACGGGTCGAGTGTTTTCTGCGAACAACCCTTTCTGATTCGAATAAGTTCGTTCGCGCCTGGACATACAACGGTTGGTATCTATTGGCAGAGCGATTTCCTGAATATAAGAAGGAGGTAGAGCAGTTTTTCGAGATGGCAATGCGGGATGAGGCAGCTTCGGTAAAGGCAAGAATTAGAAATATCCGCAAAGCGCGCTAGTTCATTTCACTCTTCGCCAAGTTTCAGAGCGATAAACAGTGCTAAGAAAACGGTAAAGATAACGCCTAGCAAGGAAGAATTTCTGCTCAGTTCGAATGCTAAGGATTCTCGCAATGGCAGGATATCTATAAGAGTGACAAACAAATCTTCAAATACCGTATCAGGGAGGCTGAGTGAATTCAGTAGCTGCTCTGGAAAGCCAATTAAAATAGCGAGTGCTGTCCAAAAGACGGCGATGGCAGCAAAAACAACCATTCGTTTTGACTCTGATTTTTTTAAACGAGTGCGAACCTGCTCAGTAAATCCGCGGTCAGCGATCTGCGCAGGCTGAGCCAATATGCGGTTGAGCTCATCTTCAGAAATCTGATCTTTCATCCTAACTGCGCTTCCTCAACTGTTGTGGATTGCAGAAGCTTAACTAGATTTTCTTTGCCGCGTAAGATGTTTGTCTTAACGGTACCAACAGGTATCTGCAGAATCTCAGCTGCCTCTCTGTGAGAAAAACCATAGCTATGACAGAGTGTGATTGCTGCTGCCTGTTGCGAATTCAGATTTGTCATCGCTGCCTCAAGATCAAGCTGTTCCGCACTGACAGGCTCATAGAAGGATGTATGAACTTCGGCAATCGCCTTGAGTTGCTCGCCGATTTCTTGTTGCCTACTCTTTTTTCGTTGACTCTGTAAATATTGGTTAAAGGCAATTTTCATCAACCAGCCCGCCATACTCTGATCTCCCTTAAATTGCGAAATCTTTTTAAAGGCAGTAATGAAAGTCTCCTGAGCTAAATCATTCATTGAGTCGTAGTCATGGGTTAGTCGCAACAAAAAACCACGTACTTTTCCCTGGTGCATAGCAACCAAAGACGAAAACGCTGACGTATCGCGTAGCATTCTCGCGCGCAGAATGAGAACTCTTTCCTTATTCAAGAGACTCGGTATTTTCAGTGACCTCCGAATTTGCTGCTACGAGTCAGAATCTCTCAGTCTTAATCGGGCAGATACAAAGTAAGCGATTCCGAGAAGCAGTGCTGGAAATCCCAATACTCTTTCAGAGCCTTCGGATAATCCCCAAAGTGCATAGGCAACTGGTACGCCTATTGCGAACCAGATTAGACTGTATCTGTAGTCGTCTTTGTAGGTACGTCTCTCTTTCTCCAATATGGCGAAGACTTTCTCATCGACGTTTTCACCCAATTCGGCAATTCGCAGCATAGTGTCGTACTTCTTCATTTTTGACATATAGAGGTAGGCCAAAATCGCAAGCACGATAATCAGGGTAATCACACCTTCAGGCATGGCTGAGTCCTCATTAACTAAATCGATACCCTATAGATGCCCGGGCCGAGCTGATTGGATTCAACTTTCGTCATATTCGTGCACTTCAATGCTGATATGCTGAATGGGCAGGTGATCTGGCAGTAAGGACTTGAAGTACCCAGGTTGCTGGGGTGATCGGGAAACCACCGACAGTACCGAGGCATAGATGCCTGGACCCACTGTCCATAAATGTAGATCGACGATCTTGTGATCATCACTGAACTCGATAGCGTCGCGAATGCTTGTTGCGATTTCGTCAGAGCCCTGCTCGTCCAGCAGAATGGCGCTGGTAGTTTTGAGCAACCCAAAAGACCAGCGTGCGACGAGGATGGCGCCCACTATCCCCATTAGCGGATCCATCCAGATAGCGCCGAAATACTTACCTATAAGAAGAGCGACGATGGCGAGCAAAGAAGTCAGCGCATCCGCCAGCACATGGAGGTAGGCAGATCTTAAATTGTGATCATGATGATGGTGGTGTCCATGGTCATGCCCGTGGACGTGATCATGATCGTGACTATGGTCATCTCCGAGAATAAAAACGGAAACTCCGTTAACGATCAGGCCCAGTGTGGCGACAAAGATAGCTTGATTGAAAGCAATCGCCACTGGTTCGATCAGACGCATCACACTTTCCCAGACCATTATTAAGGCGAAGATAGCCAGCAATATGGCGCCGGTATACCCTCCCAAAGTGTTTACCTTGCCCGTGCCAAAACTATAGCGCTTGTTATGGGCATGTCTTCTGGCATAGATGTAAGCGAAGGCACTTATACCAAGTGCCACTGCATGTGATCCCATGTGCAGCCCGTCGGCTAACAATGCCATCGATCCATAGACAATACCGGCGACTATCTCGATGACCATCATGGTCGCCGTGATTGCTATGACGATAAGCGTGCGCGATTCGCCGGGTCGTTTCTGATCCTGGCCAAAGGCGTGGGAGTGGCGCCAGCGCTGTAGTATTTCCTCTTTCATTTATGAGCTTATAGCATGAGAAATCGAACCAAATCCACGCGAGATCCGTAGTTAGGGGCAGGGCAGTGCGACCCTATGACGCGCCCAGCCTGGCTGGGTTTTATAGCCGACATCCTGCTATATTTAGCTCACGTAACGAAGATATCTTGAATTGAGATAGGAACAGGAACTGAAAGAATTATGAAAAAACCGATTATCGCGCTGGCTGCAGCGCTCATATCGTCAATGGGGTTTGCCGTGGAAGAACCACCAGCAGAGCTGGCGGAAATTATCAACTTCCGTCAATACAGTGATACTTTTGCCAGCGCAGGGCAACCAACTGAAGAACAATTTTCAGCCGTCGCCCAGGCGGGCTATGAGCGTGTGGTCTACATCGCGTTTACCAGCAATCCAAATGCCTTGCCCGATGCTGATCAGATTGTGAAGGGGTTGGGTATGGAATATATGCAGGTGCCGGTTGCCTTCGATAACCCTCTACCCGATGACTTCTATGCCTTTGCCGATTCCATGCAACGCAATACAGACAAGAAAACATTATTGCATTGTCAGGTAAACGCTCGAGCTACTGCGTTCAGCTTTCTGTACAGAGTGATTTACGATGATGTATCTGTGGCAGATGCTAAGGCTGATATGAATACGGTTTGGCAACCCAATGAAGTCTGGCGCGACTTCATATTTGAAGTGCTGGATCAGAATGATGTGGATCCTAATTGTGCAGGATGCGACTGGACCCCACCACCACCTAGAGGACAGTAATACTTTCTAGGCGCTTGCTTATTTTCCCAGGAGCGGCGTTATTTGCGTGCTCGAATGATCACGTACTGATGTGTACGCTCACATTCTGTGCGCGCAAATGCCTTGCTCCTGAAAAAACGCTAAGCGCAACTTCGGGTAGACTAGAGTAATGAATTACCCTGCGCCTTACTAAATCGAGAATACTTACTCGATTGGTGTCGGTGCATAGTTTCTGGTTCCTCTCCTCGGTAGGCCTCCTTGCGGCCTGCTAGCAGCCTAATTTTCTGTACATCGATATCCTGTTTATTCCGCAGTTCTCCGGCTAAAACCATGCTAGCCAAGGCGTGGCGCAGCAAGTAAGCTTGTTGGTTCCAGGCCTTTCGGGCCTGATCAATGACTCGTCGCGGGAAATAATATGTATAAGCAAAATCCCCGTCGCCAGCTATTGGCGCTCGTATTTTCAGTCATAGTTTCAATTACTTCCGGTTCCTTGTTCGCTCAGTTGGGCGGGGTCGGACAGTCGATGCAGGCTTTTCAGGCAAACTGTGCTGTCTGTCATGGTGAGAACATGGAAGGAGCGGCCCTGGGTGTGCCGCTACTTGGTGAACTGCGACATGGTGATTCCTTCGATGAGATCGTTGCCAGCATCAGTAAAGGTTTTGAAACGGCCGGAATGCCCCCGTGGCGGGACACCATGTCGGTGGCCGATATTCGCAATCTGGCCTTATTCATTACTGAAACCCGCGCCAACGTCAATTACAGTGACTTTAACTACGATACTCCGATCGAAATTCCGCAAGGGCTTGTCGAGTCTGAATTGCATAACTTCCGTGTTGAGACAGTGATAGCTGATCTCGATGCCCAGCCATTTTCCATTGCGCCACTTCCTGATGGCAGCATCTTGCTGACAGAGAAAAAATTTGGTGTTCGGGTGATCGGTCCTGATGGAGAAAAGTCTGAGTATCTTGAAGGAACTCCCCAGGCGTATTCCGACACCTATAAGATAGCCGTTGATCAGGAATGGGGTGTAGGCTGGCTATTCGATATCAAGCCTCACCCCAACTACGAAGAAAATGGATGGATTTATCTGTACTTTGGAGATCGTTGTTCCGATTGCAATGAGGTGAGCCGCCAGTCAGGGCAGCCGGTTTCAATGAACAAGTTGGTGCGTGGCCGAATTGAGGACGGCCAATGGGTGGATCAGGAAACGGTGTGGGAAACAGACTTACAGTATTACAGCGTGATTACTGATGTGGCAGCCGGGGGTAGGATTACTTTCGGTGAAGCGGGTCATTTGTATTTCAGCGTCGGCATGAAAGGCCCCAGCAACTATGAAGGCATCCAGGATCTTTCCACTCCCTGGGGCAAGATTCATCGCATCTACGACGATGGATCGATTCCGGAAGATAATCCGTTTACTGATCGTGAAGACGCCTATCAGAGTGCCTATACCTATGGCCATCGTAGCCCGCAAGGTCTCGAGTTTAACTACACCACAGGCGATCTATGGGGAACCGAGCATGGACCCCGTGGTGGCGACGAAGTAAACCGTTTACAGGCAGGGCGCAACTACGGATGGCCGTTGTATTCTCTGGGCATGGATTACGATGGAACGCCAGTGGAATATGGCAGGGAGTTGGGTATCGCCTTTGAATTATCCGACATAGAGCAGCCAGTAGTTGATCTGACGCCTTCACCTGCAGTGTCCAGTTTCATTATTGTAGACAGCGATCAGTTCCCGGAATGGGAAGGCAACTATCTGGTTGGTTCGCTGAAGGCCCGTAGCTTGTTTCGTATCGTCATAGAGGACAATAGGCTTGTTCATCGCGAAACGTTGCTTGAAGGATTTTCTCGCATACGGGACATCGAAAAAGCTTATAACGATGACATTTATTTGTTATTGGAGCACAACGCCGGTAGCCAGATAGTCCGACTGGTTCCTGAAGCATAGTAGGATTAGAAAATAAACATCTGAAGTAATTGGGGGATTTCAATGCGTACTTCTTTTGCACTCGCATCTTTTGGTTTGTCGTTGCTGTTAGGCAATGTTGCCTCGGCGCAGGTGACTGATGCTGACCTGGCGGCAGCCGCCAGCGATAACAGTCAGTGGTTAAGCTATGGCCGTGATCAAGGTGAGACTCGCTACAGCCCGCTGCGACAAATCAACGATGGCAATATATCTGACCTGGGAGTTGCCTGGACTTTCGATACAGGGTCTTTTCGGGGTCTTGAAGCGACCCCGCTAGTTGCCAACGGCATCATGTATGCCACCCGACCCTGGAGTTCGGTGTTTGCGGTAAACGCACGAACCGGGGCATTGATCTGGGACTACGACCCGCAAGTGGATCGCGCTCAGGGTTACCGTGCCTGCTGTGATGTGGTGAATCGGGGCGTCGCACTGTATGACGACAAGGTTTATGTGGGCACGATTGATGGACGTTTGATTGCCTTGAATGCGCAGACCGGTGCTGTCGAATGGGAAGTACTCACCGTAGATCGTTCACGCCCCTACACTATTACCGGTGCACCACGTATAGCTGACGGCAAAGTCATTATCGGAAACGGCGGTGCGGAACTCGGTGCTCGTGGATACATTACGGCCTACGATGCCATGACCGGGGAAGAAGAATGGCGTTTCTGGGTAGTTCCCGGCAATCCTGCCGACGGTTTCGAAAATCCGGATGTGGAATTTGCTGCTACCACCTGGGATGGCAACTGGTGGGAAGTTGGCGGGGGCGGCAACGCCTGGGATTCCATGATCTATGATGAGGAAGAAAGACTGGTCTATGTGGGTACCGGTAATGGCTCGCCCTGGAGTCATGAGATTCGCAGTAATGGAGTGGGGGACAATCTCTACTTGTCTTCTATCGTTGCTCTGCATGTCGATACCGGTCGTGTAGCCTGGTATTACCAGACTACACCCGGCGATAACTGGGACTACACGGCAGTACAACCATTAATGCTGGCTGACATCGCTATTAATGGCGTATTGCGCAAAGTCATAATGCAGGCACCAAAGAATGGTTTCTTCTACGTACTAGACCGGGTGACAGGTGACCTGATCTATGCAGATCCTTATGCGGAACTGAACTGGGCAACTGGCGTCGATCTGGAAACTGGCCGCCCTATTGAAACACCTCATGCTCGTTATGATACTTCGGTGACCATGATCATGCCAGGACCAAGCGGTGCTCATAACTGGCATCCTATGTCCTATAACCCGAACACAGGCCTGGTTTATATCCCAACCCTACAAGGTTCTGTATTTCCTTATGCCATCATGGATGAGTTTCAGTTTGTGCCTGAGGCCTGGAATCTGGGAATCAAGTTCGGCACCCTGGAAGGGGAACCGGTGACACCCGAATTCGAATATGTCGGTAGTACGGGCCCCGCAACTCGTTCACCCGGGGCTTTGCTAGCCTGGGACCCTGTCACCCGACGACCGCGGTGGTATCACGACTATGACTTCACGATCAATGGCGGCACACTCTCCACCGGGGGAAACCTGGTCTTCCAGGGTGGCGCCGATGGCGTGTTCAGAGCATTCGCTGCCGATGATGGCGAGTTACTGTTCGAAGCCGATCTAGGTGTAGGCATCATGGCAGCACCCATGACCTATGAATTGGATGGCACTCAGTATGTGTCTGTATTGGCAGGCTGGGGTGGTTCTTCCGGATTGTTTGGACCCAATTACGACGGTGCCTACAAGCCCCAGGGTCGACTCTGGACCTTCCAACTAAGCGGCACGGAAATCGTTCCTGTTGAAGGACAGCCACTGCCTGATCTAACCGCCATACCCTTCGATGAATCGCCTGCGCGGCTCGCGGAAGGCGCAGATAAATACATCCAGAACTGTGGCCTGTGCCATGGCGCCGATGGTGCCAGTGGTGGCGCCATCGCTGATTTGCGCTACGCCTCTGAAGCCACTTATGACAACTTTCACAGTATCGTAAGAGAAGGTGCCTACACTGCTCTGGGAATGCCAAATCTCAGTGCAACTGTTTCGGCATCCGATCTCGATACCATAAAGAACTGGATTCTGTCGCAACGAGCAGCACTAATGGCTCAATAGTCAGCCAGCGCTGCTTCAGCGCAAAGGAGGAGAATATGAAATCGCTGGAGATTTATCTCACCTTCAACGGTAATTGTAAGGAAGCCATCGAGTACTACGCCAAAGTATTCGATGGCGAAATTACCGTCATGAACACTTTCGCCGAAATGCCACCCGACCCTGAGCATCCAATGCCAGAGGCATTAAAGGATCAGATAATGCACTGCACACTGCAGCTGAAGCCAGGAGTAATCCTCATGGCCAGCGACACCATGGAAGGTGATGTAAAGCAGGGCAACAACTTCACCATCTCCGTAGTCCCGGAATCCAAAGAAGAAGTAGAAACCCTCTGCGCCGCACTCAGCGAAGGCGGGCAAGTCACCATGCCACCCGCCGACAGCTTTTGGGGCTCCTACTTCGCCATGTGCACAGATCGCTATGGCATAAACTGGATGTTTAATTTCGGGACCGAAGAGTAATAGGTCACTGAGAGTGCTACAAAAACAAAACGAAAGGAGCTCCGGACCACCCGCTGTTGCGCTTAGCGCTTTTGTCGAGAGCAAGGCATTTGCGCGCGCAAGGGCTGAGCGTATACGACTATACGTGATGACCTGAGCACGCAAATAACGCCGCTCTCGGCAAAATAAGCAAGCGCCCTGATTCACGAGCAAAAAAAAGGCGACCTGATGGTCGCCTTTTTTTGTAGCTTGTGGCTTCGATGAACTTAGTCGTCGCCGCCTTGGTTGGTTTCTTTCCAGGAATAGAATCCCATAAACATCTCTTCCCAAGACTGCTCACCCCAATTAATTTCAATTGAAGGATCTGGGTTGAATGGATTCTGTCCAGAGTTGTCGAATGCACCGTTGGCAATGATCTTGGTGCCGGCTGGAACTTTCAAAGGCTCTTCCAGCTCGTGAGCCAGCTGCCAGTTGAAGGAGTACGCAGGTACGGAAAGAATCAGCTCTTCGCTGCCATCTGGGTAAACAGCAGTGAACTTCATTCGCTTACCGCGGAAGTGCATGTGAGGCATGAGGCTCTTGATTTCAGCTTCATTCTTCACATAGGTCACTAATTCCATTTCGTGGTCCTTGGCACCGGCAGGAATAGCGATAGTGAAGGCATTGCCTACGCCGCCAGACATTCTTTCTTCAGGTACATAACCTTCAGGGTAGAAGTAGATACCGATTTCAGTTTCATCCGTAACTTCTTTACCGGACGTGGTGTAGTGCATCTGCAGGCACAGCTGAGTTCCGGCAGGTAGCATACCGCCGACACCATCAGGATTGACTTCATAGCTGTTTCCTGGCGCGT
>JANQJM010000122.1 GCA_028281635.1 Pseudomonadales bacterium | reverse complement strand
GCCTGTGAGGGTGGTAACCCGAATTTGCAGAATGAGCGTTCAACTTCTGACTCGTTCGGAGTCGATCTCAATTTTGACAATTTCAATCTGTCGATCACTTACAACAACACCTTGTTCGAGAATCGAATCATTGACACCAGTGCGCAGGACATCATGACCTTTGACTTCCTGAACTTTCAGGCAGCCACGGGCTTCACTGGTGATGGTCTCAGCCCCGAAACCAGACCCAGTCCTGAGCAGCTGGCAGCCTGGGTTGCCAACCCACTGTCCAACAAGGACATCATTCGCGATCCTGGTGATCTAGGAACGATTCTCCAGGTGAATGGTTTGGGTGCGGGTAATGCCGAGACTGTAGAAGTCACCGCCTTTGATATTCAGGGTAGTTACACCTTAAGCCTGGATAACATCGGAGACTTCCGCGTCGCGGTACAGGGCACTTACATTGATGAGTTCCTGTATCAATCCAAGCCGGATGACCCAATCAGGGATGCTGCTGGCAATTACAATGACCAGACGGAAGCGGCTCCCGAGTTGCCCCAGCTCAAGGTCAACCTGCAGATTGGCTGGACTCGCGGTAACCACTCTATAACTACCATCACTCGCTATGTCGGTGAAATGGACAACTATGATGGACCGTTATTCACTCACCTGGATAACTTCGGTGGTTTCTTCCGCCCAGCTGGTATTCGTGAAACTGGTGTTAATGCATGGGCTCAGCTGGACGCGAACTACACTTACCGCGGTGTGCAGTTGTTCGACGGTGAGTTGAGTTTCACCATCGGTGGACGTAACTTGACTGATCGGGAACCGCAACGCTCGCCAGAGTTTGCCGGAGTGCTTGGGGCCTTGCAGGATCCGACCAATAGGGTCATCTACGCAAGAGCCGTCTACGACTTTTGACGATTTTTAGTTGAAAGTTTTAATCACAGAAAGGGCTCCTCAAGGAGCCCTTTCTTTTTGTGTGCTAGGGACGCAACGGCTGCGAGAATCCAGCGCTTCGTTGAAGAGACTTTCCGAGTGAGTCATTTACTGATTTGTAAACTCCTCGCTCGAAAAGTCTCTTCGCCTCGCTCTGAATCCTCTCGCTCGCTGCTTAGGATTGCTCCCTTCGTTTAGCATTTTGGATAGTTCAGATGAATCAAGTTCCCGGTTGTTCTAAGGAGTGTTGAAGGATTGGAGGGTAAAGAAGAGATTGTCTGGGTCGGTTAGGAGGAAGACCAGATTAGTGTATTGCACTGTGCCATCTACCGAGAGTTCGGGAATTGTAAGATGGCCGGTTTCGGCGTTAAACGTGGCCATGCCTTCGATGGCTTCGGGGAGGCTAACGACTGTTTCGGGCTGCGCTTGTACGATCACTTCGGGTTCGGTTGACTGCAGTAGCAGGGAGAGACCTAGTAGCCCCTCGCTGCTGGCGTCGACCTTGATGTCCAGGGTATTGCTGCTGTTATTAAATACATTCACGACCTCCTCGGCAGGTGGATCAACCGATTCGATCTGCATGGCAACTTTGACGACATTGTCCCGGTTAAAAATGTCACAAGACACAACCAAGTTACCTTCATAATTTACGGTAGGCACTGAAAGGCTTACATCCATAGAGACACGCCAGGCGTCAGCGATATTCTCAACAGTGGTAAAGCCATCAGTCACCTTGCCGAATACAACGGGGGCATCAGGGCCGTAGAGTTCCTCATTGTCATTGAGATTGATGACCCATTGACCACTGAGCTCAGCTGGGTTAAGTGGGTTTCTAACCAGAGCTATGGTGCGAGGTGTATTTTGTAATGTTGATTGTTCGGCCTCACCGAATGGAATCGGGGGAGTGATTACAGGGCCCTCAGAGCAAGACTCATAAAAATAAAGGCCACCAGTAATATGGGAATTAGAGACTTCATGCACCATCGAAAACTGATACGTGCGGGCCTCAATATTGGCAAGAAAGTGACTTACAGCGTTTGGCGCCATGTCCTCATACAATTCTAGTGTGAAATTCCCTAGATTTGATTGCACATTTACAATTGTGTCAGCCTGAACAATGGATGCGTGAAACAGCAAGAGGAAAAAACATGCCTTGCGTAGCAGTGGTAAGACATTCTTGGTTCGAAACATAGTGAGAATGTGGCTCTGCGGGGTTGCTCTAATTCTTAAGGTAGTATACGTGACCGGATCGTGTATCCATTCCATTCGTTGCAGATTTTATTTTGAAACCTGAGGGGAATCCAGCCGCCCGAGTTGTTGCGGCGCCCGGACTATCTATGAGTTCTTAAAATATTCTTGTTTGACCTTATACCAGCCAAACAGACTGTAGCGTGAGTCTCCAGCATAGGGCTTGACCTGAGTTACCAGGTGCAATCTGGGTACTTTGAACATAATTAAAGTATTAAACTGTGGTGGAACTTTATGAACAGGCTTGCCTTTACTGTTGCAGAAAGCAAAGTTCCCTTCCCATTCTTTTTTCCAGTTCTTGCTTAAACCAAGAACGTGGGCGGCAATTCGGCCTTGCCCGGGGCTTTCATCCATGTGAATCGAGAGGTGGTGATGGCGGTCATAACGAGAAGCCCAGGCGCTGACTTCCCGGCCACTGTTATCACCGGTGATTTCACCCATCAGGGTCAGGTATTCAGGGCTATTAAAATAGCGGTAGATTTCAGTCAATACCTGCGTATCTTCAGACGCATCCTGCAATACAGTCGGAATAGTGTACCGGCAGTAAGCGAAAGTACAATCGTTATCCTTTAGAGTGGCTATCTTAGGAACTAACTTCAGCACTTCTTTTTCCGACATGCCTGCGAAAGTTTTCGGATCTATGATTCCGACTTTTCCGCCACTCTTGAAAGCGCGGTAATGAAATTCCCAGGGAACCGCATTCTTTAAGCTCTCGAATGCCGCTTCCGCAACTTCTTCCCGTAAAAGATTTCGTATTACCACGTATCCTGTATCCAGGTATTCCTGATGCAGGGCCGCAGTATCAAGTTGATTTATTACTTCCAAAAGCTAGTGCCGATAATCGATAACGTGGATGATTGGCTGGTCATAGCCTGCAGGTGGTCGGGGAGAGTCGCATTAAACTGTGCCAGCTCAGAATCACTCATTTCGAGAAGCATTTGACCCCGACTGGAAGAGCAAGAAATCGAACCTGCGGCGATTACAAGACAAAGTAGAATCTCAGGCATAGCTGTCACCGCTTCAACTTTTAGAGCTAAGTTGAAGTTCATTCTGATTCATCAGTTCTGGAGTTGTTCCTGTCTTGCCCTAAGCTGGGTAAGAATGCTGGCAATCTGTGCAAATTCGGGAATTTCCCTTGTCATCTGTGCCATCTTTTCTTGTAGCAGAGCAAACTCCTGAGCCAGATTTGCGCGAAGCACGCTCTCTGATAGTTCTGTTCCACGGTTAAACTGAAAGCTGGCCATGTTGTCCGCTCTGGCTTTGTTCAAAAACTCAGGCTCACAAGCTCTAACCTGGATGTTCGATCCCGTTGGGGTGATCTGACCACATGTTATCTTATAGTCTTCATCGTCCACATTGGCATTAAATATTGCGTAGAATTGATCTTCCGCTTCTTCAATAAACTGCCTGACCTCAGCTCTATTGAGTTCGGCGATGACAATGACCTCACCTTCTTCTTCCTGGGAGAAAACCGGACAGCTAACGAGTGCAAGCAGTGAAACTAGGATTAGATGTTTCATTGTATTGGCCTCCTGATCAGAGATTGACTCCAATTCTACTCTTCAATCAAAGATTCGGCTAAACGTTTCATCTACGACAAAGCATCGATAGACGAGAGTTCGTCGGACTGCTTGTCCAGGCCAGCGGCCTTATCTGCTTCGTACTGTCGCTCGGAAATCCGCCGCAGCTGCTGCAGTGACGTGAGATGCGCATAGATCATGGCGATAAGGCCGATCTTGCGAAGCTCAAGAAACTCTTCGTCTGGTAACTCATTAAGCTTGTTTTCGTCCACGGTGTAGATACCGTCGATGCTGTATCGCTGCCCGTCAGGGCGGTGCTGTAGCTGTACGAGTTGGGTAGCCAGCAAGTCTTTTTCTTTCAGAAGTTTGCAGATCTGAGTTGTTTGCTCCCGCTGTTGCGCCGCCTGGACCAAGCCTTCAACTCGCGATTCCATATATTCGGTCTTTGCGCCTTTCTCATCGAACAGGGCCTGACCCTCTGTTTCACTCAGAAGATGACTGTCTTCATCGATTAGCACAACGAACTGATCACGCTGCTCGTCGGCGGCGGCGATGGCAAAGGGCGCATTGCCAAATCCCATGGGGATTACCTGAGCCGGGTAAGGCTCCTGCTGACAGTACAGGTTCTGTCCTTCCCGCAGACCCATGATGGCCACTGGCATAAACTCCTCGGAATTCTGGTTGGTGACAAATACGCAGGGAAACTCAGAAGCAAGGATAAAGAAGTCCCTGGAGACAATTGGGATCAGATTTTGGTTTTTGAAGCGGGTATAGTCACCTGAGTTAATGACTTTCAGATTGGCGTGTTTGTCTTTTGCCAGGGGCACGTGGCTTGTCATACTGCAATTACCTTGTTGTGGCTCGAGTTTTAAAAATATCAGATTACTTGGAATTAGGAATTCAGGCTATCAAAGATCTCTACCTGCCAATTTTATTCCTTAATAATCAATAGCTTAAAGTTCATGAGGTCGAAATTCCATGCTTGGTCTGATCCCTAATTTTGACCGTGGTCAATTATAAGTGTCATCCCAGCAAGTAGCATTAAAGTATTGTAGTCTAACAGCGAAACGTGATGGTTTTGTCAGGAGGGATTTAAGTGAGTAAAAAGAGAGATTATGAGAACAAAGTGCGGGAAAAGCTGAATGAACTTGAGGCTGAAATCGAAGCCTTAAGGGAGCACGTGAAAGAGATGGAAGCTGAATTGCTGCCGGAACAAGAGGAGCATTTTCAGCGCCTGCATAAACTGGAAGCAGCGACCAAAGCTAAATTCCGGGAGCTTGTGGAGTCCGGCGAAGAGGCTTACGAAAGTGTGCGCAGTAATCTTGAGGAGTACTGGTCCAGCCTGGGCCGCGAGGTGAAAGCCTTCGACAAAAAGATCAAAGATGGCGATACTACCCTCTAACTTTGGGTAGTCGGTTCTGGTTTCGGGTATTCCGATTAATCCAATCTATGTGCTTGTCCGTTATAGCGGATAACAGAAGTAGTTTTGTTTGGAGTTAATCATGAGTTCTAGGTCCTTGTTGTTCCATAGTTTGTTCCGTAGTTTGGTACTGTCATCGGCGGTGATTCTGGCAAATGGCTCGTTTGCTGAAGGTTTCTATATTACCGGTACGCTTGGCAGCGCTGACCAGAATAGTTCTTCCAACACGGGTAGTTTCACCTCAGCTTTTACTACCGGAGCGGTAACTGGTGTTACGCCTCCGTTGGACATACCGGCTGGCGCCGGATTGAGTTGGGGCACCGAGTTTGATAGCGATCTGCTTTATTCGGCCGCGTTTGGCTACGACTATGGTAGTTTACGCGTCGAATTGTCTATCAACCGAAATGAGAATAACGTCAACAAACACTCTGGCGTAACCGCTGCCGGTATCGATCTCTCTGCGATCGATGCGGGTGTACTGATAGCCGGCAATGAAGGTGACCTCGGGATACCGGTATCCAGTCTGGTTCGCGACGGTGCCGGTGAACTCAAGACCACGAGTGTGATGATCAATGGATTCTACGACTTCGATCTGAGCGGAGACCTTACTCCCTATGTTGGATTGGGAATAGGTAATTCCAGTACCGATGTGTCGTTTGCACCATCCGGCACCCCCATCGTGAACGACGATGACTCTGGTTTTGCATGGCAAGCGATTATAGGTGCCGACTATGCAGTGTCTGAAACAATTTCAGTTTTTGGCAATTTCCGTTACTTCTCGGCAGATGATGTTAGTGTTGGCCTTGATCTATTACCTGCAACGCTGGATATTGAAAATGAAGTTCAGGTTTTCGAACTCGGGCTAAGATACTCGTTCTAAAATTCTCACCGGGGCTGAGCCTGTCTCAGCCTCGCTCTACACTGTGATGTCTGTGTCGTCAGTTTTCTTCCTGAACACGGCTCGCACGAAGTTCGGTTCCACGTCGCCAGCTTCAATTAACTTCCTGTCTAAATCCCACATGGACTTCAGCAGACGCCTGTCTTCATCGCTATCTGTGTAGTTTTGTGCGAAGCCTTCAAGCAGGGGAAACAAGATACCAGCGAAGAGAAACAGATGTTGTGTGTCAAAGGTATTTTGCAGGACTGGCAGGATTTCTTCGGCACGTATAGCTTCATAAGGCGAAAGACTTTCTTTGTGCGGGATTTGCAGCTTGATACGAACCTGGCCCTCCGGAGTGCGCCGGTAGCGCTCAGCCAGGAAGGGCCAGAGCATCTCACAAATAGCTCGTTGTTTCTGTGTGCGTTGTAGAAAGTTAGCGCCTATATAATCCACTAGTACAAAGATGCCGTTCGCTTTAAGAGAGCGGTTGATTTGGCTTGCGACATGTTCTACCGCCTCAAGATGATGGTAGGCCTGTTGAATATAGACAATGTCGTAGTGGTTTTCGGGCAATTCTATTTTGTTCACGTCAACAAGTTGATAGTCCACACTCACCGCATCATTTAAATCGGTGCGTGCATAAAACTTGTTTCGCTGTCCTTCGCTTATATCGAAGGCATCGATATGCTTTACGCCAGCGGTTGAAACCAGAAATTTGTACTCACCTTGCATATCACCACAGGCGAGACTCAGGGCTCTTGGTGCCTTGACATTCTCAAGCGCTTTGCGAGTTTGCTGGTTTAAGTCACTAGCCTGATGAATCAAGTGCTGGAAAAGCGGGACTGAACTCCAGGACCTGGAGCGCAATTGCGTATTGTCCTGATCGGCGAAATAGGATGCTTCGCTTGCAAGTGTATCTAATTCTGCAGCATCTCGATCGGCTGGCACGGTTTTAAATTATCACTCGTCTTTGTAGACCATGTCGGTTGAGATTAGTCTTTCCTCGAGCAGCGAATTGAGTGAGAGTTCCATTTTAGACAAGCCAGTCCTATTTAGGGGCTGCTATGGTCTGCCGCTGTTCACCGATCCCTTCGATTCCGATGCGTACCACGTCGCCAGGTTTTAAGTATTGTGGGGGTACCATGCCATCACCTACACCCGCTGGGGTGCCAGTGAAAATCACGTCGCCAGGATGCAGAGTCATGAACTGACTCAGGTGGCTCACGATCTCCTTTACGCCAAAAACCATGTCAGCAGTATTGCCTTGCTGACGCATGTCGCCGTTGACTTCTGACCAGATGGAGAGATTTTGGATGTCTTTGATTTTATCTTTCGAAACCAGATAGGGCCCCACCGGGGCGAAGGTGTCTGCTGACTTGCCTTTAGTAAATTGTCCGCCTCTTTCCCTTTGGAAAGCGCGTTCAGAAACGTCATGTCCAACAGTGTAGCCGGCTATATGGTCAAAGACGTCATCTTCGCTGATGTATTGTGCGCGTTTGCCGATCACAACCACCAGTTCAGCTTCATAGTCCAGTTTGTGGCCGTTGCGCGGTTGAATGACGCTATCAAAAGGACCAGTGAGTGCAGAAGTGGCTTTCATGAAGGTCAGTGGTTCGGTAGGTAACTGCACTTCCATCTCAGCGGCATGGTTTACATAATTGAAGCCAATTGCAACGATCTTTCCAATGCCGGTCAGTGGCACGCCAAGCCTGGGGTCTCCAGACACAAGCGGCAACTCTGATATTGGAATCTGAGCTATCTGTTCCAAAGAGGTGTCTGAGAGTGTTGCAGGTGTTATGTCAGTGATATGAGCAGACAGATCACGGATCTGTCCTTGTGAATCTATAATGCCTGGCTTCTCGTTGCCGACAGGTCCGAATCTCACCAGAGTGACATCTGCGAAACTGGGAGTGCCAGCAAGAGTGAATACAGTGAGCAGGGGAACCAGTCCAATTTGCAATCGCTTAATCAAAGACATTGAGGGCCTCGAATGGAGTTTCAGAGTTGTTTTTATGGCCCAAAGTGTAGCCAAAAGCGCAGAGTTTGTCTTGAGCAGAAGGACTTGAGCCTAGTCTTCTAGCAGCATTTCAAGTTGCGAAGAGACAGTTTCAAGAATCTGTATCCTGGCAAATTTTTTGTCATTTCCGGCGACAAGCGTCCAGGGCGCCCGGGATGTGCTGGTATGAGCGATCATGTCATTAACTGCGATCTTATAGTCGTCCCATTTCTCCCGGTTGCGCCAGTCTTCATCGGTTATCTTGTGCTTTTTGCGGGGATCTATTTCGCGCTCTTTGAATCTACGCAGCTGTTCGTCCTTACTGATGTGAACCCAGAATTTGCAAAGTATAATGCCATGGTCAAGCAACTGCTCTTCGAAGCTATTGATCTCGGCGTAACTGCGCTGCCATTCATCTGCCGAGGCGAATCCTTCGACACGTTCCACCAGCACTCTCCCATACCAGGAGCGATCATACATGGTGAACCTGCCTGCCCGCGGAATGTGGCGCCAAAACCGCCACAGGTAGTGATGTCCTTTCTCTTCATCGGTCGGCGCCGCAATCGGTATTACACGGTAGAGCCTGGCATCGATGGCAGCCGTTACCCTCCGCAATGCACTGCCTTTGCCCGCTGCATCCCAACCTTCGAAGAGCAACACTGCATTGCGTTTCTTCTCATTCATGAGCCAGGCAAGGCCGTGGAGTTTTTTCTGCAACTCCGAAAGGCGTTCAGAGTAATCACTCTCGGTAAGACTCTGTGTCAGATCAACTCTGTCCAGAACCGTAATCTTCGCTGATTCCTGCGGCTCGATAGCATCGAGTACAGAGTCTGTATTGGAAACAGTTGCTACCTGTTGTGATTCATCAGAATTGAAAACAGATTCCAGGCGGGACGCGATAATTTTACCAGTAGCAAAGTCTCGATAGTGATAGTTTGTTGCCTCAATTATATGCCATGGCGTGGTGCCGCCATCAGTCAGGCGCAGTGCGCGTTCACAAATCTTGGCGAACTGATCATAGCGTTTAGAAAAATCTTCAAGCACAGGAGATTTCTTGAACTTATTTATTTTTGCATCCTGTTCCAGCCGTTCTTTTTGTTCTGACTTGGGAAGATGAAACCATAGCTTAACTATTATGACACCATCGGCAGTTAAGGCTCGCTCCAGATCACGAATCCTGGCCAGCTCCTGGTCAAGCTCTGCCTCCGAGATGTTGCCAAAGGCTGCATCGACAATCGGGCGCGTATACCACGAGCCAAACATGATGCTGATATTGCCGCGCATGGGCATATCGCGCCAGAATCGCCACATTCGCGGGCGTTGTTTCTCTTCTTCACTTTGTTCCCAGTAGGCGCAGGTTTGCACGTCACGGGTGTCAAACCACTTGTTTAGTCTATCGACTATCTCACCCTTGCCAGCGCCTTCAACGCCGGACACGATAATGATGAGGGAATGATCAGAGCGTCGCAGCTTCTGCTGCAAGCTGAGCAGGCTGTGGTGTAGTTCTGGTTCGGCAGCATTGAACTCTTTCTTGGAGAGTTTGCGCCCGACTTCAGCGGCTTCGAACATGGTTAATTTCAGGTGACAGGTTTAAATCTAAGCTATCAGAGCAGGGCCCTGGCAAGTTGACGTGCATCAATCCTAACAAGTGAATCGATTTTTCAGGGCAAAAAAATACCCCCGAAGACCTTATCTTGGGGGTACTTTTTAGAATCGATCTCGATTAGAGGCCGTTTTTCCTGTGTTACTAACGATCCCGGTATGAAGCAGTCGGAGGCAACTGTGACCCACTGAGGTCGTCAGGAATAGTGCGTTCGGCTACCACTCGATGAGTCAGGGTGCCAATACCTTCGATTCTTGCGCTTATGGTTTCACCATCGATCAGATAGCCGGACCCAGTGGCGCGCTCAACACGACCAGCACCAGTTCCTCCTGAGGTTCCGCTTTGGAGAACATCACCGGGGAAGACGGTAATTAATGACGTGGCATATTCAATAAGTTCTGGAATGTTGTGAATCATGTCTCCTGCACGCGCTTCCTGCACAGTGACACCATCGACAACAGTGATCTGGTGCAGGCGTTCCATAGGATCGCCATAGAACTCTTTGGGCACGATCCAGGGGCCATGTGGAGCGAATGTGTCATGGCCTTTGCCCACGAACCAGTCTGAACGTACGCCATAGCCACCGGGTGGACGACCGCCGCGGTCAGAAACGTCCATCGCTACCATATAACCGAACACATGGTCATAGGCACGGTTTGCGGAAACGTATTTGCCAGCCTTGCCAAATACGATGGCCATTTCAACTTCATATTCAATCTCATCGCGACCATAAGGCATGATGATGTCTTCGCCATCGCCAATCACCGCGCCGCGAGTTGGCTTCAGGAATAAATAGGGAACACCACGATTGATCTGGCGTTCTCGCGTGCGCGCTGCAAGCTCATCAGCATTGCAACCCTCACAAGCATGGGTGTAAAAATTCACTGCAGCATTCATGATCTTGCTGGGATATTGAACCGGCGCCATGATGTCCACCTGATCGACAGGATGGACGTAGTCTGCATTACTGTTATCAAGCAAACCTTCTGCTGCCATCCAGTTTACGATCTCGTAAACGCGATACTTGAGGCCGTACTCATAATTCTCGATGAGCCCAAGCATGTCTTCGGGCATTTCCATCTTGCTGTATTGCCAGCTCAGTTCCATGGCCCGGTTGGCAGCTTCCAGCTCAACGATCAGTGAATCGTCGCGCAGGACCAGGCCAACGGTTGGCACGTCATCAATGGCGAAAGTTCCGACTTTGAATGGCTCGACTGACTCAGCAGCTTGAGCTGAAACGTCGCTGGGACTGGCAGTGAAAACCAGCGCTACGACAAGTGTCAGGGAGAATAGGGTTTTTCTTATCATGTCTTACTCCCGTGCTAGGCACTTACTTGATAAATGGGGCATATAAGAGGTGCTAACGGTATCTCTCTGGCGGGGACTTGTCCAGATTTTAAGGGGCCAGACGAGGGATAACCCCTATGAGACGAGGGGCATTTGGAGCAGGCCGGATCCTGATGTTTTTCCGCGGCTTACGGGATTGCATAATGACTCCTGTATGGCTGAGTTTTGGCGGAACTGGTGGCTGCAGTGGAGCGGGGATTTTTCCTTGTTTCGGAATGGACAAAACAGCAGGGCAAGGCTAGTGTTTAGTTTCAATGATTTGATTAAAAGACTTGGGCCCTGATCAGGTGATTTAAGAAGGTACAAACAATGTTGTTTAGCAAGCCGAGCAGATTTTTGCTGTTGTCAGCAATGGCAATCACTTCTTCGATTCTTGCCGATGAGCAGGAAGAGGAGAGTATAGAAGTTCCCGAACCGACGCAGTTCATTACTGAACATTCCGCAGAGTTTAACAATCAACGAATTGACTATCGCGCGATTGCCGGTGAAACCTATATCAGAGATCTGCAAGGGGAGCCAAAAGCTTCGATTTTTACCTTCGCTTACTTAAAGACAAATCTGGATGGCGATGAAGTTCGCCCGGTAACGTTTGTTTGGAATGGCGGGCCAGGCTCGTCTTCAACCTGGTTGCATATGGGCAGCTATGGACCTAAACGCATCGTGGTCCCATCAGATGGCGAGCATGCCGGATTGCCGCCTTACCCTATAGTTGATGCGCCAGAAACTATTCTGGATGCCACCGATCTTGTCTTCATCGATCCTGTCGGAACTGGGTTTTCTCGTGCGCTAGGGGAATACGAAGGGAAGGATTTCTGGGGATTGAATGAAGATGCCGATTCGATGGCCTTGTTTATTCAAACCTGGATCAACGAACACAACCGCTGGAACTCACCGAAATTTCTGCTGGGTGAGAGTTTTGGTACTACCCGGGCAGCGGCGGTAGCCCAGCGTATGGAAGAAGAGATGTCGATCAGTCTAAATGGCATTCTCTTCATCTCGCAGGCTCTGGACTATCAGGGTTCAACCCCCTATGTGAGGGACAATATTGTTTCCTTTATTACCTATGTGCCAACCATGGCCGCAACTGCGCTCTACCACGGCAAAGTTGAGCCACAACCGGAGAGTCAGGAGCTGTTCCTGCAACAGGCACGGGAGTTTGCTGTGAATGAATATCTCCCGGCACTCTTTAAGGGCAACACAATCACGCCTGGTGAATATCTGGCGGTGCGCGATAGATTGGCTTACTTCACCGGCCTCAGTACCGACTATATCGATAAAGCGAATCTCCGTGTTCAGGGCAATCGCTTCGCCAAAGAGTTGTTGCGAGATGAGGGCATTGCCGTAGGTCGTTCCGACTCCCGCTACACTCAGGATCAAATAGATGATCTTGCGGCAGAATCAGACCGCGATCCCGCTGGCGATGGCATATCCGCTGCTTATAAGACAGCGCTGTTGTCTTACATGCGCAGCGATTTGGGAGTCGATTGGGACCGACAGTATTTGAATCCAGCTGACCCTGATTTGAGTCGTAACTGGAATTGGAGAACAGCACCGGAGGGCTCTTTCTGGGAACCTGCCTATGTTAATACCGCCCACAATCTGGCAACTGCACTGCGCATCAATCCTTCGCTCAATGTATTTGTGGCTTCCGGACTTTTCGATTTAGTGACTCCTTTTTTCGATGCGGAATACACACTAAATCGCCATGACATTCGCCCAGATAGAATTCAGTACGAGTACTACCAGGGAGGGCATATGATGTATGTGCATGAGCCGGCAAGGATACAGCTGCTGCGAGACACTCGGCTGTTCATTCAGTCGCAAGTCCCCAATCGGTGACACCGCAGGCTTCCAAGATGGGGTAAGTGAATTGCGAAAAGGAATAGGCTTGCTGTTGGTACTGAGCTTGTGGCCGGTTTTCTCTGCCGTCGCTCAGGAGTCCGATGCGGTCTACCAGGCGCATACTGGTTTGCTGATTGTGCCTCCATTTGATGTCCCGTCCCTGGGTCGATATACCGCCACCCTGGAACTCCTTGACGCCGACAATTTACAGTTCGCTCTCAACGAGGCGATTGTCAGTGACAGCCAGTCTGCCAGTGCAGGTTCCTATTCTCTGCAGACCCAGATTCTCAGCTTATATAGCTTGCGGGCATTTGGTGTCAGGTACAGTGCAGAGCTGATACTAAGCAGCGAAGATCCTGCAACTTTTACCTTAACTACTCTAAACACCTCTACTGAGCAGATGCAGAGCTGTGAGGCCAACGATCCGGGTAACGGCGATATGATTATTGCCGGGCCAGACGGCCCCGAAGGGGAAGACCGCGATTCCGTGTTTCGTTCTTTAGCCGTTTCACCCACTGATGCAAACATTGTTTACGTTGGGACCGAGCGCAACGGAGTGCTTCGAAGTCTGGATGGCGGTACTACCTGGCAACAGTTCCGTTCCGGAATTCGTCATGCTGAAGGCAGTGAGAACTATCCCGAGTTCTGGGATATGGTCGTCCATCCGCAAAACAACAATGTAGTGTACGCAGCAACACTGGATTCCCCCGGGCCCATTGTTGGCGATTACCCAAGTTCGTCGGCGGGCGTTTACAAGTCAATCGACGGTGGTGAGAGTTGGTTTCGAGGCAGCTGTGGACTAAGCAGCTCAAGGGCCACGGCGATTAATGTCGATCCCATTGAAACGAATCGTATATATCTGGGTATAGAAGGGGGCAGCCCCAGTTTTTCGGAATTGCAGGGTCAGTATTTCGAAGGTGGAGTCTATATGTCCACTGATGATGGCTCACAATGGACTAAGCTTGCCATTGATGGAAACGATGGAAGAAACGGATATTGGCAACTGCTGCCCTATGGAGACAATGGAGACTTCATAACTTTTGGTTTCAACTTTGATGACACGACAAGCAACATAGGCTTTGTTCGCATCAGCAACCAGGGTTCCACCACAGAACTGTTTGCAAGCGAGCTTCGGGAGTTGATCATTCCCTGGTTCACTGTGTCGACTGATGGTCAAGTAATCTACGCCGTCGAGCGCGACGCATTCCTGATAAGAAAGTCTGTCAATGGAGGTCAGGACTGGATTGCGATGCAACAGCCGGTTAATGGGCCCATCGAAGTGTCGCCCATAGACCCAGAACTAATTCTCTTTGCCCAGTCCGCTGAATTGCGGAAATCAACCGATGGGGGCAGCTCAGCAGAAGTAGTGTTGCAGGCAGCCAATCAGATTCACGATATCGTGATTGCCCCGGCTGACCCATCGATAGTCTACGTGGCTACGGAAGGTTATCTCGTCTATAAGAGTACTGACGGTGGTGACAGCTTTGAGTTGTTGGGTGACCTGCGTCAGTCAGTATTAAATGCTGACTGACGCCATTATGATCAGAACTAGGTGGTATTGGTGCTCAGCGGTTTTTGCGACTGCGGCAAGCCAGCGGCAGCGTTCACAATCATGTCCGCAGTGACTGGCACCCGGTTGAAGGTGTGTCCACCCAGAGCATCGGATATAGCACACAATAATGCCGCCGATGCGCAGCCTTGAATCGGTTCTCCAACACCTTTGGCTCCAACTGGATTCTGTGGGTCGGGTATATCGGTCGCGGCCCAGTCCATAGGTGTGGGCACATCCAGGAATGTTGGCAATTTGGAGTTGTGCAAGCCCGTGGTGGCGGGTAAGCCGTTTTGTGGATCAAAGGCATGGCGCTCGAATCCGGCCATGCCGAAACCCATTACTGCCGCGCTCTTCACCTGAATCTCCAGGCCCCGTGGATGAATAACGGTGCCGCAATCAGCAACACCAAGGTAGTCCAGAATTTCAAATTTACCCGTTTCGGTGTCCAGCTCGATTTCAATAAACCCTGCAGCCAGGGCAGGGACTGTGCCTTCTTTCTCCAGATTATCTCTGGCCACACCAACCAGACCTGAACCGGCCAGCGCGGCGACTGAGCGAGCAGTGAGAGAATTAATATCTTCCGGCGCGTATTCACCACTGTATTTGCCGCCTAGTTCTATCGCTTTTCTTGCGGCATCAGCATAAGTGATAAACACACTGGGTTCACTCTTGCGAAATACCCGTTCGTCTTGAATATCGTAGTCCTCTGTTGCTCCACCGAGTTCGATGGCGGCGATCTCAAGCAGTTTTTCCAGCGCATCCATGGCGGCAACATAATTAGTGCGGGTCATGGTGAAGGAGGTATTGCTGCCGAATTGTCCAAGATTCCAGGGCAGATGCTTACGACTATCGCCTCGTTCCACGATGCAATTGTCCCAGTTACATCGCAGCACCTCGGCTGCCACTCGAGAGGTGCCAGTGTGGGAGTAAGTGCCGAGATTTCCTACGCCAGTATGAATATGCAGTTTGCCATCTGGCGTAATCCGTACCAGCCCATCGAAACCATTGCTGCCAGCAGAGTGATAAGCCTGGCCGACGCCCACACCAATGACCTTGCTGCCATTGCGTGATCCACTGCGTTGGCGCCGGGTGTCCCAATTAAATCGCGCTGCACCTATGTCCAGTGCGTCGCCAAGATGGGAACTGGTCAGGCTGCTGCTGTTGGCGCCATAGCGATCGTCACTCTCTGGGGCATTAATTTTGCGGATTGCCAGAGGATCGAGATTCAATTCTCTTGCAGCCTTATCCAGCAATGGTTCCAGTGCTGAGTGAATCTGGTTTTGGCCAGGTCCGCGCTGTGGACCCTTGAATGGGGTATTGGTAAAAACTGGAATGCCTCGAAAACGCATCGCTTCCGGTTGATACACCAAAGACACTGCATCGCCGGCAGACAGCCAATCGGAAAAGCCGGCATTGGCACCATTGTCCTGAACCACAAACAGATCACAGGCTGATATGCGACCGTCTTCCCGGAAGCCTATTTTCACTCGTCCCTGAAAGCCGTGACGTGCTGAACCGATGTAGAACTCTTCTTCACGGCTTACTCTCAGCATCACCGGGCGGTTAGTCAGTCGCGACAGATGAGCGGGAATGGTCATAGTGGGATAGGGGCCACCCTTGGAGCCAAATCCACCACCGCAAAACTCCGCGATGAAAACCAGATCGGCTGGATCGATGCCTATGTAGCTTGCCAAGCCTGGAATTGGGAAACTGCCGCTCTGGCTGGAGCCATAGAGATAACACTTGCCGTTTTCCCAGTAGGACATGGCAGAACGCGGTTCCATGGAATTGTGGGAGAAGCTGGCGGTGACAAAGCTTTCATCGATCACATAGGCAGCTTCCGCAAAACCTGCCTCAAGATCGCCGACCTGCCATTCGCGGGCTGCTTCGCCAAGGGGTAAACGTTCTCTCTCCAGTTCGGCATATTGGTCATTGTTCCAATGCATGCTACGGAATTCGTCCTGCATGGTGGAATTACCCACATTACCCTGGGTGCGAGCTTCTGGTCCGCCAGGGCTGAGGCTGGTTATGGGATCGACGGTAAAAGGTAGCGGCTCGAAATCGTAAGTGATGGCGGCTATAGCATTCTCGGCCGTTCGTTCATCAACTGCTGCGACTGCCAGAACCGGATCCCCAACATAGGCTGGTTCATTGGTGAGGATAGGATTGCCAAGATTGGGCATTTGCGGCACGTCGTCCGCTGTCATCACTGCCACCACACCTTCCATCTGCAGCGCCCGCGACACATCGAGGCGTACCACCCGGGCATGGGGTATGGGGCTGGTGAGCAACCTGGCATAGAGCATGCCATCGACCTTGAAGTCTTCGGCGTATTTCGCTTTGCCGGTTACTTTGGCGTGCACATCGGGAGGAGTGAAATCTTTACCAATCAGTGAATAGGCCATGATCTACCTCACGCAAGTCTTTCTCGCAGCTTAATCACTGCGGATGGGCTTGTCTATTTTGTCTGATTCCGGGAATCAGACTGGTTAGTTTTCTCTGACACAGCGTGGATCGCTCTGCTGGACGCCACGAATCTGTTCGCGGGTAAAGGGGAGCGGGGCACAACCGTGATTCATGCCGCAGATCAAATCCCACTCCGGACGAGCCAGTTGGTGGCAACCAAAACAGGAGCCCGCGCGATTGGTGACTTCCATTCCACCTCGTTGTGCGATGGTCGCACCTTCAGCAGAAACATCGAGCAGAAAAAACTCCCAATCATTAGTGGCTGGGTTCCAGCCCTCTTCATGCTTGATCATGGCTTCGTTGGGCACCAGCGTGACCAGGGAGCCGGCAGGGTATTTCCCGCCTGTCTCGGAGTTAGCCACTTCCAATGTCGCAGCCAGATTACCCAACAGATTGTCGACAAAAAACTCACCACTGGCGGCGAATTCGGTGATGCACTTGAAGGCGGCCTCAGTGACATCTATTTGTTTGCTGTTGTCTGCCGAGTTGCTCTGTCCGATGACAAATACAGAAGCCGTTAACAGCAGCAGGGTTTTTAGTTTTGAATTAAGCATGGTGAAACCTATTTGATAGATACGTTAACTTGAAGGAGCGATAAGTATGCTCGCCATAAACTCCAGATCGGCCTCCAGCGGAGACTCGCCAGCAGGCATGCCATTCTCGCTCAGGATGTGGGCAAATAGCGCCGTGGCCTGGCTATTCCCAAGACTGCCCGGTTGATCCAGAGGCATGGTGTTGGCAATGCGCAAATAAAGTGCGGCGGCCGGAGTTCCAGTCCACACGGCATCGAATGATCGGCCGGTGAATTCCTGAATGCTATGGCAACGAGTGCAATGTTGATTAAACAGGCCTTCTCCACGTTGGGCTTGTTCTGCAGTGAAGATGCCATCCAGAGTCGATTCGGGTACTGATTCGCTACAGGCAGTGAGCAACATCAGTGCAGTTAATGACCCTGCACCTAAAAGTCTTTTCAGCATACAACTAAGACCTTGGTGGATACTCGTATTGCAGTGCCGGAGGACACTGATCACCAGCGGCGTCCCCTCGCACCCAATCGGCAAGCGCCATGCGTTCTGGATCGTCCGCGCTAAACCAGCGCCTGCCACCATTGTGCATGAGATCGCCGCCTGCATTTGGATGCAGTGGCTTATGCAGAAAGCGGCTGCTCTCAGGACGACCAGGATCAATCAGATACACCAGATCCTCAAACGCCTGCCGTGATTGTTCCTCGGTCCAGTAACTGTTTTCCGGAGGTGGTACAGCAAACTCACCACTATGGCACTCGATGCAAGGCATGGCATTGTCAATTGGATTGACAAAGATCGGTTGCACGCAGGAACGGAAGAATTCGAAATCAACATCAACGATTGGGTCTGCAGTAGCGCTGGAGTTACCCGTCGCGATCCATTCAGCGACCACGCGGTATTCAGCGTGCTGATTAGTATCCCAAAAAATGCCACCCGAGTGTCTTTCGCCACCTGCCGCAGGTGCGAGTGGCGCTAACAGCAGTCGACTGGATTCCGGATCACTGGGATTCACCAGCATGGCAACGTTTTCGAAATTCTGTCGCGATTGTGCTTCGGTCCAGAATACGTTGCCGTTTTCTTCTGTTAAAGGTTGTAAGCCCAGAGGCGCATTGGCCTGGGTGGTGTGACAGGCGACGCATGAAGTGTCAGAGCCAACGAAACCACCACGATGGCGGAGAAAAATTGGTTCTATAGAATCGCGATAAAATTCGTAATCCAAGCCTTTGGCGGTATCTCGGGTAACAGAGCCGTTGCTGGTTTGGGTCACAGTGCCAGGAGCCGACTCCTGTTCACTGCAGCCAATCAGAGCAACAGTGGTTGCAATTATCAGCAGTCTCCATGAGTGAAGGCTTCTCATTGTACTTCACCCTCCCAATCTGCTGGCATGATGGCTGTGAAAATTCGCTTGGGCGCCTGGCCAACAGGAAAACGTTTGATCACTTCCTGTGTTTGCAGATCCACTACCGCAGTTTCGTTATGGCCTGATACGCCTACCCACAGATAACGACTATCTGGTGTGGTGGTTATCCAGGCAGGATTGCCGATATAAACCCGTCCCAGGTAGTCAAAGTCAGGGTAGGAGTACCCATAGATATGGGAAGTGGCGCGACTGGAATGCCAAACCTGGCTCTGATCAGGCAATACCACCACGCCATGACTCGGCGCGCTCTGAATGCCGTCGGCGGTTTGGTCGGTGCGGTTCCAGGCATCATCAGGAGGGCTGACCTTGTGCAGCAATTCCTGGGTTTCCCAATCAAATTCCCAAAAGCCATGCCAACCGCCAACATTGACCAACATTGAGCGAGTCGAACCGTCCGGATTCGTAGTAAAGGTCAGAGGGCGAACACCGCCAGTAAATGGATTCTGCGAGTAGGGAATCTCCAATTCCCACATCACTTCATCGGTTTCGGTGTCGATAGCAATAATTTCGCTGGCGCCAATCATGCCGCCAACCGCGTAACGACCATCGGGCGTCACGAATGTGTTGTGTACGCCGCCTCCTGTTTCAATGTTGGCGACAATCTCGTGACTGTCCATATCGATTACTTGAATCAAAGGCTCACGAATAATCGCCACATAGACTTTACGGGCAGTATGACTGGCTGACAGGTTATGTGGTCCATTTGCTAGCTGAATTCGATCAACCACCTCGAAGGTTCGGGTGTCGACTACGTCAACCGTGTGATCGTGTTCGTTTGTGAAATAGTAGTAGGTGCCGTCGGCGTGCACGGTAGCGCCATGGTTATGGGGCAAGTCTTCTATGTAACCAACCTGTTCCATGGTCGCGGGATCAAATACATACACATCGTCTCCGGCGGAGTTGGTTTGCAGAATACGAATGGGTCGATCAGTAATCGGACCGGTAACAGAATCTGCTGTATAAGTTTGAGCGCTTGCGGAAGCTGCGAGGAGGGAGGAGAGCAACAGGCCAACACTAATCACTTTGTTCACAGGGACCTCCGAAATTGTTTTAGTTTTCAGGTATGTAGCGTTGAGAGTCTTAATTATTTTGCGATTTCTGACCATAACACTCCCGCAAGCCGCCCGCAACGACTATGCGGGGCGCCCGGGAGAGCTACCAAACATATTTGGTTTGGCTAAGGGAGATTGGAATTATCGCTTTATGTTTTAGAAGCCGAAGCCGAGGGCAATGCCAGCGACGAAAGCGTCTTCTCCGGCATCATGGTAGTCCCAGTGAAGCTGTGGCGATAAGGTGAATCCATCCCATTCGAATTCATAAAGGAATCCGATTCGAGCTACAAAGGAATCTTCTTCATCGGCAAACTCATATCCGGGCCCAATCTGCATGACCCACCCCTCGTGTAAATGGATATCTGCAACGGCGAGTACTGTAGTCGCATCGAGTTCGCCGAAAGCATGTTCTACAACAACGCCCAGGCCCGTGAGTTCACTCACCCGATATTCATAGTCTATGCCGATGGTTTCATTTTCCCCTTCACCATCTATGTGCGTGTCTGCCAGAAGTATCGACAAATGATGGGGAGCTTCAAAGAAGTCGAATTCTTCCTGGGCGCTGGCGAGGTTTGAAGTTAAAAAACATATTGCACAAGTGGTAAGGGCGAATAATTGCTGTTTCATTTGGTTGCTCGATTTATTCCGACGTCGTTTTGAAAACGAACCTCAAGTAGTAGCCAAGAGATTCCATTAACTGAGAGGCGAATCATAGACCAATCCTGTAGGAATAAATACGACTTGTGTCTCGGTCACAGAATTTCTTTTTGCATCCAGGTTAGTTTTAATTTTCTGAAAGCCATGCGCCACTCCAGACGAAGAATCAGCTCCATCCCTAGTTAAAAACTATGCGTTTTAAAATCCATCTTACTTCCCAAGACAAGCAGCTTGTCACTCACCAGCCAAGTGCCGAGCAAGCAGGTTTTCGCGATCAGAGTTCAACGAGAATTTCTCCCGCCGCTGTGGGTCAGGAATCGATTCAGCGTCAGATTGGAAAAATTCAGGGGGCCGGTGTCCTGGACTCAAACAGAGTGGCCCAGCTGGGCGCCAGCGAAGAGCGCCTGGCTCAGGAGTTAAGGCGCAAACGTGCTGCTGAAGAGCAAGCTTCCAAGGTCAAGAGCAAACCAGGGGAATCAATAGATTCGGGGGGACTCAAGCTTGATCAGCGGTTGGCAAAGTATGACGAAGAGCAGAGAAAGCGACAGCAGGCCAAACCTGTAGCAAAAACATTGCCGGCAGAGTGGGGATAGCGAATTGATGGTACGAGAAATTGAGCAGTAAAGAATCTTGCTTCCCTATGCTTGTCTCTCTTAGTGCGTCATTTAGCTGAGAATCGCCAAATTCCGTCCCAGGTGCTGTCCGGTGGAGAGTGTCGAAACTCTTTGACTCTATCGAGCATAACCGCGGAAGGCTGATCGTCCTGATCAAGACTCAGGCAGCGTAAAAACTGCTGTTCTGCAATGTCCCACTCCTGATTTCGGTAAGCCTGCAGGCCCGCTTCGTAACTCTTGACTAGCTCAATTTGCTGCTGGTCTGCCTGGCCTTGGAAACAAACCAGTTCAAAGATGCGGTTGGATTCGTCTTTTCCGGCAACCACAACCTGGTCTATCTCCCGTACAACGAATTCGTCACCGATTCGCTCACGGGTGAGTTCGCCAATCAGTATGGATGTGCCGTATTGCTTGTTCAGATTCTCCAGGCGAGAGGCAATATTCACTTTGTCGCCCATCACTGTGTATGACTTGGTGTGGTCGGACCCAATATTGCCGGTCAGTACCTCGCCCGTACCGATCCCAACTCTGATCTGAAAATCTGGCAGACCTTGCCGCAGACCGAGAATCTCCGGCAAAGCGGCATTAAAGACTTTAAGCTGATCGAATTGGGCAAGGGCAGCGCGGCATGCCAATACTGCCTGGTTCTCGTCACCAGTAAATGGAGGTCCCCAAAATGCCATGATGCAGTCGCCCACATACTTATCGATAACCCCTCTTTCAGCAATGATGGGTTCTGCCATCATGCTGAAATAACGATTGATAAGGGTCACCAGCCCATCTGGAGTCAGCAGTTCAGTCATTGCGCTGAATCCTTTCAGGTCAGAAAAGAAAATTGTCATTTCCTGATTGTGACTCTGCATGCTTGTGTGCTCAGAGTTGTCCAGCAGCAGACTTTCAACAATGCGCGGGTCTACATATTTACCAAAGAGTTCTTTAACACGGTTTTTGACCCGAAGTTCAGAAGCCATGAGTCCAAAGGCGCTTGCTAACTGACCAATTTCGTCTTTAGTCTGAGGTACAACGTCAATATCCAGATTGCCACGAGTGATTTCTTCAGATTTTTGTTTTAGATCTCTTACCGGTGTGACCAGTTTGGTGGTGATAACTGCTGACGCAGCTATACCAATAACGAAAACAATAAAGGTCAATACGAAGTTTTGCAGGTAGATTTCCAGAATCAGGGATTCGGCCGCTTCAATTTCTTCGGCTTGAGTTGCATTAAGCGCTTCCAGACCAGTTAACAAGGTAAACAGTTCCTGGTCGAGATGGTCAGCTTCTGTTTCCAGATCGAGAATGCTTTGTTCGGTTGCATCAGGATCGCTTGAATCCAGGTTTTCTATAACGCTACGGGCATGATCGAAAAACTCCGCGTGCTCTTTATCTATGTTTTCCAATAGCAATGCAGTGCGTCCAAACTCAACAGCATCAGCTGGATGCAACCATTGCGGATCGCTCAAGGTTGCGGCAAGCACGTCAGCCGCTATTCGAAGCTCTTGTTGCACACTTTCTTCCAGCTCCAGAAATCGATCGATATCAGCTTGAAAAAGTACTCGCTGGTTCGGGGCTGCAGTCCACTTACGTAGCACTCTCTCCAATTGAATCTCCTCCTGCAAGGAGTAGGCATCAATATTGGCTGCGGCCTGGGTGAGGGGAACCACGAGGTGGGCAAGGTTGGAAACCCGTTGACGCACATCGTTGACCTTGTAATAGGACATCGTGAACGAAACGACAGCTGCGACCAGCATCACTGTTACCAGAATCGCAGTCAGGCCAAATACCTTGGTCCAGATTGATCGTATGCCAGGTGATTGTTGCAAGAATCTATCTCAATGATTGAAAGATCGATGACATTTGAGATTCCCCTTATATCACTCGGCTCCAAGATACTTCAATGCGCAAGCCCGGCTTTGAGGCTGCAGTCCACAGTTCCTGCTGTCCAGAAAACGAATTTTAAAGTGGCTCTACTGTTTCTCCGGACTCTGACGATAGCTAGTAGGTCAGTCCTTGAATGGGATTTGCCATGTTCATCGGTAGAAACCGGGCTCCTGGAACGAAGGAATCTCTAGCCGCTTCTGAAATCGTAAAGCTCGGCAGGGGAACTGATCCAGTGGCGACGCTGCAGGACAAGCGAAAAGTTACCGAACGACTGCAATCGCTGCAGTCGGTGATTCGGCAAGGTGCTGAGCGCAAGCGCATCACTCGGAAAAAACACTGGCAGCTGCAATCGGCACAAAATTGGCTGGACAAAAATGCATTGCCGATGTTCGAGTCCTGGTCGGTAATGGAAGTTTCCGAATATCTCAAGCGCAATCATCTGAAACAGAAGTACAAAAGAAAGATCAGGGACACATCTGTGATCGTGCTTGCAGATGATTCGGCTATATTCATCTTTGACGATCTGTTCTGGCGGCACGAAAGCGCTTCTCAGGCATCGATTTACTTTGACTCTTCTCATGTGCAATGCCCAGATCTCACCAAGTCTCATTTTCTAACGAAAAAAGGGAGAGCGCTCTGCGCTTAATCTGGGTTGCTGGCAAAGCTCGCTTCCCTTTCGCAATCCTCACAGCGCCGAATCCAGGCAATTGCCATAGCAAGCGACCTGTTTCTAAGCAATAATCTCCCGCAGCCGGGCCCGTCTGGCGCTCTCGCATTTACAGTAAATAATAAGTAATAAAATAATAAGTAATAAATAGAAGAACGAAATCTGCGTTCGATTCTCGATGAAAAAAGTTCGCTCAAAAAATTCGCCAGATCATACTGAGCCAGCGGCACACCATGCATCGCGGGACAGTGGTTCAGACACACTGCGGAAATCCCTGAACAGCAATGTGATAACGGCCCAGGGAAAGATGATCGCTGCAATGAGCAATTCCAGTAAGGCTGTGCTGCAACAGGCCAGCCTGGTTCAGCTGCGAACCCATGGCAGCGGAGCGAAGCATGAGCCATTGAGATATGTGAGTGATCAAAATCGCTTTAGTGGCAACAGGCCAAGTATGGCGCAATTGCGGGCGGCTGAAGCGGCTGCCAGCAGCTCCGCCTACAATCCTGACACTCACGAGATTGAACCACCTTCTGGTGGCAAAGATACGGCTGATACAGCCGCCGACACGGCATGGACTCGACAGGTCGGTCTGGCCTTATTGGGTCCGGTTGAAGAAGAGAGCGAGCAGCCCCCGGGCGTGGGTCACGAAGAGACGCCAGCAGACAATCAGGATGCTGAATTTGACGCAGATCCAGCAAAAACTGGTCAACCGCCTGCAGATTTTGTCGAAGCACACCAATTACTCAGCTTTATGAAAGTTCCAGCTGACTATCAGAAGTTAAAAAAAGCAGAAACCAGTTTTGACAAGTTTGACGAAGCTCTGAAAGCAGACAAGGAGAGTGCAAAAAAAGAAAAACAGGAAGCAAAGGCCGATGGTGAAAATGCTGAAGAGGACAGTGAAGTAGAGGAGTACACCGGAGGCATTATTGATCTGGTGAAATCAGGGTTCAGCAACTGCATGAAATTGAAAACAGCCTATGAAGAGTATCAATTGATCAAGGAAGATTCGGCTGAAGATGCATCGGCACTGGAAGGTGCAAAGATCGCTTTCGAGACCGCACTGTCAGGCACCAGCAGTGTACTTTCGGCAATCAATGAATTTCAGAAGAGTTCAGGCGCGGTGGCCAGTACCGCAATGCAAGCCGCTATCCCGGCGATTGGCATCGCCATGAGTACTATTTCTCTCATTGGTCGTATCGTGACGCTCGTGCAGCAAGGCAACTTTGATTTCGGCAAAACGGCGAAAGAATCTCAGACCGAAAGTATATTGTCTGGTGTTTCCGGAGACGAAAAGAAAAAGCAGGAAGTTAAGCAGATACTTGAAAGTGACAAGTTTCGAAGTCTTGTCGTAGCTACCGCTGAGTATCGGCAACAAGAGCGTGACAATCCAAAGATCTTTGCCGAGTATCGTAAAGCCCAGAACGATGAGGCCTTAATGGCAAGGCTGAAGAAACGCTATCCTGACAATTACGCGCGCATCGAGGAAATACATCAAAACAACGCCCTGGGGATTGAGCAGATTGGTCCTGAAATGCAGAAGCTAAAACAGCTTGGGGTAACTGATGAGATGATCGAAGCCATAATCGGTGACCAAACCCTGATAAATCATCTCGAAGAAGTCAAAGAGAAACGCACTACCAATGCCAAGATCGGTATTTTTACCGACCTGGTGAATATCGGAGCCGATATCGCCACCTTGACCGGTACCGGGGCAGTAGCAGGTGCAGCCATGCGAGCGGGGACGGCCGCGATTGGAGCAGC
>JANQJM010000090.1 GCA_028281635.1 Pseudomonadales bacterium | reverse complement strand
GAATCCTTCACTGCGACGAATGAAAGATCCGGTTACCACCACTTCTTCTACCTGCTGATCTTGCGCCAGCGAAGCTTGGGATAGTGGGAGCAGAGACATAGAAATTGCCGTACAAAGCAAACTACGCTTATGTGGAATTTTATACTGCATACAATCTCTCCAATTTTCTTTTATTTAAGAAGCTTCTTTTTTTATAGGAAATCACGCACTTATCCATGGGAGTGCATGATCGCCATCGTGCGAGAATAGACTGTAAAAAGTAGTTACTCAAGCCTAAAAGCTTATTTTTCTAAAAGTATTTAGTTTGAAAACAAAAGAAACCGTCAAACACATAAGTTATTGTAATTAAACACTAATTAATTGAGCACTCACTTTATAAAACTAGTCTGAATGAAGATTTAATGTCGTATACTGAATTTAATTATTTTCAAATCAAACTACTTTTATCGAAACCCCACGAACTCGATTGCACGGCTCAAAACTGAGCGATTGTTGGCAAACGATCCTCTGAGTTACCACGAATATGGTGGATACAACAGTCGATTCCAGGCTCATGAGTCAGCCTGAATTTACTGTTAGCCGTTAGTTTTGGGGGGTGTGCGGAGGGAAGTGCATCCAGCCAGTTATTATGTATTTTTCACCGGAATTCAATACATTAGCTTTGTGTGCGTGGGTCCATTCTGCAGGCCAAATCAAGGTCTTACCTTTTTCCGGTTGCACTTGCAGATTCTGATGGACGAATTCTGTCGAGCCACCATCTTTAACATCATTCAGATAGGTCATCCAGGCCAGCACACGGTGGGAAGTGGCCAGGGTGGTTCGCTCTGAGTGGACTTTCAGGAAATGGCCACCAGGCTTGTAGCGCTGGAGATTGAAGGAACTAATCTCGGCCTTGGATAAAACGTTTTGCAGAAACGGCCACTGTTGCAGGTAATCCTGATGGCAGGCGAACAGGGCATCCAGATAGGCGCGTACCGGCTGATGGTCGTGCTGTGGTAATTCTCGAGGCCGAATAGTCAGATCGATGGAGTTCTTGGCCTCAAGATTGAGCCCACCGGCAGTCTTGCCCTGGGCCTGATTGTCCGGGTGCTCTTCGAAGAACCTGATCAAGTCATCACATAGCGACAGAGGCTGAATAATCCAGCTGCCAATGAAGTGAGGGATCGCTGACGCTGCCTCGATTTCGATTCTGGTGACTTCTGCACTCAAACCCCGTTCCTCAGTTGATGCTGACACCTTGCTTCGAATCGAAGTTCACCACACCGAATCCTTCTCGCTCCTTGATCAATCCTTCTTCTGATTGCCCCATGGCTAATAAGATCGAACCGATAGATCCAGCGACTTCTTTGGACTCAGGATTCAGCTCGAGCGCCCTTCGATAGCAACTCAAGGCTGCGTCCAGTTCTCCCTGAAGATCCAGCACATTGGCCAGATTTCCCAGGTATTCCGCGTTATCCGGTGACAATTCCAGCGCACGCCGATAGGCAGCGTTGGCCTCTTCCAACCTCCCGAGGCGCTGTAAAGTCAGCGCGAGGCTGTTATGAGCAACAGCAAATCCCGGCTGGCTTTCGATAGCCTGCTTAAGGCTTTCCAGTGCCGCTTCGAGGTTTCCTTGCAGCTTCAAGGCAGTACTCAGATTGTAGTGAACTTGCGCCAATCCGGAATTGCCAGTAAGCGCCTTTTGAAAGCATTGGATAGCTTCGTCCAACTCTCCTTGTTGGCAGAGTAGTTGTCCCAGGTTGTTCAGAGAGTCAACCAGCTCAGGTTTGATAGCCAGGGACTTCCTGTAGCTGCCAATCGCCGCTTCGGGACCTCCTAAACTCTGTTGTACCAGCCCGAGGTTGCCATAGGCTTCAGCATAATCCGGTTTGAGTTCAATCGCTTTGTTGAAGACCTCTGCGGCTTCCTCAAACTGTCCAACTTCACGCAGCACGTTTCCCAAATTGTTGTAGGCAGCCACGTAGTCAGGAGCAATAGTAATAGCTGTCCGAATAAGATTGATGCCCACCTCGCTCTGATTTGCCATATGGGCCAACACCCCCAGCAAATGAAGGGCGGCAGGGTTTTCAGGATCGACCTGCAATACCTGCCGATAGAGCTGCTCTGCGTGAGCCAAACGCCCGGCGGTCTGGTGCTGCATGGCTGAAGACAGAGCTTGTTGGATGTCCAGGGTTTTTGCAGCGTTAGGGTCGGATTGTGTTGGGGGTTTTGACATGATTGGCTGGTCTGCTGAATTAATCAGAATCACGCATACCGCAAAGGACATTAAAAGCAATGCTGACTCTATCCTGTTCGCTTTGATTCTCTTCCACGCCATGTTCCAGCCACCCAGGAAAAACATACATACGGCCCTCCTCGGGTTTCATGCGCACCTCCTCGGTGGTGAATTCAGTAGGCTTTGTAATGGGATAAGTTAACATCCTCGAAGCGACACGCGGATCCCTGAAAAAAATACTGCCACACTCTGGTGCCTTCAAACTGATGTAGTAAATGCCACTGAAGTGGCAGTTTGCGTGATAATGAATCTTGTTTGAAGCGCCAGGTGGATTGATATTTGCCCAGGCTTGCAAATTAAATGAGAGATTCGGAGTAAAGTTCTGAGACTCCGCGATACGCTGGCAAACCTGGACTACCCGCAAACTGAAGTCCTGGAATTCCTCAAGGCTCTGTAAATTATCGGGGCTTTGCCAACCTCTTACATTGGTATTCGCAACCCCACCTGGGTCTTGTTTGCGCAGGTCGTAGATGCGTTCCAACAAGGACTCATTGAAGCTCTCCCGGTCATCAAACAGAGTAGTCCAAACTGCAGAGGGGAAGATAAACTGCGGAACGATTTCCAAAGCCAGAATCCTTTATCGCACTTATTTGTGGCGAACACGAAAGTCAGATATTAGCTAACCATACTGGATTTTGGGTAAGCTCCCAAGTGTTCCATGCACTAAACAAACATCCTCAGCCCCGCAGATCAGGTACCGAGTCTGTAGTACTCTGGTTGTTTCCGGGAATCCCTACCGCTTGCCTGGCGCAATGTGGGTGAATTGGCGCTATGCTTAAGGTCTGTAATTAAATTCTGTTTGTTTTACAAAAATGTCATTTACTACCATACAACTCCCTGCCTCTGATCCCACTTCTATCAACAGGGCTTGTGAATTGCTCCGTTCGGGAGAGGTAGTCGCATTTCCAACAGAAACAGTTTACGGACTTGGCGCTAATGGTCTGGACCCGTCTGCAGTAAGCAAGATTTTTGAAGCCAAGGGCAGACCGGGAGACAATCCGCTTATTTTGCATGTGCCTTCAATCGAGCAAGCACTTCCTTTGTGGCAGGCCAGCCAGGAACAGTTGCAGCTCGCCAGGCAGCTTGCCGAATCATTCTGGCCTGGCCCTCTGAGTTTAGTGCTGCCTGCCAGCTCTAAGGTACCAAAAACAGTGACCGCCGATCTGGATTCGGTAGCTATTCGAGCGCCAGCAAATTCTGTAGCTCGGGAATTATTAAAGGAGTGCGAATTCCCTCTTGCAGCGCCGTCCGCAAACCAGTCCGGCCGCCCCAGCCCCACCAGAGCCGATCATGTGGCTACCACCCTTAATGGCCGCATCGCTGCAATTCTTGATGGCGGAGCTACCGATCTGGGAATTGAATCGACAGTGCTGGACATTCGAGAGTTTCCACCTCAAATCCTGCGACCAGGCTCAATAAGCAAAGAACAAATAGAAGAAGTAGTGGGGAAAATCAGATTTGCCCATGGCACCGGTGACACCCCCTCCCCGGGTCTCCGACACAGGCACTATCAGCCCCAGGGGATGCAGCTGCATTTGGTTGATGCCAGGGCCATTGCGACCAGATGGGATGATGACGCCGCGATACTGTGCTTCAGGAATACGGCACAAACTCTCGGCACACGCAGCAAACCTGTGATTTCCATGCCAGAGGATGTCTCAGCCTATGGCACCAGGCTTTATGACGCCCTGTATACTCTGGAACAAAGCGGAGAAAATCTACTTTATATTGAGAAGGTGCCAGGTACACCAGAATGGAAAGCGATTCGAGACAGGCTCGGACGAGCAGCGCAGGCTTAAGACTTAGCTATTGAGTTTCTCTACCTTGTCCAGTACCGACTGAGTCTGAGAAGATCTGAAATCCTGCAGTCGTGCTCTCACTTCTTCGTCACTGGCACCGATTATCTGGGCTGCCAATAGTCCTGCATTAGTAGCATTGTCGATAGCCACGGTCGCTACCGGGATACCCTTTGGCATTTGCACTATGGACAACAGAGAATCCTGCCCTTGCAGCGCGGTTACGGCCACCGGTACGCCAATAACGGGCAGCACGGTCAGAGCAGCTACCATGCCAGGCAAGTGGGCAGCGCCACCGGCACCAGCGATGATCGTTTTTAATCCCCGCTGTTCAGCACTGCGCGCATATTCGAACATACGATCCGGGGTTCTGTGGGCTGAGACTATAGTCAGCTCATAGGGAATCTGTAGTTGCTCCAGGATGTCGGCGGCGGCCTGCATGACTCTCAGATCAGAGTCGCTACCCATGATGATGCCGACCACTGCTTGTTTAGACTCAGACAAGTTGCTCCGCTCCTCTGACTTTAATTTTTCCCCGAATCACATTCATTTTGTCCAGTGCGGCCTCAACTGTTTCCGCGGTCACAGTCACGTGACCCATTTTTCGACCAGGAAAACAGTGCTTCTTGCCATAAAGATGAATGGCGACTGTCTCATCATCCCCCAGTGATTGTTCTTGTTCAACTACCGTGTCCCCTTCATAGCCTTCAATGCCCAGCAGATTGAACATGACCGCCGGCGTGAGTTGGGTCGCGTCACCAAGTTCATCACCACAGAGAATACGAAGCTGCTGTGCAAACTGGGAGGTTTTGCAGGCTTCTGTAGTGTAGTGACCGCTGTTGTGAGTCCGCGGAGAGATTTCATTGATCAGCAGTTGATCGTCCTCGGTTAGAAACATTTCAATACCGAAGATTCCACATCCTTTCATCGCCGCGATGGTAGACACAGCCAGTTCCTTTGCCGCTTCCAATAACTCACCTGGCAACCTTGCTGGTGCAACCAGGTAATCCAGCACATTGCCGCCTTCGTGAAAAACCATTTCGACAGGTTGATAGGCAATGATGTTACGCGCTGCATCCGCGGCCACTATTACCGAGACTTCCATCTTACGCTGGATATATTGTTCAAGATAACCGGCTGTGCGCAAGCGTTCATCATTGTCCGAAGCTGAACGCAGCACTACCACACCTCGACCATCGTAACCGCCTTTCGCCGCCTTCTGCACAACGGGAAATCCAAAGGGGTCAGCAGTAACTTCTTGTTCACCATCATGAGGAACAAAAGCTGCAGTGGGAACTCCTAATTCCTGAAGCCACTGCTTTTGTTTGAACTTGTCAGTAACCTTTAATAGTAAGGCAGGGTCGGGTGTGACTTTATTTCCGCCAGCTTGCAACTGTGACAAATCTTCGACCGACACGTTTTCCAGATCGATGGTGAGAATATCTGAGACAGCCGCTAGCTGCGCGTAGCCTTCTCCGGTTGCGGGCACCCCTTGCACGTGAATGCCGCCAACCAAAACGGCAGGACATTGTGGGTTCGCGTCCAGCACATAAATTTCGTGCGCACTGCCTTCACTGGCATTGGCTCGCTCGCAGGCCTGTACCAGCATTGCTGCCAACTGACCTCCGCCGACTATTCCAATCCGCATCCTGCTTACTCTTCCCGTGGAAAAAGCTGCGTATTGTAAACGACCTTTGGCAAGACAGCAGCCTTAATAGCCCTATCCGCGCTACCTGGATTCATCGGTTTTTTAGAACTTTCAGGCAAGCAAGTCCGAATAGACTGAATGCCATGCCCGGTTACTATAAGGGTATGAAAAATTTGATGCGTTCGCTTTCACCCCGCTTTAGCAAAAAAATGGCCGTTCTGGTGCTGCCCATGGTGTTGCCTCTGGGCGCTCTGGCGCAGGAACAAGGCGACTGGCTGTTCAGAATGGGTATCATGAATTTTGAACCCAGCGTGGACAGCAGCCCGGTAGAAACTCCGACCTCAGGCCTGCTGACAGGATCGGGCATCGGCATGGATGGTGACGCCCAGTTCGGACTGAATCTCACCTATATGCTGACTAATTCCTTAGCCCTCGAAGGGACTCTTTCCGCGCCTTTTGAACATGAACTGGCGATTTCAGGCCTCGATCGTTATGGGCTAACAACCACAGCCCTGGGCGAGAGCAAACAAGTCTCTCCAACACTCAGCGCCTTATATTACTTCGGCGCGCCTTCTAACAGATTCAGGCCCTACCTGGGGGCGGGCCTAAGTTACACCCACTTTTTCGATGACTCCCTTTCTACACAGGCGCGATCAGAATTGGATGCCTCAGGCCTGGAACTCGATGAGCATTTGGGCTTGTCATTCAGAGCCGGATTCGACTGGCGGCTCGGCAATGGCTGGTTCCTCAATACTTCGGTATGGCGCATGAACATTGACACCAACGCCAGCTTCAATAGTGAATTCGGGCCAATCTCGACTTACGTAGAGATGGATCCGTGGGCGTATTCGCTGACTCTGGGTCATGAGTTTTCCTGGTGAATGTGAATTCTGCAGCCACGCACAATTCATGGCGAATTGTCACGAAATATGTGCAAGCTTTGTAATTGCAACAAATAGTCTCAATCTCATCTACAAGCCTCATGGTCGCGTATCATCTACCAAGTTGGTGCATTGAATATGTGCCAACTATGGAATTGCGGCCCTGACACCATCATCCCCAACTCAGGGGCAAACATAAGTGCCGACTGATCCACTAAATTCGCATTACTCAGAAAGAGTCTTAGCATGCAGTACAGTCTTATGCTCCAGGCGCTCAACTGTTTATCTCGCATCGCAGTATTTGCCCCGCTGCTGATTTGGTCTCAGCTCTCCTTCGCCCAGGGGATTCTCCCCCAGGTGACCCGTATCGCGGAATCGGCAAACGACTTTCAACTGGACGGTGATCTGGATGAATCGGTGTGGAATGACCTGCCTGTCATTGATGGCATGCAGGTAATCGATCCGGATACTCTCGCTGATGCGCCTTACGAAACTCATGTGCGGATGTTTTATACCGAGCGGGGTATCTACATCGGGGCCATGAACTATCAACCAGAAGACAGCCTGGTGGCGCGAATGACGTCGCGGGATACGCGCCTGGCAAGAGATGGTTTTGTAGTAAGCATCGATCCGTCCGGTCAGGGACTATACGGCTACTTCATCCGACTAAACCTTGGCGAGTCTATGACCGATGGCACGATTCTTCCTGAGCGACAATTTAATATGCAATGGGACGGACCCTGGAACGGACGCACTTCCGAAGTAGAAGGCGGATGGAGCGCGGAGATTTACATTCCCTGGTCAATGATGGCGCTGCCTCAGGATGATGATGTTCGCACCATCGGATTCTATTTTGAGAGACAGGTGGGCCATTTGAATGGCGACACCTGGTCTAACCCGCCGCTTCCGCAAACTGTAAACGAGTATCTGTCCGCATTCACCAAGTATGAGCTACGCGGTATCCAGCCAGCACGCCAGCTCACTTACTATCCATTCATAGGTGGAGTACATGATGACATTCGCCACGAAGACACCTACAAAATAGGAACCGATATATTCTGGCGACCAACTACCAATACTCAACTCACTGCAACCATCAATCCGGACTTTGGCAGTGTGCAGGCAGATGATGTCGTGGTGAACCTTACCGCGTTCGAACAGTTTTTTCCGGAACAGCGTGACTTTTTCCTCGAAGGGCAGGACATCTTTATTACTCACCCGCGACATACCAATCCAGGTGGTCCGGGCGGGCCTATTCAGCTCGTGAACACACGCCGCATCGGTGGCGCGCCCATTCTCGATATTCCCGATGGTGTCGATGTACTTCCTACCGATCGCAGCCAACCGACTGATTTGCTGGGTGCAATGAAATTTGTCGGGCAACAGGGAAAGTTTCGCTATGGCACGCTTATGGCTTTCGAGGACGAAATGGAAATCGAGGGCGTTCTGGAAGATGGGTCAACCGTGGAACTGATCTCACAAGGGCGTGACTTCGTGGTTGGTCGGGCGCTTTATGAAGACACTAACTCAGGCGGTCGCCGCAGTATCGGTTGGATGGGCACCAGTGTGCACCATCCGGCAATCGACGAAACAGTCAATGCAATCGACGCTCATTATTTTTCTGCCGACAACCGCTGGGTCATTGATTCCAGTTTCATGCGTTCTGACAAGAATGGTGAAGTGGGATACGGCGGCATGGCGGATTTCCGCTTTCGCCCTGAACGAGGTAAGCAGCACACAGTGCGCGCCACTTACTTTGATGAATCATTGGACATCAATGAACTCGGTTTTCTAACGCGCAATGACCAGATGAATCTGGATTACAACTACAATGTGTTTGAATCCGATATCTCCTGGCTGCGTTCTCGCAATACCACTTACATCATTACCAACCAATGGAATGTCGATGGCAAGCCGGTGCGTATCGGTCTGTTTTTGAATCAGGATTACAATTTTCTCAACAACGATACCTTTTCTTACTCACTACGCGTATTTCCCGAACGTATCGATGATCGTCTGGGACGCGGCACTGGCGATTTTGAGATACCACAACGCGAAGGCCTGAACCTTTCTTATGAATCGGACCCAGCGAAACCGCTGGCATTCAATGTTGGGATCGACTGGGGCACAGACCAGCTTGGGCCCCAACAGGTAACCAGTCGCGCCGGTGTTGCATGGCGACCGAATGATCGATTTTCCTCTGAGATCAACCTGGAATACACGGACCAGGAGGCTCTGCTGATCCACAATGGCAGCGGCTCCTATACCAGCTTCGAAGCGCACCAGTGGGCACCGAACATGGAAGTCAACTATTTCATTGGCCCCCGCCAGCAGATTCGTTTCACCATGCAATACAATGGCATTAAGGCATTTGAGGATCGATTCTGGCAAAGCTCACCTATCGGGGCCGAACCATTGACTCCTGTCGCCAAACCCAACGCCACTCCTGACGACTTCGTCATTAGTCGTATGACCTTTCAGGCTCGCTACCGATGGGAGATTGCACCTCTCTCAGATTTGTTCCTCGTCTACACCCGAGGCTCCAACCTGCCACGAGATAGCTTTGACACTTATTCCGATCTGTTCGCTCGAACCTGGAACCAGCCGATCATAAATACGTTTGCTTTTCGCCTACGCTATCGTTTTGGTGCCTAGCCAGCTGGAAACTATTCAAGAAGCCACAGCTTAGTAGCTTTAACTCGGCTATGGCTAGATTTTGTCTTAGACGCTGTTAACCGACGGTGTGTTTCCTGCGTCCAACCAGTGCAGTTTTCTTGTTTTTCGCATTAGGGAGATCGCACCGCCATGAAGTCACACCCGCGTCTGTTAATCGCCATTGTAGTTGTTTCCTTTCTCGGAGCTTGTTCTATAGCTCGCTTCAACCAGGAGCGAAATGTAGGCGGAGACTCCTACTCGACCGCTTCTGATCCGATTGGCCCAACTCGTGAACTCGCCTTCGTTGCCAACTCGTTGCAAGGGTCTGTATCCATTGTCGACATCGAATCCCAGACCGTGATCCGCAATCTTGATGTAATCCCCGACGGTACACGTGTCGGTTTCTTTCGGGATCCAGTGCAGAGTCTGTTGCAGGGAATTGTGGAAGGCCAGGCAGGTAAAAACTATGTACAGGATTCTGACCTCTCCAGAGATGGCCGGGTATTGTTCGTATCCAGAGGATATCTGGCAGACATCGCCGCCTTCGAACTCACTACTGGCAACTTATTATGGAGGACACCAGTAGCCGGACTGCGGGCTGATCACATGGACATTTCCCCGGATGGAAGATTCTTGTACGCCTCCAGCATTATCCTCAGCGGCAACCGAGTGCAGGTGCTGGACACCAGCAATGGCGAAAAAATCGGAGAGTTTAGAGCCGGGCAATGGCCACATGATGTGCAAACCTCTCACGATGGCAGCCAGGTCTTCGTGGCCAGTCTGGGCAACATGTTGAGCGACGAAGCTGAGCGGGGCGAAGAAACAGAGGCCTACACTGTCACTCAAGTAGATGCCAGTTCATTAGATCGCGTAGCTCAGTTCGAATTTCCGGCCGGTGTTCGACCTTTCCATGTCACTCAAGATGGGGCCCAGCTCTACGCTCAGCTCTCAAATACCCATGATCTGATTCATTACGACCTTACCCGACAGGAAATATTGAATAGAGTCACGCTCCCTATAGATGAAGGCGTTACCGAGGCAGATTGGGATTTCGAAGCTCCACATCATGGTGTGGCCTTGAATGCTGATGAATCAATTCTATGCATCGCCGGACGGGCTTCCGATTACGCTGCATTAGTAGACGCAAAATCGCTAAATACTATCGCCATCATCGATACCGGTGACGCACCCAGCTGGGCCACAATTAATGAGACAAGCGAGCTGTGCCTGATACCAAATACGCGCAGCGATGAACTGTCTATCATCGATCTAAACAGTAGAAATTTGATCGCGACGCTTAAGGTTCAACGAGGTCCGAAACATGTTTCCATTGGTCATGTTCCAGAGTCAGTCGTTCAAGCATTGCAGCGAGATAGCTAAGACTAAATTTGAACCCGGTTGCGGGTGGCAAACTGCCCCACTGGTGGCATTTGTGGCAATTGGCCAAACCCCAGGTAAGCGACCGGAGCGCGTTGTTGAATAGCAGCCGATCTGGATGGCAAGCGAGAATCAAATTCCTCTATCTTGATGTCGTCCAAACCTGACTGGTTGAAAGGATCTTCCATCCGCTCCTGGTTTTTAAAGGAGAAGCTGGCACACGATTTCCTTTACCCTATGACTTTGACAACACCGGCTGGGTCTCTGCTGACTACACTGCAGGTCCCAGTCCCAACATCCCAATTAATTCGACAAAAGAACGAATCTACAGAGGCTTGTACATCCACAAAGAACTCGTCGCACCACTGATTGCGCAGATTGAGCAAAAAGAGCTGAAGATAAGGCGACTTGTGTCTGATCAACCGGGGCTAAGCTATCGAAACAAAAAGCGCTTGTCCCGTTACACGGAGGAGTGGTTTGCAACACTGCAAGACTCAACTGAAGTCAGCACAGAATTGGTAGAAAGCTGTCGTTACTAGGCATTACTGATCTAAACGCTAGAATCGGCCCGTTGTTTTATCGTCATAGTGAATTCACGAATTCCTCAATTCGATCCACTATGAAATTAATCTCTGTGATCAGAAAAAGATGTGTGGCTTCTGGCACCGAAATCAGTCTGGCGCCGGAAATCAGCTCGACAACTGAATCGCTATGCTCAATCGGCACGTTGACGTCTTGCTCGCCATGAATTAGTAAAGTTGGCAGCGTAATGGCACTTAAACCCTCTCTCAAAGTCTGCACATTGGATTGTTGCTGCAGCAACTGCTGCCAATCGTTTTGATAGCCTGCTTTCCGCAGGCTGTAAAATGAAAGGGACTGAAACATCTCAGTTCCAGCTATCTCAACATTATCGGATTGATACGCCGATAATGCAGGCCCGGCAGGAGCCACGAGTCCTGGAAAAAAACTGAGCAGATAAAACAATAAGTTTTGTGAAAATGACAAGCTTGGCGTTGGTTGGGCGGGATCTAATGGATTAATCGAAGGATCAGAAATCGCGGCAATCATCACCAACCCCTCGCTTCGCTGCGGATAGTCAGTGACAAACTGCAAGGCCACAGGGCCACCGCCCGAAATACCCACGATGACGGCCTCTTCGATTGCCAAAAAATCCATTAACTTGGCTAGCGTAGAAACCTGTCGCTGCAGTGAACTATTAACAGTATCAGTGCCCAGGTAGCCAGCTCGAGACGGCAAGACAATATGATGGCCGCGCGCAGCGAGCAATCTTCCATAGTGATTGAACTGATCGTAACCACCTGGTGTGCCATGGAGAACTACTACACTGTGGCCGCTTTGCTTGTTTTCCAACCCATGTTCAATAAACTGCACGACACCGTTATCAATCTCAACAGTATTGGCAGAACTTAACAATCCCGTGGATTTGTAGCTGTAACTTACCCAAAGGTAAATTACACAGCCACCTAGAAGAACCAGTAACCCCCAGCCCAGTGATTTAAGAGAGTTTTTGACGAGCAATCCGGCAAGCTCCTCCGCTAAGATCGCCTCTATTTTACGCCGGGAGCAAACTTTCCGCGTAAGCCTACTGTGATCTTATTCAATGGCATCCGTTAATTCCGCGCGGAGGAATCGATTTATGTGCTCAGCCACAATCTTCGGCTGCAGTTGTAAAAGCCTGTGATCTACATTCGGGATAACAATCTGTTGTGATCGAGTGGATAGTTTTGTCAGATCTCTTTGCAGAGCCAACCAGGTCACGTTTGCCTCTTTAGTATCAGTTTCAATTAAGCCTTCATAGGCATAGAAACTGCGCCCCGCGGACAACACCAGCAACGGCGTTTCTCCCAAGTCTGCACTCTCAGCTAACTGCATATTGCTTTGGGGGATGCTTAGCAACTCCCTGGCAACCCCTTCGAAATGGCGAGGATTGTTAAAGACGTGATTAACTGCACGTCGCCACTGTGCAGGGAGGGTTTGATCTGCCGCTACCGGAGGTGGGGGAGCTTCCACACCAGCCCGCAGTGCTTGTGCCAATCCGCTGGTAAATTCAGCCTGGCCCACTACCGCCTGCCAGATTACTGGATCGAATTGTTGCCACTGATCTTCGTGGCCGGAATCAACCAGGATCACGGCAGATACAAGTTCTGGATAGGTCGCCGCAAACAATCTGACGTTTTGCCCACCAAAAGAGTGCCCTACCAGAGCTAAAGGTATTTTCAGGTTCGCCCCCTGCATGACCGCTTTCATGTCTTCGACGATTTGCGCGCTCGTTGGTGGCTCGCTGCTGTCTTCACTGAAACCCAGGCCTGGTCGATCCCATGAACACACATGCCATTCATATTGCAGTAGTTGAGATTGAATAGGCAAAGCGTCCAATGACCAGCTACCAGCACCAACGTCGACGAAGACTGTTGGGCCAGAAGTATCACCCTCCACCCCCTCGCAGTTTAAATGGGCCTGGTGGCCGCCAATGTCGATCATCTGCCCTGGAACATCCTGAGCAGCGCTACCTGCTGATGACATGACCCAGAGCACACCAAGAACGAAAGAAATATGTAGTCGCATTACCAGCTCCTCGTAAACGCATTTAATGGAGGAGGCTAGAAACTGCTTGAGCAGTCGGCAATTACATCGGAGGTAATTACAAAGGACTTTTTAGGGAGCAAATATGGAAACTGGAAAGCGACTGGTTTACTCGTCTCCAGAAGGTCTGGTCGGCACTACACCCTGCATGGGAGGAATCATTGGAGCAAACGGATTGCCCTGATCTTCCTGCAGCATCTGCTGGCGCATCAGAAATCCATCTCTCAGAAGCGCATAACGATCAATGCCATCGGGCCAGCGCATTGGCGCTTGCGCCCTCAGACTAACTATCTGAAATGCGAATAGGCTGTTGCGAGTGGGGACGTGATCAATGTTCAAGGGTAGCAGGGTCCATTGATCAGAGAATCCGCCAACGATATTGCGCAAGGTTGCAGGCCCCCGAAAAGGAAACACGATGTAGGGTCCCTGGGGGACACCCCACACACCGAGGGTTTGACCGAAGTCTTCCGAATGTGGCTCCAGTCCCAGCTCTGAAGCTGGATCGAGAAAACCACCAATACCTATCGTCGAATTCACCAAAAAGCGCCCAAGATCATTCAACGCCAGCACCGGTTTGCCCTGCAACAACTGATTGCTGGCATTGGTTAATTCACTCAGATTGCGAAAGAATCTCACCACACCCTGTTCCACCGGATCTGGCGTTACTGTCTTATATGCTTGTGCTAGCGGTCTGATCAGAAAGCGATCCGCAACATTATTGAATGACTGAATAGGCCGATTGATAGGCTCCAGAGGATCTGGATTGGACACGGTGGTGCAGCCAGACAGCAGCACCAGAGCCACGATCAGCAACACGAATTTAGTCTGATTGCGAAAGGTAGAGCGAAAGAAGGAGAACTGTTGCATACAAGGTTCCTTTGCCTAATTCTCTTGCGATTGTGCGCTCATCTGCCAGAACAGGCTCTTAGCTGAGCGACTATTATTGGCACTTTAGCCTGGTGAGCTTCAGACCTTTATACGTTGGCTGACCACCATTTGGCTCGCAATCACACTCTACGTTTTATCCGAATAGTTGGATCGATTTCTTCTTAGTCAATTCGCTACCAGTGGGATGAATTTCACGCTCTGACAAGTGGCAGAAAGGCAGCATTTCTAGTATTTTCGGCGCTGGGTTTCGATCTGCTCGAAGATCGACCAGCCCATTCAAGCGGTTCCTACTGAAAATGGAACATGCTGCAGTTATTCAACACACAGGTACTGTTATGTCTAATTTCTCTCGCCCCAAGTCTGGAGTTAATCCTTCCTTATATCTGGTTATGCTGTTCAGTACATTCTTGATCGGCTCCCAGGCTGCCTGGGCGCAGCAGAATTCTGGAGCGGAGGACGTAGAAGTAGAAGAGTGGATCACCGCAAGTATGTGTGAGGCAGACAACCGCTCAGTAGACCTTACCGGACCAGTATCTTTTACTTACACAGATTCCGACGGCAACAACCCAAGGCACCTGAGTGCAGAGCAGGCGGGTCTGACTACTGACGATCTCTCGAATCTGGAACTGGCCTGGGCGATTGCCTTTCCTCGGACATCTGGTCTACGAGCAGCACCAGTCATCATCGGATCGACGATTTTTTATTCAGCGACGGATGCGGGCCGCGTGTTTGCGCTGGACACAAACACCGGCTGCGCCAAATGGGTGTACGAAGCCGGCACTCGACTGCGATCTTCTCTGGCTTATGGTGAGGTAGATGGTCAGAGCATCTTGGTATTCAGCGACATGCCAGGAATGATTCATAGTATTAATGCAGAAACCGGTGAAGGAATGTGGGTTGCCAGCGGCCAGGCATCTGGCAATCAGGGAATGCTCACCGGCACTCCAGTAATTCATGAAGACCGCATCATCGTGCCGGTATCTGGTTCTGGTGTAATTACTGGTGGTAATCCCAATTACGAATGCTGCGAAAACCATGGCGCAGTCACCGCATTAAACGTGCGCACCGGCGAGAAGATTTGGGAGTATCACACCATGCCAGCCGCAGATTACACCGGCATGGTCAGTTCAACCGGGGTCAAACAGCGTGGCCCCTCTGGCGCCCCGATCTGGACTACCCCAACCATTGATGCGGAGCGCAACCAGATCTATGTCACCACCGGCGAGAACACTTCACACCCAACCACCAATACCAGCGATGCGATTATCGCCCTGGATATGGAAACCGGCGAGGAGAAGTGGGTGTTCCAGGCACTGGAGAATGACATGTGGAATTTCGGCTGCTCGGCAGGTGGCCCCAATTGCATCATACTCGACGACACCAACTCGGTTGACTACGATTTCGGTGGCCCGGCAGTTTTGGTCGATGTCGGTGACCGGGATCTATTGATTGCTGGTCAGAAATCAGGCGACATCTGGGCATTAGACCCGGATTCTGGCGCACTGATTTGGAATCAACGGGTAGGTGAAGGTACGGCGCTGGGCGGCAATCATTGGGGAATCGCAATCGATGCTGAGCGCGCATTCTTAACCATCAACGATCCCGGCGGCATAAGCAGCATGGGACTGCCCGAAAATAATTCTCGACCCGGCCTCTATACCTATTTTATTAGCACCGGTGAGCCAAGTTGGTTTTATGAGGTGCAACCAAAGTGCAATGATGAAAGAGACGACAGACTGCGACGTTGTCAGGCGCTCTATGGATTCTCTGCTACACCACTATCGGTTGACGGAGCGATTATCACCGGAGCCCTGGACGGCAGACTATTCGTCTTCAATTCAGATTCGGGCGAACTGCTTTTCGAATACGATACCGTGCAGGATTTTGAAACGGTGAATGGCGTTGAAGGTTATGGCGGCTCAATTGATAGTCACTCTATCTCTGCCGGGGCGGGCATGGTATTCGTTGGCTCAGGCTACGGACAGTTCAGCCAGGTTGCAGGAAATGTGTTGTTGGCGTTCCGGCCAGCGAACTGAATTCTGTTCACCTGCCCGGAGTAGATTCAGTTTCAATCTTCATGGATAAATGATGAAAACAAGAATAAAGACAGATTCTTCTTACTCAAGGGAAAGCGAGGGCACATCCGTAGCGGACCATGCAACGAATTCATCGAGTCGCCCTTCTCGGTCTGAGATGAATGACTTTCGAGACATCTCTTCCAGCCAGGCAAGCTTGCAGGGCAAGATGGTCGACCACCAGAATTCTTCCAGGCAGCTAAAACTCGATTCACAAAATCAGAACGCGGTCGCGCAGCTGCAATTGGACCTGGTGAAATTTCCGAAACAGGGCAAGCTGACTTACAACGGGGTTAATTACAAGCTGGATTACTCACAAGTCGCTGAAAAAGACATTCAACACGACCTTGGAGTTCAATCAGCTTATCGGAAGCGCCAGGTGAGTTTGATCCAAGCGGATCATCCAAATTATATCAACACCCTGATTCGCGATAAGATTTTGGTGAAAGACTGATAGCAACGATTTTCCTCTAAAGACGGTACTTTTTCGCAAGCATTACAAACTCTTGCCTTTCAGTCTATGCCATCGCCTAAAGTCAGTCCAGATCGTAAACGCCTTCAATCATTGTCGCATTATCACCGTTATTGGTGACCCTCACATATTGCCAGGGACTCTCCAGATAAGGGACATCCCAGTCAGAAGCAATTCCTTCATCCTGAAAACAAGCTGACCAGGTAGCGCTGTCGTTGCTCACTTCCACGGCAAGCTTTTGGTTTGGACCTTCACTTTGAATTCGCAGGTCTGCTTTAAATCCATGGTCTTCGATACGGCGGAGCCCAAAATCAAACACGATCGACGAGCCCGGCGCCAAAGTCAAATCTTGAATTGTCGACTGGATAGAAAAATCATCACCATCACTTGAGGGTGTTGCATCTGAACCAGTTGCTTCACCCGAGGTGCCCACAGTTACTCCAGAGGCGACATGGCGCTGTAGAGAATCAGCGGGCACATAGCGTAGCCTGAAATAAGAAATCCATACGGATTGCAGCAAGTTGAATAAAAGTACCAGAATCAAAATCAGACTCATTAACTCAAGCATGGTTGCTAGCGTATCCACATACATGGACAAACGGAATGTGGACGACGTAAAAACCAGGACGACATTTATCACTGTGTACAAACTTGAAATAGCCACCAGCGTGACCACTCCCCAAAAAACACTTGTGGGTAGTGTATGACGGGAAAGCATATAGATCAGATAAACAAAGATAACCAGAAGAATACCCACGCCTGCCAAATAACCATGCCCTTCTCCGACCAATCCAACACGCGGACCGAGAATCTGAAAGCCGACTACCAGCACAAGCACCAGCGCCAGAAACCAGGCGATTGGCTCTGAGTTCCACATAATTCTTGTGTTCGATCGCTTGCTTCCTAGCAGGCCGTTAAAGTAGGCAAGCATGATGCCATAGAGTCCCGCGGTCGAGAGAAATGCAAGTGTGAATAAGTCGATTGGGCTAATCACGATAGCTTCCTTGTTATTATTAGAAGGTTGAATTCAGTGAATCTGACTGGCGGTACAGCGTAGCTTTCAACTCCCTACAGCATAAGAAAGAAAATCGCTTTCATTTATACCGGAAATCACCCCCGGCGGCCATTGGTTGAACTCTTTGGCCAAGCCCTGCCAGATCCCTGGCGGGACCGGAATCCGCGCAGTTATAACCTCTAAAGAGGCCCAACAGCGAACTGGTTCTGCGTGGTGCTTCGCAAATCGACGGCAATACCGCGCTAGCCGCACGCTCCTTGGGTATACTCAGCAAGAAAGTCAGACAGAACAAGAGAATTCAAGATAGGCCTTGACAGGACTAGCAGCCGAAGCATGAATTTCCAGCAAAACAGAAAAGCCTATTTCCTGATGACTGGCTTGTTACTGCTTGCCTCGTTGCTGAGCTATGGAGGCAACAGTTCACACGAGCTGCTGCAATGGGACGATGTTGCTTACGTGAGCAGTAACGACTGGGTTACGAATCCGTCATGGGAAGGCTTGATAGCGCTGTTCACTGAGCACCGGGTATTCAACTGGCATCCACTCACCTGGCTTAGTTACATTCCAGAATATGCTGTATGTGAAGACAATGCCGTATGTTACAAATCCACCAATATCTTACTACATACAATCAATGCACTCCTGGTGTTCGGCTTGACTGGCGCGGTACTGAAACTGCTTGCAAACAACTCTGGGAATACTAATACAGATAGTCGTCTAATCTTCGTGGCTAGTATGGTGGCGGCAATCTTATTTGCCATTCACCCCCAACATGTCGAGTCAGTAATTTGGGTGGCTGAGCGCAAGGATTTACTCTGTGCTGCGTTTTATCTTGCTGCGCTGATTTCTTATCTGCTCTACCACGCTGCCGAAAGAGGTCTTCTCCGGCTGCTTCCATTTGCTTTTTTCATACTCGCCTGCATGTCCAAGCCCATGGCGATTAGCCTTCCGGCCGTCCTCGTGCTGCTGGATGTGTTCTTGTTGAATCGGATCGAACTTTCTGTTCGCGCCCTCAATAGCGAAACAGTTTCTCACAGTTTCAAGATCGTCATAGTAGAAAAAATCCACTTCTATCTTGTGATGATTGGAATGATGGCAATAACCCTGCTAGCCCAATCCAGTGAAGGCGTTGAGTTGTCAGCACAGGAAAGCAAACTTGCAGTTATCGCTGGCGCACTCCAACACTACGTGAGCGCATTCTTCTACCCGCTGAATCTTTCTCCTTTTTATCCGGTAGAGATTTCTTCTTCGGTTTCCATCGCAGACTACTGGCCACTCGGTCTGATGTTCGTATCGGTCTTACTCAGCCTCTATTTCAGCAAGCGGAAACGCAGTATTTTGTTACTGGTTGGGTGCTACTTGGTAACTATTACACCAGTAGTCGGCGTTGTTACGATAGGCGATCACGCGTTTGCAGATCGATACAGTTATTTACCCACTATCGGTTTTTACATTTTCACAGCTTATTGGGCTGCCAGGGGAATACTGAGATCGGAACTAGCAACCAAAGTTGGTAGCGCCGGCATGTGTGCGATCGCTATTCTATTTGTAACAACGACTCATCAATACAAAAACACCTGGCAAAATGATCTCACACTATGGCAATTTGTTGATGCTCGTTACCCTGACACTTCGATCATTGTTGCCAACAATCTCGGCATCGCACACTTTAGTCGCGGAGATTACGAGTCAGCTAAAGCGAATTTTCAATCAGCGATAGAAATCGATCCTGCAAGGCCCAGAGCATACGCCAACCTCGCCAGCGCCTATCAAGCGCTTGGCGATTCGCAAGCATCGCTACAAACCTATACCGCTGGCGTCTCAAACAATCCAGACAACATAGGCCTGAAGGTTTCAGCAAGCTTTGCATTTCTAAACTCGAACCAGGATGAGCGAGCTTTCGAATACTTGACGCAGGCACTGAACCAGGACGACGAATTCGCTCCAGCACTGCTGGGACTCGGCTCCTTACTCTTTAAAAACGGGGATTTAGATGGCGCGATTAGTTCTCTGCAGCGGATTCCGAAGGGTTCAGAGGTCGATTACGATGCCAGATTGTTATTGGTGCGCGCAATGGCTTATAGCGATAAGACTCAGGCTAAAGAGTTATTGAAGCAGTTGAGAAGTGACTATCCGCAAGCAGCCTCCATTGATGATGTAAATGACTGGATAGATCAGCTGTAACGCAACCAAATAAGAACTTACATTCTCCCCTGAATAATGTTTGGTAAGAGCCTCAACTTCGCTTGAACTCATACAGCATATCCTGCTTATCCTGATAGTATGAGAGTTCAGGTTAGCCTTCACCCTGGGAGTATCACAAATGAACTCGACTATCTCATGGCTCAGAATCTGCAGCATGTTGTTGCTTACGATAGCAATTAGTGCTCCAGGCGCAAATGCTCAGACTTCACAGCACCAAGCTCAAGGAATGCAAACTGCTGACAAGATTCCTGCCGACATCCTTACAGAAACCATGGCCCGCCTGCCTCAAGTACAACGCGATGAAATGGATGCAGTAGGACAAGCGGCTTATGACACTTACGTGAGACCGGGCACCGGTTATGAAACCGGACCACGGGGACCAGTAGCTATGTGGTTGCACAGCCCAGTGCTGGCAGAAGCGATTTTTGACGTTCGGCAGCGAGTTCGCTATGGCACCGAAAAAGATCAACGGCTAACAGAACTCATCATTCTTTCTACCGCTCGGGAAATCAATCATCAATACGAATGGTCAGCTCATGAGCCATTGGCAGTGGCGGCAGGATTAGAGCAGGACATTATCGAAGCCATCAAATACCGCAAAGATCTCAGCACTCTTCCAACCATCGCTGGCCTGGGAGAAACCGAAAAATTACTGATCCAGTTTACCCGGGAATTGGTGAGTGAGGAGAAGGTGAGCTCCAGCACGTTCTCCGATGCGATCGACATGTTTGGCAATGAAGGGCTGATGGACATTGTAGGCCTGGTTGGCTACTACAATTTTGTCGCCATGACCTTGAAGGCGTTTGATGTGCAAAGACCGGTAGGCACCGAACTCTTACTCCCACTGGCTCCGTAACTTAGTCGTTCTCAAAAATGAATAGAATCTTTCTATTACAATTTCACGAGGATTAGTTCTCTCAATATAGATCTCCCGGCATGGGTTTTGCCCATCTACTTGACCTTGGGCCTTCCTTGATGCAGTGTTGCTGCCGCAAGCAGGAATGCTATCGCTTGTTCTGACCCAAAATGGAATTAAATAAAAACAACAGTTATGCCCCGTATCTCTACCCCTGACCGTCCGGTGTCGATCGTTCGCAAATCCATCTTCCTTGGCACTGGATTGTTACTCATACTTATCTCGCCAGCTCAGGCCCAAAGTGCCGATCAAAATCTGCCCGCCTGGCTGTCGCTTAGCTTCGAGCAACAAAGCCGAATGCAGGTGCTGGACGGGCAATTCCGCGCCGGTCTTGATGGAGACGATCAGGCTTTCGAAATGCGCAATACTCTCGCGGCGGAAGCGACTTTTGATAGTTTCTCCGTGCAAACAGAGATTGCTGACATGCGCACATTCTTTGATGACAGCGACACGGCGCTAGATAGCTTCACAAACAACCCGTTAGATATCCTCCAGGCCAATGTGTCCTTTCCGCTTGCCGGTGTCTTTAGCCCCGAAGACCGCGGTTTCGTCAAGATTGGCCGCTTCACCATGGACGTGGGCAGTCGGCGCTTTGTGGCGCGCAATCGGTTTCGCAACACCATCAACTCCTTTGGCGGCGTGCACGCAAAACTGGAGAATAACGATACAACTTTTGAGTTTTTTTATACCCGCCCAACTATCAGAAGGGTATCCGGTGATTGGGGCGACAACGATCCGCGTCTGGATAAGGAATCCAGCGATAAAATATTCTGGGGAGCGTCATTTCAAACTCGTCTGACCACTCAAAGAGACATGTTTGAACTCAATCTCATCGGCCTCGATGAGAATCGTAAACGAGCGGCCAATCAGCGATTCGATGTGGTTGGGACCGGCGCACGATTATTCCGCAGCCCCGCCCCATCTCAATGGAGTTATGAGATGGAAGTTATGCACCAGTTTGGCGACGCACCGGCTCG
>JANQJM010000066.1 GCA_028281635.1 Pseudomonadales bacterium | reverse complement strand
CAATGCGAAGCGGCTGTTTGGCTTGAAGTAGTCATTCGCTAAGATGAAAACATTCACATTTAAGCCAATTTTGCTATATTTTATCGCTGCTTGGGTATGTGCATAGGCGATTCACAGCCAGTTGCATACCCGAAAGCTCGACAAGCGAAGCCTGGATCTGGGTCAAATGACTCAGAATCTCAAAGAGCCAAAATAACTTAGATCAACCAGCAGTCAGAGCAAACGGGTCGAACGGTGGATAAGCGCGCATTTCTTGAGGGATTCTTCACAGCAAGTGCTGTCGCCTTTGGCGGTCACTTTATGTGGCGCCGCCTGCAATCCACTGACTCCCTCATCGTTGCGCAGAATCCCGGCCCGACCCTGCCACAAACCGGTGAAACTCCTCCCGCTTCTTTTCAGTTCACGCCAATTGAAATCGAGGAAAGCCAACCCGTTACAGGTATTCCCTTACAAGCGCCAACTCTAGCCGCAAATGATCTACAAGCAACTTCCGCGAATCCAACCACGGCGACCCCAGCGGAAATTCGCATCAATTCACTCAGCGATAAGCAAGTCGATGCCTACCTGCGCAAGATTCGTAATTTTGATGCCATTTTTGCCAGCGATATCTACCTGGATCCGAGGTACGAAGCTGTACTGATCAAAACAACTCGTCACCTCGCAAAAGTTGAATCCTACATGGGACACGGCAACTTCAATCTGATGAGCTTCGACGAGATGCTGCAGGCTGGCAGAAACTTTTCCAGGATCGGCGCATTCGAGAAAGACGAGTTGGATTTTCTGGAGGAAATCTTTTTTGCCAACCCCCACCGCTATGGTTTTTTTGGTAAGAAAGTAAGCTTGGACATCACTGAAGCTATATCGCGAAAAGACGTTGCAAAGATTCCCAATTCCGGACACTTCCTGCTACGGGGAGAGTCGCTGAATCTTTACAATAAGCTGGTTGCCGATATTGGTGATCAGTTAATCCTGACCTCCGGCGTACGCAGCAATGTCAAACAGATGCATCTGTTCCTGGCAAAAACTGTCGAAGCAAATGGAAATCTCTCGCGCGCGTCACGATCACTGGCCCCACCGGGTCACTCATTTCATGGCGTGGGAGACTTTGACATTGGCAAAATAGGATTCGGCGCCAGAAATTTTACCTCCGATTTCTCCACAACAGAGGAATACCGCAGAATCGCCCGACTCGGTTATGTGGATATACGCTATCCCACAGACAATTTGTTTGGTGTCCGCTTCGAGCCCTGGCACATCAAACTAGGCTAAGTAACTCTTCCTCGCCGAAAGGCCAGCCGATCTCCTGCTCCGTGGACGGATTTCTCACAACCGGTATGGTTAACCCGTAACGTTCCACCAGCAATTCATCCGAAGCAATATCCACTGCCTCATAGGATAAGATACCAGCCGCCTGCTGCTGTTCCAGCATCAGAGCAGCATGTTCGCAGAGGTGACAGCCGGCTGTAGTGTAAAAGATTAGTCTTGGCACTTATGAAAAACTTGGGTCTTGATGTACAGTCCAGGTAATGTGATCTGTCAGTCCCGACTCGCATAAACCGTGGACTGCGCCAAAGTCAGTAGCTCACGCAAGGCCACCGAAAACATCGAATAGTCCGGATTCGGTTCCGCTTGCAGTTGATGCAGCATATTACTACTGCGTGCAATCTGTGCCGCATAGTCCTGCATCCAGTTTTTCACTTTCGACGCAGCCGAGCTTTTACCCCCATTCCCTCGCACTACATTGCAGGTAAGCGCTCTCTGTTGCCAGGAAAGGTCATCGAGGTAGGTCTCCCGCGCCAGCGCCTGCCAATAATTCGATACCGGAAGCTGGTTGATCATCTTACCCAACCAGTTTAGCTGTAGCTGTTCTCCAAGTTCGTAGTATACGTTGACTATAGTGGTCAGGCTCTCATCGGTTGTTTCAGATATCTCAGCGAGACTGGTTGCCGGAAACAGAAAATCAGCCCGACAAATCGATGCGGCCAGCGCGTCAGGAACACCGTATGAATTCAGATGCATCATCTTGGTGTCATACATTTGCCGAAAATCATCTGGCAACTTGGCTGGCAGCATCTTACTAAACTGCGTAATGCGCTTGTCGAAATAGGCTATCTCCGTCTTGCAATCCAGGCTGGCTCTTCTATTCCGGAGTAACCAGCGAGTTACCCGCCGAACCAGTCTCACCAGGCGCGCCATCATGTCTGTCTGCACGTCACTGGGGATTTGGTAATCAAGGGCCTCAATTGCTGCCCAGGGCTTGCGAATATCAAAGATATCCATCGCAATGATCGTGGCCTTGACCACTTCTGAAACTGTGGACGCCGTGGAATCCACCATGCGATACACAAAACTGGGCCCCAGAATATTGACCACTTCGTTGGCAAGCTGGGTGGCTATGATCTCGTGTCGTAGTGGATGCTGATGCATTTCCTTGCGATAACTGTTCACCAGCTTGTCAGGAAACGCCGCATATAAATAGGAAGCAAGATAGTCTTCGTCCAAATAATCCGCATCTACCAAGGTCGCTTTGAGATGCATTTTCATATACGAGGTTAGTACCGCTATCTCCGGGCGCGTGAGATATTGCTCTCGAGCCGATCGCTCCTCGAAGCCATCGCTGTCGGGTAGAAACTCCAGAGTCCTGTCCAGGCCGGCATGATTCTCCAAAAAGCCTGCCAGATCGCTGTACTCACGATGCCGCACTTCTGCCTGGGCCCGGGCGATACCGATGGCCTGCACCTGTGCATAATTGTTTTGTAGTACCAGATCCGCTACATCATCGGTCATGGATTCCAGCAACTTATTGCGCTTGTTTTCATTGAGGCGGCCATTGCTATCCAATTCGTTAAGAAGAATTTTGATATTGACCTCATGATCTGAACAATCGACCCCGGCCGAGTTATCAACAAAATCGGTAACGGAAATACCCCCGTTGAGTCCGTACTCGATTCTCGCCGCCTGAGTGAGCCCCAGATTTCCGCCCTCGCCCACCACACGACAACGCAGGTCCGCGCCATTGATCCTGAGCACATCGTTAGTCTTGTCCCCGACTTCGCTATGACTCTCAGCGCTGGCTTTCACATAGGTGCCGATTCCGCCATTCCAGATCAGATCTACCGGACTTTGCAGCAGATGATGAATAAGTTGATCTGGGGTCAGAGCCTCATGCTCAATGGCAAAGCGCTGCTTCATCTCAGCCGTAATGGCTATGGACTTCTCAGTGCGAGCGAAAATCCCACCGCCTTTGGATATCAATTTGGCGTTGTAGTCCGACCAGGCGGACCTGGGTTTTTTGAACAGCCGCTGCCGTTCACGAAAACTGGATGCAGCATCAGGATTTGGGTCGATGAATATGTGCATGTGATTGAATGCAGCAACCAGACAAATATGCCGCGACAACAACATGCCATTACCGAATACATCGCCGGACATATCACCGATACCTACCACGGTGAAGTCCTCTTTCTGAACATCGATACCCAATTCGCGAAAGTGACGCTGAACCGAGACCCAGGCACCACGCGCAGTGATTCCCATCTGCTTGTGGTCATATCCGTTACTGCCCCCAGAGGCAAAGCCATCACCCAGCCAAAAGCCATAGTCTTTGGCGATGCCATTGGCAATATCGGAGAATGTGGCCGTCCCCTTGTCGGCTGCAACAACCAGATACGGATCGTCCACGTCGCGCCGCACTACCTGCTGTGGGGGAACCAATTTGCCCTCCACCAGATTATCGGTGATATCGAGAAGCCCGCTGATGAATGTCCTGTAGGACTCCACTCCCTGCGCCATGAACTGTTCCCGACTGGCCGCTTCTGCTTTTGACACAAAGCCGCCTTTAGCGCCAACGGGAACAATCACGGAATTCTTAACTTGCTGCGCTTTAACCAAACCCAGAATCTCGGTGCGATAATCTTCACCCCTGTCGGACCAACGCAGGCCTCCGCGGGCAACACTGCCACCACGAAGATGCACACCTTCCATCGACCTGGAATAGACGAATATTTCGAATTTGGGTTTTGGTAATGGAATGCCTTCAATCTGCTCTGGGATGAACTTGAAGGAGAAATAGTCTTTTTGTTGTCCCTGCTGATCAAGCTGGAAGAAATTTGTGCGCTGAGTCGCGTCGATAAGATTTAAATAGGCGCGCAGCACGCTGTCCTCTGACAGATTCGCCACTTCATCGATGGCTGCATTGAGTTGGCTGCGAATTCGTTGCGCCTGCTTTTGTTGGTCTTTACTGGTAGCAGATGAGAGCAAACTGTAAAAGTAAGCAACCAACAGCCCACAGATTTCCCCATGCCGGGATAATGTTTCCGCTATGAATTGACTGGTGTAACCAAATTGAATCTGCTTCATGTAAGCAGCGTAGGCTCTTAACAGCGCTACATCACGCCAGTTCAGATCCGCACTGATGATCAGCGCGTTAAATCCATCATCATCAACCCGTTGTTCCCAAACAGCCCGAAACCCTTCTTCAAAGTTTTCTTTCAACGAGGGGCTCAACATGCCCTGAAGTTTAGTGCCGTAAAGCGAGAAGTCATGCAGCCATACCGGCTCACCCGATTCAGAGCTTAGCTGGAATGCTTTCTCGCTAATAATGCCTAAGCCCAGGTTTTCCAGTATGGGGGCAACATTGGAGAGAAACAGTTGCTCCTGGTAGCTGAATATCTTGAAACTGTATTCGGCGCCGATGCTGGATGAACAGGTATTGAGGTCCAGACTTAAAGCACGACTCGCAGAGACTTCCTCGATACGCGCAATGTCTCTCAAGCCATCGACACCGAAATAGGTCTCTTTGTACGCGGCGGTATAGACCTCGCTGTAAATGCGGTGCAGTCGATCCGCTTCGTTGTCCAGATACTCGTAACGTAGTGCATCGAGGAAATATTCATCCCAGGGCTTCACCATCTGGGCAAGGCGAGATTCAAGATCCTCGCGTTTGTATTTCACGCGCTGAATGTCATCTACCCGCAAGATGAAGTGGAGGCGCACCAGCAAGGACTCAGACATGTAAGTCGTGAATTCTGTTTCCCTGGCCTCAAGTTCATGTTCCAGAAATGTCTGTATTTGTTCTCTTACCCGGGTATTGAAAATGTCGCGGGGAATATAGACCAGGCAGGAGTAAAATTTTCCGTAGGAGTCTTTGCGAATAAACAGCTTGCTGGTCTGTGTCTCCTGAATTTGCGTGATTTCAATGGCGGTATCGAACAATTGCTTTTCGGAAATCTGAAATAGTTCATCCCGGGGAAACACATTGATTACCTGCAGCAGGTCCTTGCTGCTGTGCCCGTTTGGCGCGAACCCTGATTTCTGCAGCACCGCATCTACTTTCTGCCGTACCAGGGGAATATCAACCGCTGCCTGAAAATAAACACTTGATGTGTACAGGCCAAGGAATCGATGTTCTGTCACAACGTTGCCCTTAGCATCAAATTCCTTGAGCAACACATAATCGTAGTAAGCGGGCCGGTGCACTTTGGACAGATTAGAAGACTTGGCAAAATTACAAACCTGCTTCTTGAGAATCAGGTCCGCAGTACCCTTCGGCAAAGATTTTAGATTCACCTTGTCTTTGAGATCTGGCTTCAATTTGGATACGCCAAGAATGGAATCTTTCTGCAACTCCATCACTTTGCCGTTAGAGGTTTTCTTTATCTTGTATTTCTCGTAACCAAGGAAGGTGTAATGGTTGTCCAGCAGCCAGGAGATGAACTCTATGGATTCGTCAAGCTCAGCTTTACTTACCGGCGGCAATGACGCATCAGCTTTAAGAGACTGTTGTATCTCTTGTGCCCGCATACACATCGGAACGAAATCTTTGACTGCAGCGCTGACATGTTTCAGCGCGTCTTTCAGTGCTGACTCGATTGTCTTGAATTGCTTATCATTGATATGAGCGCAGTTGATGCAGCTTAAGGCCTCTGCCTGGAGTCCAGCTACTGGCACCGTATCGAAACTCTTGATGTGCCCTTTCGACTTGCCCGCTTTTTTGACTCGATCAACATGCAGTACCGTGTTGTGAATGCTGCGCACGATGACTCCATTACGAGAAAGACACTGGCGAATAGAATCCACCAGAAACGGCATGTCATTCAGGAGTACATAGATGCTGGTTTCATTCTGTCGCTTAAGGTCTTTGTCCAGCTTACGCTGTATGAAATGAATCTTTGGCGCTGTAGTTGGTCGTTCTTGCAGAAACGCCCAGGCATCAGAAACCGAGTCAAAAATTTCCTCATCGGTAAACTTTGCTAACTCAGAATCTGCCGTGCTGGCGAAATAGCTCTTGGCGAACTGCTTAACGGTTTTCGCTTTCGCGGAAGAAAATGAGGAACCAATCTTGCGATTGAGCGGTCGCGACCAGGAATCCTTGGGTGCTGGTTTTTTACTCATACTAAAACTCGTTCTGCCAATACTGAGGTGGAGCTATCGAAGGGTTGGAAATGAAGCTTCTGAATGGGGGTCTGCAGGTGCCGGTGGAGCCCAATTATACCGCTACACTCCGCTACAATGTTCGCCTAGACATACAATTCAAAACGTTTAAAATCCCTCACTTCGCCCTCCAGCCCAACCTGAAGAAAACAACGGCTAAACACCTGAATTTCTTTAGCTTTACAGCACCAAGCAGGGCCAGAAAATTGAGCCCGAATGCTTCCAGCACCTCAACCAGGATGAGTACCGAAGCGAACTAGAGTGCTACAGCGAATTAAGCAAGTGCCACAGCAAACTCAGCAAGTGCTGCAGCGAACTAAGCAAAAGACGAGAGATTATCCATAATGAGCCACCACGGAATAATAACAGAACTCAAAAACTGGTTGTCCCAGCAAATTATTGGGCAGGAGCGTCTCCTCGATCGACTGTTAATTGCACTTCTGGCTGATGGTCACCTTCTGGTAGAGGGTGCTCCGGGTCTTGCTAAGACAAAAGCAATTAAGGATTTATCCAGAGCTATCGAAGGCGATTTTCACCGTATTCAATTCACTCCGGATTTACTTCCCAGCGACATCACCGGTACCGAAGTGTTCCGTCCAGAGGATGGTTCATTTCGATTCCAACAGGGTCCTATCTTTCATAATCTGGTGTTAGCCGATGAGATCAACCGGGCACCAGCAAAAGTTCAGTCCGCATTGCTGGAAGCCATGGCCGAGCATCAAGTCAGTGTGGGTCGCGAGTCATTCACCCTGCCACCTTTGTTTCTGGTCATGGCCACGCAAAACCCAATCGAGCAGGAAGGAACTTATCCTCTGCCCGAAGCGCAGTTAGACAGATTTCTCATGCATGTCACTATCGACTATCCGGTGATAGAGGCAGAGCGAGACATCTTGCATCTGGTACGTGACGAAGCGGCCAACAAGACAGGTGAACCACCCAAGCAAATTGCTCAATCTGATCTGTTTGCAGCGAGACAGGAAATTCTCGCTATGCATATGGCGCCAGAGGTTGAGGAGTACATCATTCAACTCATCATGGCGACACGAAACCCGAAGGCATACGGCGACGACCTGAATTCCTGGTTGGAGTATGGTGCCAGTCCGCGCGGCACGATCTCCCTGGACCGCTGTGCCCGGGCACACTCCTGGATACAGGGCCGCGACTTCGTCAGCCCCGACGACGTCCAGGAAATCATGTTCGACGTGCTACGGCACCGCATTCTTCTAAGCTTCGAAGCGGAAGCCAGTGGCGTCACACCAGATAATGTACTGGAGACAATTCGCGACCGCGTGCCTTCCGCCTGATAATCCGAGACTCTCTCCTCCATGTCCGCCAGGCTATCCATCGATCCGCAGCACGCCCGCTATCAGAGCAAGGGAGCGGTAATTTCCCTGCAGCAGTTGCTGATTCAGCGCTACGCAGCACGAACCCTCGAATACCTGGCCCACTCGCGTTCAATCGCTGGCATCTCCGGTCTCCACCTGTCAAAGATGCGTGGCCGCGGCATCGACTTCGAAGAATTTCGACCCTACCAGCCCGGCGACGATATCCGCCTTATCGACTGGCGTGTCACTGCACGCACAAGCAGGCCATTTACCAAGGTGTTCCGGGAAGAGCGGGAAAGACCCGTCATAATAGCGGTAGATCAAACCCATAATATGTATTTCGGCAGCCAGATTGCCTTCAAATCTGTGGTCGCTGCCCAGGCCGCTGCCGTTTTCTGCTGGTTAGCCATCGACAATGGCGATCGAGTGGGAGGCCTGGTGTACTCGGATGTTGAAGCCGCTCTGGTACGGCCCAAACGTTCCAGACGCTCGGCATTACATCTGCTGAACCAGATCTATCTATACAACCAGCAGTTGCAGGACGTGAAGGACCCCGAGGCGCTCGAGCCCAAGGACCCTGACTTCAAGCCCGGACTGGCCCACGCCCTTGGCCAGATTCGACGAATTACCAAACCCGGCAGCACACTGTATGTGATTTCCGATTTCATTACCCTCGATGACAAGGCACTGCAGTATCTGAATCAGCTGTCTCGCCACAACAACGTTATCTGCTGCCTGGTCTATGATGCGCTGGAGGAATCGCTTCCGGTTCCGGGCATCTACAGCATTACCGATGGCGCTCGTAAAGGTGCCTTGAACACTCACAGCGCAAAGGCCCGATTGCGCTACCGCGAGCAATTCAGCGCACGTATGGAACGACTTGAATCAGAATTGGATAAGTTACAGATTCGCTTGATTAAAATGCGTACTAATCAACTAGTGGTGGAACAAATCCGCGAATGGATAGCGAAGAACTATTAGCCCAGTTAGCTGATATTCATCTACCTGAGCCGGTCAGCTTCTGGCCACCCGCACCGGGCTGGTGGGTGCTGGCTTTGTTGTTGCTCATAGGCCTGGTGTATTTGGGTCGACGCCTGGCTGCGGCGCGCACTCGCCGCAAGATCTGTGACTACGCCCTTAATGAGCTGGAGCAATGCTATCGAAAGCTGGTGGATTCTCCCCAGGATGATCTGGACGGCCTGAAGTTGCGCTACGTGAACGAGGTCAATTCTGTATTGCGCCGGGTGGCCCTGGTGCATTTCCCGCAGGCCAATGTGGCGAGTCTGGGGGGACATGCCTGGGTTGATTTTATACGGCAAAAAGGAGACCCTTCTCTGTTGGATGAGGAGATAGCTGCAGCCCTCAGCCACGGTCGATTCCAGACCGAATGCAACATCAACGCAGATGCTTTGCATGGGATGGGCCGAGCCTGGATTTCCAGCCTCTATTTAAAGACGCATCCGGTGTCAGCAACTGACGGTAGCAATTCCGACCGGCACCAGGACAGCGACCAGAATTCGGAGCAAAAGGACCAGCCGATTCATGCTTGAATTTACTTGGCCCTGGGTATTCCTCGCCCTTCCTCTACCGTTGCTGATCAATCGCGCGTTGAGCCGCGCGCCCCGTCAGGATGCCGCACTCTATGTGCCTTTTTTCAGCACCTTGAGTCGACTGCAGTCCGATAACGAAAATCTCACCAGTGGTCGCCTGCTGAATCTCATCTGTTGCACCTTGATCTGGCTGCTGATCGTTATTGCCGCCAGCCGCCCGCAATGGCTTGGCGAACCGGTGCAACTGCCTTCCACCGGACGCGATCTGATGATGTCAGTGGACATCTCCGGGTCCATGGAAGCCCAGGACATGGTGGTGGGAAATCGCCAGGCTTCTCGCATCGATGTGGTCAAGGCAGTAGTTGGCGACTTCGTGGAGCGCCGCGAAGGCGACCGCCTGGGGCTCATCCTGTTTGCCGCTCACGCTTATATCCAGGCGCCACTTACCTTTGACCGGGGAACCGTCGGTCAGCTGCTGGAAGAAGCCGAGATTGGCATCATTGAAGAATCTGCGACCGCGATTGGCGATGCCATCGGCCTCGCGGTTTTGCACCTGCGTAATCGTCCCGAGAACAGTCGCGTTTTAGTGTTGCTTACCGATGGAGTCAACAATGCCGGCGCAGTCTCTCCAGAACAGGCCGGTCAGTTAGCCCAACAAGAGAACATCAAGATTTACACCATTGGTATAGGTGCAGATCAGGTAGTACAACGTACCTTCTTTGGCGCCCGTGCGATCAATCCTTCGGCGGAACTGGACGAGGCAGTACTGACTCAAATCGCAGAATCTACCGGCGGTCGCTACTTTCGTGCGCGAGATGTCAATGATCTGGTAGATATCTATGAAGAACTGGATCGTCTGGAAACAATTGAGCAGGATGAACAAACCTACCGCCCCACCCGCGTGCTGTTTTATTGGCCACTGGGTGCCGCACTGATTATCAGTTTTATCCTGGCCTTGTTTTCGATTCCCTGGCTTTCGCTGGCGGGTCGGGCCCGCTTACAAAATTATGATGATGAGGATGCACAGGCATTGCCCGCCGATGGAGGTAATGCCTGATGGAATTAGTGATCCCCAGTAATCTGATTGAGAACTTTCATTTCTTGCGACCGCTATGGTTGCTGGCACTAATCCCTGTGCTGTTCTTTTTTGTAGCGATGTGGCGGGTTAACTCTGTGGTTACCGCCTGGGACAAGGCCATCGATAAAGCCCTGCTTCCTTACCTGCTGGATCGCAGCAAGAACGCCGCTCAGCGCACACCTTTAATGCTGCTGCTGGCAGCCTGGTCGCTGTCTGTCATTGCCTTGGCTGGGCCAGTCTGGGAGCAATTACCGCAGCCTGTACAAAAACGGGAAGATGCTCTTGTTATCGTCATGGACCTTTCCCTGTCGATGTTCGCTCCCGATCACAGCCCTTCCCGTCTCGATCTGGCAAAACGCAAACTGAGGGACATTCTGGCGCTGCGCGAAGAAGGCCAAACAGCGCTGGTCGTGTATGCCGGCGATGCTCACACGGTGACACCACTGACCGACGATGTTGTCACTATCGCCGCCCTGGTGCCGTCACTGAGCCCGAACATTATGCCTCTGTTCGGCAGCAACCCCGCTGCAGCAATCGATCTCGCCACCGGCTTACTGGACGATGTGGAAGCTACCCGTGGCCGCATTCTGTTGATGACAGATGGCATTAACGGATTCAGCGAAGAACAAATCCTGGCTGATCGCATGGCTGAAACCAATTACGAATTGCTGATCATGGGCATAGGCACTGAGGAAGGCGCACCAATTCGAACCAGTGATGGAAGTTTCCTCACCGATGAAGCGGGCAATATGGTTGTCCCTACCCTGAACCGGAATGTACTGCAGTCTCTGGCCAATCGCAGTGGCGGGCGCTATCACGACATTCAGCTTGCCGACTCCGATCTTGCCTATCTGCTATCCGACTTCGATCTACTGGATGACAGTGAGCTGAGTGAAGTAGAAGAAGAATTTGACGTCTGGTACGAAGCTGGCCCCTGGCTATTGATCTTCGTAGTGCCATTGGCAGCGATGAGTTTTCGTCGTGGTTGGTTGTTCTCCATGGTCTTATTAATCGGGTCAGGTATCTTTCTTCCTGTTGAACAGGCTCACGCTTTCGATTGGCGAGACCTCTGGAAGACCAAGGACCAACAGGCAGCAGAAGCATTCGGTAACGAAGACCATGCTCTGGCCGCCTCATTGTTTGAACAGGCTGATTGGTCAGGAGCGGCGAACTATCGTGCGGAAAACTACGAAGCCGCTATCGCTTCCTTCAGCGCCATCAACACGCCCGACGGACATTACAACCGGGGTAATGCGCTGGCCTTAAGTGGAAACTATATGGAAGCTATTGCAGCTTATGACTCCGCTATCGCGCTGGATGCCGCTCATGAAGATGCCATTCACAATAAGGAAATAGTAGAACAGCTGCTGGAAGAACAGGAATCGGAGAACGGCGAACAGCAGGAAGGCGAGAACCAGGATCAACAGTCTGAGCAAGACTCGCAAAATCAATCGGAAGACCAGGAGAATAGCGAGCAACAGGATCAACAGAGCCAGGAAGGCAATGAAGATCAACAGGAGCAGGAACAGCAACAAAACCAGCCACCGGAAGATCAGGAAGGCTCAGAGTCCAATAGCGAACAAAATACTCCCAGCGAATCCACTAACGAGGAGTTCGAGGAACAACAATCGCTGGAACAATGGCTGCGGCGAATCGAAGACGATCCCGGTGAACTCCTGCGGCGCAAGTTCCGCTATCAGTACCGACAGCGACAGCTAAACGGTACGGCTAATAATGTACCGAACGGGGGGCAGATATGGTGAAGCGCTTCCTATTCGGCTTTGTCCTTACCTTGTTTGCCGCGACAAACCTCAGTTATGGGCAAGAGATCGAAGTGTCCGTAGATCGCACGGAGCTCGCCCGTGGAGAAACGCTCACCTACACCATCCGCGTCTTCGATCAGCGACAAGGTATGCAACTGGATCTGACGCCGCTAACTGAGAACTTCGATGTGCTTGGTACTCGTACCTCCAGCCAGATTCGCAGTATCAACGGCGCCGTGGAATCCTGGACTGATTACATAGTCACCCTATTTCCATTAACCGAGGGTGAGCTTGAAATTCCTTCACTGGCGATAAACAACAGCAATACTGATCCCATCGCGATTTCGGTTGTGAATCAGGGTCCTCGCTCTAATCAGTCTGCAGAAGAGTTATTTCTCGAAGTAGAAGTAAACAAGGATTCCATCTATGTGCAGGAGCAGTTGCTGTTCACTGTGCGACTGTTCTACACCATCAACGGTATCAGAAACCCGCAGTTCACCGAGCTGGAAATGCCGGATACGGTAATTCAGTTAATTGGATCTCCCAATCAGTATGAACGCTTAATCGATGGTGTACGCTACGGCGTTTACGAAAAACGCTATGTGATCTTCCCGCAGCGCAGCGGCCCGCTAGAGATTCCTGACATCCTGTTTCGCGGTGAAGTCACCGATGGCTCCAGTAACTTCGTTTTTCGCAATTTGAACACCCGTCGGGTAACAGCCTTCATTGATGGTCTTACCATCGATGTCAAGGAAAGGCCCGTCGCAGCGCAGAACAGTGAATTCTGGCTACCCGTTACCAGTCTGACTCTGGAAGAGAGTTTCGACCGTGACCTCACCGACCTGCAGGTTGGAGACTCTGTTGTCCGCACCATTACCATGGTCGCCGAAGGTCTGGATGGCGCTGTGCTTCCGCCCTTCAGCGACGGTGACATTGAAGGCGTCAATGTCTACCCGGATCCAGCCGATATCGACCGGACTTTTATCGAAGGTGAGATCGTTGGGACCCGCGTCGAGCAATCCACTATCGTTGCCATTCAGGATGGCGAGATTGTGATTCCCGAGATTTCCATCCCCTGGTGGAACGTGGACACTGACCAGCAAGAAGCCACCGTTGTGCCATCAACTCGCATTGAAGTGGCTACCGTTGAAGGAGTCGTCCCATCAGAGCAAATGGTTGTCAGCGAAGGCAATATCGAAGAATTACTTTCGACCGTACCGGTTGTGGATCAGGACATGATAGATGCCCAGGCGCAGGCAGAATTCATCGAAGTCGATGCCTTCTGGCTCAACGCTCTCATCAGCCTGGCGTTCCTGATCGTATTATTCAGTATTTATCGCTTAGTGCTGATGCCGAATCAGCCAGCTATTAGTGCTTTCTTTGCTGCCCAGCGTGGCCGCATCGCCGAGCACTACGATCCTGCTAATAACGAAAGTGTTGCTTTCAGTAGGCTCAAGCAGGCCTGCCGCTCAAACAATATCGCCGATATTCGTGAAGCACTCATCCAGTGGTGTGACCATTTCCTCGATTCGCGAGTAGTGGCCAGCATGGAAGACATATTACAGCAGCGTGAAGCTCCTGAACTACACGTCTTCGTCGCTGCAATTCAATCGAAGCTGTTCAATGGTGGGGGCGAAGCCACGGGCTTCGATAGCAGGGAATTACTGAATACTGCATCAAGACTTCGCAGCGATAAAGCACGCAGCAACAAAGCCATGGCGCAACAGGAACGATACGCCCTACCTCCACTCTATAAAACCTGATCACTGTGACCTCTTCACGATTGGTCTACAGTACCGGCGGTGATAATAACTGTCCTGACTGTGGCAAGGCTCTGCATAAGTGTCGCTGTCAGCAAACAGCCAGTAAAACAAACTCTGATGGAGTGGTAAGACTGCAGCTAGAGCGCAAGGGTCGTGGAGGTAAACAAGTCACAGTGATTACCGGCCTGAACTTCAGTACGCAAAACCAAAAACAGACTCTGAAAAGGCTCAAGGCCTTGTGCGGTACCGGCGGGACCGCAAAGCAGGATTTGCTGGAGATGCAGGGCGATCACAGAGACAAATTGAAACAGCATCTCGAAGCCCAGGGCTACCGTGTAAAAATCAGTGGTGCTTAGCTCAAACTTTGTCGCAGGGGCGACAACAGAGATTTCATTTGCCTGAAACTGGCCTGCAGAGCAGCCAGTTGCCGTCTATCAACTGCTGAATCCGTTGCAGAATTGCGGTAGCTGATCTGCACATAATGATCTGTCAGCTCAGTCATCACCTCAGCCAGGTCTGGCTTACTGGCGATGACTCGGTCTCGATAGCTTAACGGCCCTTCCCCTTTACGCCGTTCCAGTCCAATTTTGGCCAACTCGTCACTGAGTCTGTTGTATAGGCGGACAACCGGATCTCGCTGAGCTCGTGGTTCAATTCTAATTATGCTAAATCCCACTCCAACAATAACGATCGTTGCGAGTGCAATGAGCAACAACGCCGTTTTCTGCTGCGTCACTTCGCCGAACAATCGCTCAAACAATTCGAACTGCACTTCCTCGTCATAGTTAACGACACGCCGGTTCCATTCATATTCGATGGCATCCAGCCGCAGGCGCAATGTATTAACCCAATTGAATCGACCTACTGCCGCCAGCAAGGATTCATCCAGAAAGCCCGGATCATCCTGTAATGCAGCCTCGACTCCCAGGCGAATGCGAGTTGGCGATACTGCTGCGGTGGGATCAAAACGTACCCAGCCTTCGTCTTCCAACCACACTTCATTCCAGGCGTGGGCGTTATATTGATAGACCATCATATAGTCTTCGAAGCGATTGTATTCAGCTCCCTGGTAGCCAACGACTACGCGGGATGGCACACCCGCGGCACGCATCAGGAAAGCGAAGGTACTCGCGTAGTGCTCACAAAACCCCTGCTGGGTATTAAACAGGAAGTCGTCGATTTTATTATCTCCAAGCAGTTCCGGAT
>JANQJM010000008.1 GCA_028281635.1 Pseudomonadales bacterium | reverse complement strand
TATGAGGAGTTATATGAGGGATTGACCAAAGCCGCAAACTAAAAAAGGCCAGAGTAAAAATACATCACTGTACTCTTACCCTGACCCCTGTTATTTCTTTTTTGGTTTAGAGTTAATCCGCCTCAGCCAACTCTTTCATCGCACCAAGCGCATTGGTGAACATACCCCGGCGTCTTTCGATATCCGCATCTTTCGCTGCCTGGTCCGCCAGATTGGATACATCGTAGGTCAGCGTATAAAGCATTTTCGAAGTGGACTCAGTTACTGGCCTGGCTTCCATAAAACCATGGTAAAGATTGTAGAACTCCCCTTCTACCGCAGGCTGAGTGTAACCGTAGGAAAGCTCAGTCTGTGCCACCATGATTTCGATGATGCGACCGCCCAACAGCGCACGCACCGATCCCATGCCGCCATCGCCAGACGTGATCTCGCAATCCAATCCCAGCCACTCGCTGATCGCGCAGTAGTCGCCGACCTTCTCCCAGACTTCTGCCGCGGGCTTGTTGATATCGATCTCCATATCGATGGTGACATATTCCTGAGCCATCGCTGAGAGTGAAAATAGTACTGCCGCAACGGCGAATACTGATTTTATTACATGGTGCATGGGTGCTTCCTCGTTGTTTTTCGTGGTTCCGGGTGGCTATTCTGCCATCATTGATGGCTCTGATTCACCTCCCCATTTCCGCCAACCACCGCCTGTAGACCACGGTCTGTAACAAATGAGAGGCCAGTTCGTCTTTTCTAAAACAGACAAGCCCAAGCGCTTGGAATACGTGCTGTCCATAAACATCGTTTTTTGAGTGAATACGACATGGTTGTGAAGTTAATCAAATATGCCCTCGTTACCTTGCTGGCGGCAATCCTGCTCGCCATCGCATACATTTTGTATCTGCAGAACACCTCAGACGGGCCCATCGAACCCATGCAGGGCGGTCCATTTGTGACAGGCGAGGTAGTGGAAACTCCCGTTGAAGACTGGTCTTTCGCCGCTGGCTCCACCGTAGAGTTTGAACTGGAAGGATTTGGCACCTCCCGCGCCGCCGGCTACATCATGCACGAAGGCGAGGCCTATATGACCTGCGATCTGGGGTACATCTGGAATCGACTGGATTTCGGCACACAAAAGCTCATTCTTCGGACGCTTTACACCTTCAAACACTGGCACACCGACGCGCTGGAAGACGGGCGTGTCCGCATTCGTCACGAGGGTAAGATTTACAAAGCTAATTTCGTGAAGGTCGAAGATCCTGAACTGAATCAAGAGTTAAGAAAGGTCCTGGAAGCCCAGGCCAGAGAATACTTCTTACCCATGGAACTGCCACCGGAACCCACTTCCGAGCCGAATGACATTTGGTTCTTTAAGATGGAATCCAGAGTATAGAGAGTGCTACTTAGGTAAACAGATCGGCTCTATGGGAAGGAATCCGCACTGATCAAAGTACTGAATTTTTACTCTGACCCTGATTCTAGAGCGATGAAGACGCGCACCGCTGCATCAGGTTCAACATCTAAAGGACATATTCCACTCGCCGTGCAACTTCGGGTGGTACCGAAATAAGTAGCACCAGGATCAAGAGATCGAGTATCCGTAAAAGTAAACAAGACTTTATTACCAGTCACTTTAGCCAATAACAGATCGCGAGCTGAATGACTGGAGCCAACGAAAGCCCAACGTCGACTTGCCGACCGCCAGACCAACAGCGAGAGAGGTTTCTGCAGGCCTAACTCCTCGCCGATAGCGACGGCATCCACATTGATCGGTTCCCCTCTTATCACATAGGCAGTCACCTGCGTTATCGCAGACTCTTTAGCTTGAGCAGAAATGGGAAAAAGAGCAGCTAATCCGGCAAGCAGCAGAATGATTACAGTTGAGTCTTTCACAGGAACAGGATAAACCGATTCCTCCACGCAAGCCATGAGCTTCAATGAGTCTCATAGCAATTCTGGTATCCGAGCAAAAACAAAGTACTGTATATTTGCTCTGACCCCATTTCTTATACTCCAACAAGTACCAGACAGAACACTCGCGCAGGAGCGCTTAATGAAACTGATACTCCCTCTCTGCTCTCTGATACTGCTGCTCGTTTCCGCAACAGCCAATGGCCAAAGCCTGGAAGATGAAGCCGTAAACTGGCTGCAGGAATACATCCAGATCGACACCATTAACCCGCCCGGCAACGAAACTCGTGCCGTGGATTTTCTCGCGAGCATTTTCGAGGCCGAAGGTATTGAATATGAAACCGCGGAAAGTGCACCGGGTCGGGGCAATATCTGGGCCCGTCTCGAAGGAGGTGATGAGCCTGGCTTGATCCTGCTGCAGCATTCAGATGTTGTGCCAGCGAATGAAGAATTCTGGACCATTCCGGTGCTTTCGGGCGCGATACGCGATGGCTACGTGCTCGGCCGTGGTGCACAGGATATGAAAGGCCTTGGCACCCTGCATCTGGCGACTTTTCTCGCCCTGCATCGTTCCGGTGTTGAACTTAATCGTGACGTGGTGTTTCTCGCCACCGCCGACGAAGAAGCTGGTGGCTTCTATGGGGTGGGCTGGCTGATTGAGAATCGTCCGGAAATTTTTGAAGACATCGGCATCCTGCTCAACGAAGGCGGTGGCGGCAGCCTTACCCAGCGGGCCGAGGTCGTATTCAACGTGGAAGTCACCCAAAAAGTCCCCGTATGGCTGCGGCTTACTTCCATAGATACTCCTGGGCATGGTTCTTCGCCACGCCCCACTAGTGCAGTGACTCGTATAGTGCAGGCACTCAATACCCTGCTGGAGAATCCGTTTCCACCACGCATCATCGGTCCAGTGAATGACTACTTTGCTGCTCTATCCGTAGACATGCCAGAAGAATGGTCGTCTTCCTATGCCAACATCGATGAAGCAATTCGCGATCCCGCGTTTATCGAAAGATTACATTCAGCACGCCCGAGTCATAACTCACTGATCAGAGATACCTGCTCCATGACCCGCATGAGTGGCTCCACCAAGATCAACGTGGTCCCACCCACGGCATGGGCCGAACTGGATTGCAGAATCCTGCCGGACAAACCGGCTGAGCAGTTCATCAGTGAACTGGACGAGTTGATCGCGCATACGGAAGTCGAGATCAGGACCATCATGGCTTTTACGCCAGCTATTTCCGAGACCAACACCAGACTGTTCCGCGCTATCGAAACTGTGACTCAGGAACTCCATCCCGGTTCAAGAGTGCTGCCCAGCGTGAGCACTGGTTTTACAGATAGTCACTTCACAAGGGATTTAGGCATCATCAGCTATGGATTCAACCCGATAATCACCCGATTCGGCGAACACACCGGCGTTCACGGCAACGACGAACAAGTTTCCGAAGAAGCTTTCCGCCGGGCCGTGGGGGACTTTTACGCAGTGATAAGGAATGTGGTTTTGAACTGAGACAACAAAAAGGCGTATCACACCACTGTATTTTTACTATGACCCTATTAATTCATCGCTAAACCCAGTCAATTAATAGAATTTCCAGCTCCCTAATATGGGATTGCCACGAACTTTCGGATAATTTTATCTTTGTGGAAAAGCTAGAGGTAGCTGTGTTGCGTACACGAAATCCGCCGCTATGCCTACTTGGTGTGATGCTAAACCCAAGCTTCACCATTGCCCATATCGATGGCATCAATCAATACTGTAGTCACAATCAAACCAGCACTGGTGCGTATCATTGCCATAGAGCGGATTGCATGAGCAGAAAGCACAAGCGATCAGAGATCTGCTCAAAGAGGTCAAGCTGCTACTAGGATTGTATTCTCTGAATTTTTTGCATCAGATGGATTACCAGGCTGCTGAAAAATCCCTGTTAAGCTTTCCAGGTCTTCCATGGAAGGGAGCACGTTGTGTTCTCTCGTACAGTCTAGAGGGAGTCAGTTTTCCCTTAGGCATAAACACGTTTCGGATATTTAAACGAATAGGCGTTATCGGCCTCAGAGCTGTATGTAGTCGTAAACGATTTCACGATAAGCTCCAGCATGTCGTCGAACCAGAGTGCAGGAATTCTTTTCATTTAAATCCTGTGGTGCACGGGCAACGTGTTTGCTTGGCGGTAAGACCTCGTTGCGATATTTGTATTGCCCGTGATATTTGCAAGTTGCGGGGATTAATTAATGGTAAAGATAATCAAAGGGCTGGATTAGTTCCTAATTACGAGTTTGAGAGGGCAATGCAGTGAGTACGGCCGCTACTCTCATATTGGTTGTTGTCGTAGCTATCATTTTCCTCTTGGTGATTTGGTTCAAGTTCTCTAAATTCCATGGCCGAAATGCTCCCACAAACATGTATGAGGAAAAGCAGGCATTAGCTGATGAACAATCGCATGAAGCTGAAAGTCCTAGTGGTATTTCAGACTTTTCGCTTGAGGATTCTGAACAAATTTCAGACCAATCTCAAATCGAGAAGCATCCTGACATAAGTGAAACTGGGGATACTGAAGATAATGTTTCAGAAGCCACAGCAGTTTCCCAGCAACCTCTGGAGGAAGACTCAGAGCAGCAATTCCAAATTGATGTATCTACATCAAAACTTGACTTGCTTGCGCTGGAAGAACAATACGAAAAACGGCGCCCTAAAGCTCAATCTATGTCTTCTAGAAATGAGGTCGATGAGGCTATATTAGAGGAGCGTTCAATTGACGAAGATATATCATCTTATGATTCATCACTAAAAGTTGAGAGTCAGTCGCAGCTAAGCCTAGCTGAAAAGCCATTAGATGCCTCAAAATCCGATGATCAAAGCAAATCAGTACAGGACGGCGTTATAGCTGGTGAGGATGAACGAACTGATCTAGATCCCGAGGTAACGCCTTTACCTGAAGCAGAATCCCAAGATCATGACTCTAGAGATAGTCAACTAGCACAGAAAAGAGTTAAACAATCAGATCAATCTCCATTCTCGCCTGAAGGCGAGATACAGACGCCCCGACAAGCGGCAGAAGAAACGCCAGGCGTTCGAGAAGCTGAACATGAAAGCGCACTAGTCGACAAAGACTCGGAAGAGTTTGAAGAAGAACCAGTTGATCTAGCTTCCGAAGTGCTACCTTTGCCTGATGCTGAGCTTGAAGAAATTGACTCTGGAGAAGGGCAAGCTGATACCGAACATGTTTTAAAGGATGCGCCAAGAACTAAACAGCCTCGAAAGTACAAGGGATTAAGGCGCGCAAAGGCAGATTCTGGACCCGCTGAAACAAGTCTAAACTCAGACAGCGACACTCCATCATCACATTCAGCACGCAGCAGGTCTCTGCCGATTGAGATTAGGTTACGCTTTGATCATGGTGGATTTTGCTCGGTATCGCTGATTGCAAAAAGATCCGCCGAATTGCCTGAAACACTAACTATCTCAACGGTTGATGAAGAGTTAGATCTCTATGCTATGCAGGACGAGTGGTTTCAGGACGTCGTTACAGAAAAGTTATCTCGTATCCTCACTGAGGGCGTTGTTTGGACATCTAAAGATAATGAAGCAAATAGCAGCTGGAACTTAAGTGGGCGAGAACTTTTTGTACTTGCGCCAAGGAGCGATATAAGCGGATACATATCAAATCCTTGCCTAATAATAGGGCAGAAGCATGTGGTTTTATGCACTGAACGGTTGAAGGCAGTTGTAGAGCAAGCACTTCGCGCTACCGGATCTGAGATCGGCAGTATTCTTGATCAGGGTTTTGGTCTCCCATCAGGATGGATTCTTTTTCAGGATATCGTACCGAAACAGTCTGTGGCGCCAAATGATGAGATCGATATCTTAAATGCACTTCGGCCCCTGCCTGAGATTGAAATCAACTTTGAAAATGGACTTGCTCTAGGGCGCAGTACATGGCTTGAAAGTTTTCCTCCGCAAATTAAAGCTTATGGTGTTGAGGAAGGTAGCAATAAAGTGCAAATCGATGGAAATGAGGCACATCTTAATGACGACAATTCCTATTGCGCGACAGAATGGGACGCGGTTGGCGATCACACAGTTTGGTGCGCCGGCAAGACGAGATCGTACTCGATAGCTCCCTTCACTTCTTCAAGTGTTTGGTGGGGCGCATATCGATTTAAGGTTGAGCTTGACTCGGAACGTGAGATTTCAATTTGTGGTCCATTGGTTACTTTTACGACTGAAGATCAGGATGTATCGTTGCAAACAGTCACTGTCCCCCAAACCAATATTGTCATTTTGGGACAAAATCCAGGCGACCGTATAGTCGCGGAGAATGTTTCTCACCTATACGGATCTGGTTTTATCGCAGCTCCAAACTTCAAGCCAGTTTGGGCATTGCCCCTGGACCCGCTCCATTGTAATAAGTCTACAGTTCATACCTTTTTTTTGGGTGAAGATGTTGCCTCCTCGCAACCGACCGAATTAGATATTGGGTCATTTACTAAAACTCGTATAGAAATTGATCGCTGGTGTCAAAGTATCCTAGGCGTATGTCGCAAAGGAATTAAGACGAGTCCCGAATCTGAGCAGATTTGCGGATTGTGGCTATTATACAGAGACGCCGCACGAAAGATCTGGAGGGCAACGCGGTGAATAGGTTGCTAGTCTGGATGTCAGTACTTGGCCAAGGCTCTTGGCAACAGTTTCGCAACGCTGTGGGGCGATTTTGTTTTGACGAAGATCAGAGCGATGGCGAGACAGCTGAAGAAATGGCGTCCGGTGGCATTCCAGTACACCATCGTGCAAAGTTTGCGATGCAACGACTCGCGCACGCTGAATTTTATGCGTCCACGGCCGATTCTGATTGGCGGATTGTGCCTGCGAGCTTGGCCACATTCAAAGTTGAAAGTGGTTGGCTTGCTATTTGCTGCGGTGCACGTTCCCCTGACCTGGCACACGTAATTCGTGAACACGATTTTGGAGTTTCGGTAAAATCCACTCAGAATGAAATGGCGCCAGATTCTATTTGTCTGCAAGCATCTAAACTCGCAGAACTGGAGTCTATTGCACGGACATTCGGATTTATAGTGCAAGTAGATTCACCAAGAGCGCTACTGGCTGCAATCCCGCCTGTTGATGATCCTCGGAGTAGATACCTAAATGAGGCGCCCGCGGGAGCTGGGTGGAAGATTGATAGATTCTTGCCTACAGCACTTCAATGGACGTCGAAAACTAATGATCGTGAGTTGGGAATTAGTGACTTTAACCGCACTAGCACAGGATTATTTAGATTTCGGTTAAAGCACCAGCAGTTCTACTTTCTAAAGTGGAATCAGCGCACATATAGAACTAATGTGCAGGTCGGAAAATTTGCAGTTATACGTCGTGAGCGTATCAGGAACCTGCTAGATTTTGATCGCTCAACTTGCGAGTTTTCTGTTCCTTTAACTTGTAGGCCGCCCCTTTTCATCGAGCGCGCACTAATCCTATGTACGGGGCGATTGCCGAGGGTAGACGCTGCCACAAATCGGCTTGTGTACGAAGGTATACCTAATGATGTTGCGCGAATTGCAGGAGCGCTTCTTCGCCAGGAGGTTAACTTGCGATGACTAATCCAATTCGTCTTTTCACAAACTTAAAGGATATGTATTTACGATATCTGGATAGTCCGTTTGATATTCGATATGAAGATTTAGTAAATGAACGGAGGGAATTACTGAATCAAGAGGGAAGAATTTATCGTTATCCGTTGGTAGAACCGGTTCCGGCGTATCGAAGTGCAAACGAAACATTCAATCAAACTGCGGCCTCACTATTGTCGGGTCAATGGCAAGCTTCTGATATTTCAGACGCTGCTGCGTTTATCTCGCAGGGCCTTTTCCCCCCCAATTTAAACATCTACCAACACCAGCGGGATGTCTTTGAACAGGTTGTGGTCAACGGGAGAGATACGGTTGTTACCACAGGAACTGGCTCGGGTAAAACAGAGTGTTTCTTGCTTCCAGTTGTCGCTTCAATTGTGCGGGAATCAGCTACCTGGAGTGCACCGGGTCAACGACCTGCTGAATGGGATTGGTGGAATCATTTTCACATGGCAGGGACGCAACGTCGTTGGACGCCTCGTGTTTCTCAGAGAGGCCATGAAACTCGATCGTCGGCAATTCGATCGCTTATTCTCTACCCTCTTAATGCGCTTGTGGAAGATCAGTTGGCGCGCCTGCGAGATGCTCTTGATAGTCCAGGCTCTCGGGCTTGGATGCAAGCTAATCGTAATGGGAACCAAATTTATTTTGGTCGATATACAGGTCGAAGCCCAGTTTCAGGCTTAAGAAATCGCTCAAACGAAACTCGCTTGAGAGACGAATTGAGGAAGATTGAACACGACGCGCAGGCAGTAGCAGGCACTAATGCAGAGCGTTTCTTTCAAAATCTAGACGGAGCGGAAATGTGGTCTCGTTGGGATATGCAGGATGCTCCACCAGATATCTTGATAACCAACTATTCGATGCTAAACATCATGCTGATGCGTGCAATCGAATCATCGATATTTGATGAAACACGTAGCTGGCTGTTGTCTTCAACTGACAATATTTTTTATCTTGTTGTGGATGAGCTTCACACTTATCGAGGTACGCCCGGAACAGAAGTAGCATACCTTCTTAGGGTGCTCCTCGATAGGATCGGACTAGACCCAGACTCGGATCAACTTCGGATTATTTCGTCAAGCGCATCGTTGGAAAGTGGGCAAGCTGGTCTCGAATATTTGGAGCAGTTCTTTGCTCGTGACCGAGGTCGTTTCTATATTGTTGGAGGGAATCAATACCACTTACCACCAGATCCTCAGTCTGGGGCAGTACTTGGGACAACTGCGAATGCAAATGCATTTTCACAGTTTGGGCAGACAATAAATAGTGCCGGGCTAGGAGAATTACCCAACGCCGTGACATCGTTAATTGCTGCTACCGGTTCTCCAACCCCATCACCAGCAATTTCTCCAGAAAGTGCGCTAGGCGAGTGTCTCAGCTATCTTCAAGCTGCGGATGCAATGCGCTTAGTTTGCGATAATGGAGGTCATATTGATCCCAAAGTTGCTCCCAATGAGCTAGCGTCCGCATTGTTTCCAAATGAACCCAGCCAACTTTCAATAGATGCCGTAGATGGGCTATTAACTGCGTTGTCTTGCGCCCAGGATAGTGCGGGAGTTGCTCCGCTCCCCATGCGTGTCCACATGATGTTTCGCAATCTGCAGGGTCTGTGGGTGTGTACCGATCAGAATTGCACGCAGCTGCCCCAGCGACTAGGCGGTTGTCCTACCGGTGCCTTGCACTATTTGCCTACGCTTACCTGCCAGTGTGGTTCTCGAGTGCTGGAGCTGCTTTACTGTGAAGCTTGCGGCGAGGTCTTTCTAGGTGGATATCGGCGCGAGTCAGACACTCCCAACGAATGGTTCTTGAGTCCAGACCATCCAGATTTGGAAGCGGCGCCGGATATAGCTTCATTTGATAGAGACTATGATCGATATGCTGTCTTTTGGCCATCGGGTAATCAAGCTACGCCGACGTCACCTCAATGGACTCAAGATGGTATCAGACGAGCCTGGCGTGCGGGAAATCTTGACCCAATTGATGGGCGTGTTGGGCTAGGAGCGTCCCAAGGTGCAATAGCTGGTTATCTGTATTACGTGCCAAGCATTCACGGACAGAATCCGCCAGACGAGGTAGGCCATGAGGCCTATCCCGCAAGATGTCCTCGATGTGATGCAGACTGGGCAAGGCGCACTAACATTCGATCTCCTATTAGAACCCAAAGAACGGGTTTTCAGAAACTTGCTCAGGTCCTTGGTGATGTTTTGTTGCGAGATCTCGCTGAGCCCCCATTGTCTGCAGATCGCAAACTTGTGGTTTTCTCTGACAGCCGTCAGGATGCTGCCAAACTATCTGCAGGTATGCGTTTTTCGCACTATCGAGACGCTCTGCGCCAAGAGATACTGGGCGCTATTGGGCAACAATCAATTGGACCGCAATCATACTCGGCGTTATGTCAAGGACAAGTGCTCTCTGCTGAACAACAAGTAGCAGCCACAGATTATCAAGCTGAGCACCCTGCAGAGGCAAACGCTATTTCAATGGCAGCGAATGCTAATACGTCAGGACTGCCTTCAATGCTAGATCCAACACAAACGAATCAGCAGGCAGCTCAGGATATTTTGCAAAGAGCGTCAATCGGCCCTTATCGAATTACCCAAATAGCAACAGACACATCGGCACATTTGTTGTCTGAGGGGATTAATCCTGCTGGATACGGGAAGGACTATTTATGGACAAACCCAGATGAACGAACAGGGTCGTGGAGAGATCTTTATAACTGGCCTCCAGCAGGTATTCCCACGAGCAAGCCTCAAGGCCAATTGACACAGGACCAAGTTGAACATCTACGAAGGATACAAGAGCAATCAGTAGTTGAGCTTATGGATATTGTGTTCGCATCGGGTCGCAGAAGTATTGAGTCCCTTCTCCTAGCTTTACCGACTACGGATCGAATTGCCTTTCCGGCACCTTCAACGTTAATTCAAGAAGGAGCAGATGGAACTATTCTTCTACTTGGATCGCGAAAACGTCTCTCGACACATCCAGCGAGTTCCCAAAATGCTGTCCCTGGATATGTCGCGGGATACCTGACGGCAATCGCTCAACGTCATAATGTTGCGTCGGCAGATTATATCCGTGAAGTTATAGACTATTTGAGTTCTTCTAATTGTCTTAACATTAATCATTACCATTTGAACGTCACGGAAATGTGCTTGTTACCACCTCAGGCTATGCACTATCAGTGTGTTCAATGCCGTCGGATCTACCTGCACGCCTCAGGTCAAACTTGTGTTGATTGTTGGGCGGGTCTAAGCGCCGCACAGCCTATTACCGGCGCGCAGATATCTCCCGATTACTACAGTTTTTTGGCTACACAGGCTGGTGATCTATTTCGTCTAAATTGCGAAGAGTTGACGGGTCAAACAAACAAAGATGACGCACGGAGAAGGCAGAGGTTGTTTCAAGATATTTGTTTGCCGTCACCGCAGGAGAATCCCGTTGTTGATCCCGTTGACCTACTCAGTGTAACCACAACAATGGAGGCTGGCGTAGATATTGGTTCTTTACTAGCCGTGATGATGGCGAATATGCCGCCGATGCGATTCAACTATCAACAGCGCGTTGGCCGGGCAGGTCGCCGCGGGTCTGGTATGTCTATCGCGCTAACTCTCTGCCGAGGTCGTAGCCACGACGACTATTATTTTCAACGCCCAAAACGAATTACGACAGCTCCTCCTCCTCAACCATATGTTGACACTCGACGGCTTACCATTATTAAGAGGGTGCTGGCAAAAGAAGTGCTCAGGCAGGCTTTTACAGAGTTGGACATGTTCAGTGGCGGTGCTGACAGTGTGCATGGAGAATTTGGTGATGCTTCTATGTGGTCTCGCGTTCCTCAACAGCCACCAACAAATACTCCTCCTAACCTATCTACTGCCCAACTCGTTGAAAGATGGATACAACAACATAATCAGCAGATATATGAAGTTTGCGATGTACTATTGAACTATGTCGATCCGGTACTTGTCGCCCAGCGACAATCGCTTATTGATTACTGTCTAAATGATCTGATCCCGTCTGTAACTGCCACATCACAAGATACTCGTTATACCCAGGTGGCACTAAGCGAGCGTCTAGCCAATGCTGGCGTATTGCCGATGTTTGGATTCCCAACTCGAACCAGATTCCTGTATCACAATCGGCCGACACGAACATACCCATGGCCGCCGGAAGATGTAATAGATCGCGAGCTTGACATTGCAATTAGTCAATTTGGCCCAGGAGCCGAGACGGTCAAAGACGGCCTTATTCATACGGCAGTCGGTGTGGTCGACTATCGGCCACAAGGAAACAACATTGTTCAGGAACCCCAACCACTAGGTCTTTCAGTTGCCGTAGGACAGTGTTCAGCATGTCAGGCTGTTGACGGGTCGCAACCGCCACCTACCTCTTGTGCAGTATGTGGTGCTACCGAATTACAAGACCCGGGTTACAGGATAATTAATATTTCACAACCCGCAGGATTCCGTACCTGGTATGGGCGCAGTAGAGACTTCGATGGCCTTTTTGAATGGACACCAAGAGCGTCGCGGCCAAAGATGGGCGTTACGCCTTTACCCTTTACGACGCGTGCAAATTTTGAAGTTTGGGCTGATCGCGAAACAGTGTATGTGGTAAATGATAACAACGGAAATCTATTCAACTTCGAGAAGCTCTCTAATGGTGAAACATGGGTGACCAGACATGCACTCGAAAATGTCGGAATTGCCAATCCGAATATTGATGCTGCTGCAGGTATAGAAATGCGGGCACTGGGATCGATCAAAATGACTGATGTCATGGTTCTGGGAATCCCAAATTGGCCAGTAGGAATTAAGACATCCCCAGCAGGAGATTCTGGATTGGAAGTGCGTGCGGCACTTTATTCATTTGGATTCTTGTTGCGCCGAGCTGCTGCTGATTATTTGGATGTGGCTGACAGAGAAATAAAGGTAGGCTTGCGAGTATTAAGAAATGCTGCTGGATCAGTTGTGGGACAGATCTTTTTGTCTGATAGTCTTGAAAATGGTGCTGGCTATGCATCGCTCCTTGGGCAACCTGCTTATACGGAGCGACTTCTTCAATACGTATTAGGACGGCCGCCCCAAAATCAGGCTTTTCACTCATTTCTTGTATCTCAGTCACACGGAATGGGTGCAAATTCTTGCAGAACCTCATGTCCTGATTGTCTGCGTGATTTCAGCAATCTTCCATATCACCCAATTTTGGATTGGCGGCTTGGATTAGATTTGGCGAGACTTGCACTTGATGTTAATACACCAATTGATTTTTCGGTTCATTATTGGCAAGGACTGGATGTCACGGTTGCTGCCCCGTACTTCGCCGCACTGCCAGGCTGGCAAAGAACAACAATCGGAGGATTGCAAGCAGGACAGCGTGGCAATGTTGTGGAAATAATTACCCATCCGTTGTGGGATTGCGATCCCAACCATATGGCGCCGCAGCTTGCTGCTGCTTATGCTCAGGCTATTGCAGCTGGGAACGAAGTGCGATTCAAATCGATATTTGAAGTCTTACGTAGGCCATTCTAAAAGCATGCCTAGTGACTAGCTAGTGCGATGTCCAAAACGCAACTAAAAGTTATTCAGTGCGAGACAGTAAGTCCGAGTTTTGTTGAGTTACTACTCAAATGTAAGCTACATGCTGGATTGTCAAAGATCTCCGAGGCATACAAATACGTGTTGGGAAATCCGAAAGCGTGGTTGGGCACGGCTTATCACGCCGTGCTCAGGGCCGCAAAACCTGGCTCCGGGGCGGATGGGCTAAAGAATTGTGAGAA
>JANQJM010000023.1 GCA_028281635.1 Pseudomonadales bacterium | reverse complement strand
TTCTCTTGGGCAGTCTTCCAGTGCTGAAACAATGAAGTGTCCGTAGAACTCTCCGCGTTATAAAACCTCAGCACATTTTCCAACAAAATAAGCTTCAGATTCTCTGCAGGAATTACTGAGGAACTCGGTTGTAATCCCGGCACTTCGAATTGGGAACTCCCAAGCACGTGGGACACCAGCCTCAACATATGATCATGATTGAATGCCAGCACTTGATCCTTAAAGGGGATGGCACCGCGATTTACATCGTGGGTGGAGATGCGGTTATTGCGGAACATCAGGCGCAGGGATATACCTTGCCTGGTCTTTAATTGCTCGCCGAAAACGGAATCGGAAACTTTGCCTTCGAGAATTGTTGCGTCTTGCAGGCGGGGCAGTTCGCCGTCGGCCACAAGCTGACCAATTGATCGCCCGATATTGACGGTGTTGCCATGTTCTGCAACGAGGTCGCGGATTTGTTGTTCGTCCAGCATGGTGCAGGGGAAGCTTCTATTAGTTTGGAAGCGGGATTATTTCATATGTGGTGGGTGTGGTCAGCTTGGGTAACCAAGGGAACATAAGTAAGTAATTCCCTTCGATGTGGCCCAGCAACAGATATTGGCGAGCCACAGAGTTCGGCTAGCGAGCAGTTGGAGTGCTTGCAAGCGAGGCTAGCAAGAGTTTATCGCGACTTCGGAGTCTGGCCAGCACGCGAGATGGGTGCTGGTAAGATGAGGGAGTTGGTGCCATCGTCGCTTAAAATGATCTCACTCCCAGTACTTCATTGACGTTTAGTCCGCTAACGAGCACGGGGTTCAAGAGTCGAACTCGGGACCAGGCGTAAAAAAACTGATCTATGTGCTAGAGAGTTAACGACTCAACCCTAACTTATGGGCACCGGTTGAAAGCCGAGAGAGGCTCAAGAGCCGGCGGCTGAGCTTCTGCGAAAATATAGATCGGAGGGGCTACCTCAAGAAAATGGTGCCGCCACCAAGAGTCGAACTCGGGACCTGCTGATTACAAGTCAGCTGCTCTACCACGGCTGAGCTATAGCGGCACATAGAACTTGTTTTGAGGAGGCCAGTTCTCTGCCTTCGTTGCCGCTGACCTTCAGCTGCTGCTGTGTACTTCAGCTGAGCTATAGCGGCACTGAGATTAAGATGATAGTCCATCTAATCAGGCGGCGCATACTACAAAATCTGCCCTAGGGATTCAATAGGAATGCCTTTACCACTCCCTCGGGGCTCCTAATTCTGTGATCCCCCAATGGTACGCACTTCCCGGGATTTGATATGCTCCACCTTCCTTTATTTGTGGCCCTGACCTGTTATGACCTCACTCACCGCTACGCCAGCTTGGCAGGCCCTGGGCACTCATAGTTCATCCTTCAAGCCAGACGATTTCCGCTGCAGCGATCTATTCAAAGAAGATAGTCGCTTCAGCGCGTTCTCCCTGCGCCACGAAGAGCTGCTGCTGGATTACTCAAAGAACTTCTGCACTAAAGAAACCCTTTCACTACTACTGAATCTGGCACAACAAGCCCGGGTGCCAGAGGCAATAGAAGCGATGTTTACGGGAGAGGAAATCAATTCGACAGAGGGTCGCGCCGCCTTGCATACAGCTCTGCGAACTCCTGCTGCTAGCAACCAGTTTCCAGAAGTCGTTGCCACACTCAATCGAATGACTGATTTTGTGCATGCCATCCATTCCGGGGAGTGGCAAGGATGTGAAAATCACAGAATCACTGATGTCGTGAATATCGGCATCGGCGGTTCGGATTTGGGACCAGCGATGGTGACCGAAGCACTCGGGGCTTTCTCAAACAAGCAAGTAAATGTGCACTTTGTATCGAATGTGGATCCTAACCATTTACAGCTTACCCTGTCGCAACTTAGCCCCGCCACCACACTTTTTATTATTGCTTCCAAGTCGTTTCGAACGCTGGAGACGCATGAGAATGCCAAATCAGCCAGGCAATGGTTTCTAGATGCCGGTCATGACGAATCACAAATTGCCAAACATTTCGTTGCCATCTCGACCAACCTGGAGGCCGCCCGGGAATTCGGTATTGATGGAGAGAATATGTTTCCCATGTGGGATTGGGTAGGCGGACGCTTTTCGCTGTGGTCTGCTATCGGGCTCTCAATCGCTCTGGCTATCGGCATGAAGAACTTTCAGGCCTTGCTGGCCGGTGCCCACAGTATGGATCAGCATTTTCGTTCCGCGAAGCTGGAACAAAATATGCCAGTGCTCATGGGCCTTTTGACGGTCTGGTATACAGGATTCTTTGACGCTCACAGCACCGCCGTGGTGCCTTATTCCCACCCTCTGAAACAGTTGCCGCAGTTTCTGCAGCAGCTATATATGGAAAGCTTGGGCAAGCGTACAACACCCCAGGGAGATTCTATTGACACCAACTCTGGTGAAGTAATCTGGGGAACCGAAGGCACCAACGGGCAGCATTCTTACTTTCAGCTATTGCATCAGGGCACTGAGTTTATTCCGGTAGACTTCATCGCTATCGCTAAGTCTTCAGTGCCAAACAAGACTGAGCAGCATAAACAATTACTGGCCAATTGCCTGAGCCAAAGCCTTGCCCTAATGCAAGGGAAACACTATTCAGACAATGAATCTCGAAGCTCACCCGGCAATCGCCCCAGCAACACCCTGCTACTGGCAGAACTCACGCCTTATAACCTGGGTTCATTGCTGGCGCTGTATGAACATAAAGTATTTGTGCAAAGTGTTATCTGGGGAATCAATGCATTCGATCAGTATGGAGTGGAACTTGGCAAAGAATTATCACGTTCTCTCTATGGCGCATTTGAAAACAGTAAGCAGCGGAGCGAATTAGACGCATCAAGTCAGGGCTTAATGCAACAAATCCTGGAGTGGAGCTGATTCATGATTGAGCACTCTGACAAAATCATCGTCGGTAGTGAAGAATGGTGCAGTCTGCCCATGCTTGGCATTCCATTGATAAAGGCCAGAGTGGATTCTGGCGCCAAGACTTCCTCTTTGCACGCTTTCAATATACGGAAATTTCAACGCAACAGTGTGCCCTGGGTAAGCTATGAGTTGCACCCGATCCAGCACAACCGCCGCGTGATAGTGCGCTGCGAGTCGGAGATTATCGATCGGCGTACCGTGAAAAGCTCATCTGGCGTTGCTGAGAAGCGCTATGTCATCAAATCATTAATTCAATTGTCGGGCCAGAGCTGGGAAATCGAGATGACTCTGGCCAACCGCGACTCCATGGGTTACCGAATGCTATTGGGTCGTGCCGCCATGAAGGAACGCATCCTGGTCGACCCATCCGCCAAGCTACTCTGTGGCGATTTCACCAAAGATGAAGTGCATCACCACTATGGGCATACACCGAAACCCGTTGACGGGCTGCGCATAGGCCTGCTTGCCAGTAACCCTGAACTGTACAGCAATCAGCGTTTACTGGAAGCCGGTGAAGAACGGGGGCATCGCATTTCCTTTTACGATATTAAACAGTGCTATATGAAACTTGATGCGGAAACGCCAGAGATTCATTACCGCGGCGGACGGGTCCTGAATGATCTGGATGCAGTGATACCCCGCATCCGACCCAGCATGACATTCTATGGCTGCGCACTGGTCAGACACTTTGAAAGTATCGGTGTGTTTTCACTCAATTCTTCCCAGGCAATCAGCAGTTCCCGAGACAAATTATTTGCCCTGCAACTGCTACTGCAAAGTGGGCTCGACATTCCTACCACTGGTTTTGCCAACTCTCCTATTGATACCGGTGACCTGATCGATATGGTGGATGGTGCACCGCTCATCGTGAAGCTACTGCAGGGCTCACAGGGTCAAGGCGTGGTGATGGCAGAAACCCGCAAGGCAGCAGAGAGCGTAATTAACGCCTTTAAATCCATTCGTGCGAATTTACTGGTGCAGGAGTTTGTTAAAGAAGCTAATGGCCAGGATCTAAGACTGTTCGTGGTTGATGGCAAAGTCGTCGCAGCCATGCAGCGGCAGGCTGCAGAAGGCGAGTTTCGCGCCAATATTCACCGTGGCGGATCTGCTTCATTGGTCAAGATCACCCCAGCCGAACGACGTATCGCTGTGCGTGCTACCAAGGTATTGGGTTTGAAAGTAGCCGGAGTGGACATCATTCGCTCCGACAAAGGACCACTGCTATTGGAGGTCAATTCATCCCCTGGACTGGAAGGTATTGAAAATGCCACCGGCAAAGATATCGCCAGCATCATGATTGCCTCAATTGAAAAACGCTTGAAGTGGATTCGCCCGCTGCCGGCGGCAAACGAAGAGTTACAAGCATCTTGAACACAATAACTCCGTCAAAAACCCTGGTTCGCAGCGGCGAAGCCAATGACGAGACCTGGTTGTTCAATCTCTTCAAGACAACCATGCGCGACTACATCGATGCCGCCTGGGGCTGGGAAGAACTGCTGCAGAAACAAGGGTTCATCACCTCACTGCCCGCAAAAGACTTTTCAGTATTGGAAGTCGAAGGTACGCCCTTAGGCTGCATTCACATCAGCCAGAAGCAAGACCACCTGTTAGTGGACATGATCTTGGTGGAGCCAGATTTTCAAAGACAGGGCTACGGTGCCGAACTCATGCTGCTGGCGCAAAACGAGGCAGCGCAAAAAAAACTGCCCCTACATTTGAGCGTACTGAAGACCAATCCTGCCGTCGCCTTCCACGTTGAGTGCGGGTTTTCAATACTGGAAGAAGACGAACACAGCTACCGTATGCATTGGTCGCCTGATCGAGCTTAATCAGGTCGTCTGGTTACCTTCTTTGTTGCCTAACGGCAAATAGTGATGGACCTCAGGAAAGGGATCGTAGAAGTGATGCAGTAATTCTTTCCAGCGTTGATAGTCCGTAGAACCACGAAAGCCTTTCGTATGAGCCTCCACAGATTCCCAGCGCACCAATAAAATATATCGATTGGCCACTTCCAGGCACTGCATTAACTCATGAGAGATATAGCCTGCCATGCTGCTGATAATTACTTCTGCTTGCGAAAAAGCTTGCTCAAAGTCTGCAGTTTGACCTGGCTTCACATCCAGAATTGCCACTTCCAGAACCATAAAGAAATTCCTGTTTTGATTAAGGACAGGACGGCGTCAAGCGAGGCGCACACCATTAGCGACTGGCTGATCAGGCACCGCCAGTACTACCGCCCCATCATCGCGATAAAAACCGGTTACCAGACACTCCGACATAAACGGACCTATCTGTTTCTTAGGAAAGTTGACGACCGCCACCACCTGTTTCCCCACCAAGTCATCAGCAGCATAAAGATCGGTAATTTGTGCAGAAGATTTACGCGTGCCGATTTCAGACCCGAAGTCTACCGTGAGTTTCCATGCTGGTTTGCGAGCCTCGGGGAATTCATTCACTGCAAGCACAGTACCAACTCGTAGTTGTACCTTCTCAAACTCTTCCCAGGAAATTTGATCCATAACTCACTCCTTGTTACTGCGATCTTCATTGAGCACATAGACATTAGCTTGTTGCAGACTACCATCCGCCAACTTGACCCTGGTCACAACGCGCTTGTAAGCAGCGCCTTCAAACTCATCTAACTCGCGCCAGAACTGGAGCAGTAAGGGAGATGAGAACAACTGGCCTGACACCTCACCGGCATTCCTGTCCAGACGCATAGCCGGAAAGCCGTAACTGGCACCCCAACCTTGCGGATGCAAGCTGCCATTGACTGTCGCTGTTTGCCAACGACCGTCGAGGGGAGCCAACACATGATCGTTGACTTCGCCAGGAGCCAGCGTGCCGTAGACAAAAAGATGATGATCAGGCACGTCACTCACTCTGAAACTAACAGCGTGTTAAGCCTGAATGATGGCCAGCAATTCAGCGGTTTTCGCCTGCATCAGTGCCGCATCACCACGAGACTCCACATTGAGCCGAACCACGGGCTCTGTGTTTGACATGCGCACATTAAATCGCCAATCAGAAAAATTCATCGATAAGCCATCGGTGTGATCGACACTTTCAGCCAGGGAAGAGTACTTTTGTTCGATCGCCTGGATCAGGGCTGGCGGGTCTTCAATGGTATTGTTAATTTCACCGCTGGCGGGAAAGGCCTGCATTCTTTCATCAACAAGTTGTGACAGCGTCTTATCTTGCTTGCACATGAGTTCCAGCACCAATAACCATGGCACCATCCCGCTGTCACAGTACGAAAAGTCGCGAAAGTAATGGTGCGCACTCATTTCTCCACCATAAACAGCATCTTCACGACGCATACGTTCTTTTATGAACGCGTGGCCTGTTTTACACAATACAGCTTCCCCACCATTAGATTCGGTTATTTCGATGGTATTCCATGTCAATCGGGGATCGTGGACGATTTTCGCACCCGGGTGTTTTTCCAGAAACGTTTGTGCCAGCAAGCCAACGATGTAGTACCCCTCAATAAAATTGCCCTGCTCGTCAAAAAAGAAGCAGCGATCAAAATCACCATCCCAGGCGATACCTACATCGGCTTGCGCAGACTTAATCGCCTCAATGGTAGCGGCTCGGTTTTCTGGAAGTAGCGGATTAGGGACTCCGTGTGGAAAATTGCCATCTGGCTCGTGATGCACCTTGATGAATTCAAAAGGCAGATGCGCTTCAAGCAAATCGATTACTGTACCGGCACCACCATTACCTGCATTACAAACGACTTTAAGTGGTTTTAGCGTTGACCTGTCGACATATCCCAACAGATGGTTTGTGTAATCTGCATCGGTGTCCACCGACTTTATCGATCCAGTTTTTGTGACTACTTCGAAGTCCCCATTTGCTGCCAGGTCCCGAATGTCATTCAAGCCAGTATCCCCACTTATGGGCTTTGAATCTTCTCTTACCAACTTCATACCATTGTAATCTTTCGGGTTGTGACTAGCGGTAACCACAATTCCGCCATCAGCTTTGAGATGAGAGGTTGCAAAATAGATCTCCTCGGTGCCGCATTGCCCGATATTCAGTACATCTGCACCGCCTTCTGTCAGACCTTTCGACAGGGCATCACATAGGGACTTGGAAGTTAGTCGAATATCATAACCAACCACCACCTGTTGAGGTTTTAAGTACTGAGCAAAAGCTCTTCCTACTCGATAGGCAACATCTTCATTTAGCTCCTCAGGAACCTTGCCTCTTAAGTCATACGCCTTAAAACATGTGAGTTCCATTTTTTACACCTATGCCCCACTCTTCTGATAAGTAAAATTCGTCGCATCGATATAACCAGCAACGCTTCCACAGTCGAAACGCTGACCCTGGAAGCGATAACCGATCACACGACCCTCTTTAGCCTGAGCTAACAGCGCATCAGTAATCTGCATTTCGCCATTCTTGCCGGGCGGTGTGTTCTGGATGATCTCGAAAATATCGGGAGTGAGGATATAGCGCCCAATGATCGCCAGATTACTTGGAGCATCTTCCGGCGCTGGCTTCTCAACCATGTTGCTCAATCGATAAACGCCCTCGGATTCTTCCGCACCTTCGATAACCCCATACTTATAAGTTTCATCGTGGGGCACCTCTTCGATAGCCACGATACTGCATTGGTGTTGCTCGTACAATTTCACCATCTGAGTCAGCACACCATCGCCCTCTGTAACGCAATAATCATCAGCCAGGATGACTGCGAACGGCTCATTACCAATCAAGCTGCCGCCTACGAGAATAGCGTGACCCAGTCCCTTCATTTCAACCTGCCGCGTGTAAGAGAAGGTGCAGCGTTCCATGATATCTCGGGTCTCAGACAGTAAGTTTTCTTTATCTGAACCCTGAATCTGGTGTTCTAGTTCGTAGCTGATGTCAAAGTGGTCTTCCAATGCGCGTTTGCCGCGCCCGGTAACGATAGCCATATTGGTGATGCCCGCTTCCATCGCCTCTTCCACTCCATATTGAATAAGCGGCTTGGTGACGATGGGCAGCATTTCTTTTGGCATGGCCTTGGTCGCTGGTAAAAATCGGGTTCCATAACCTGCAGCGGGGAACAAACACTTCCTGATAACACTCATTTCAATTCAGTTCCTGGTTTAGATGTATTTAAAGTTAGCGTCCATAGAGGTCTTCGAATCGTTCAATATCGTCCTCGCCCAGATAGTCGCCAACCTGCACCTCAATAATTTCGACGGCGGACTCACCAGGATTGGAGAGTCGATGTTTACTGCCCAGGGGTATAAACGTGGATTCGTTCTCCTGCAGCGTAAACTCTTTGTCGTCGCAATGAATCAATGCACTGCCTTTAACCACGGTCCAATGCTCAGAGCGATGCTGGTGACGTTGCAGAGATATCGCCGCTCCCGGATTCACCACGATGTGTTTTACCTGATAGCCGACACCCTGGGCCAGAGATTCAAACGATCCCCAGGGTCGATACACCAGAGCATGATGGTCTTTCTCTTTACGCCCCAGAACCTGCATCTGGGAGACCAGATCCTTAACCTTCTGCACCTGGTCTTTCGCCGCCACCAATACCGCATCGGGAGTCTCCACGACTACCGTGTTGTCCAGCCCAAGTACTGCCAGTAATCGGGACTGAGCCTGGAGATAACTATTGCGGGTCGCAATGCTGATGACATCGCCAGAAACTGCATTGCCCTGCTCGTCTTTCTGAGCGTGACCCCAAACTGCATCCCAGGCACCAAGATCGCTCCAACCGGCATCCAGAGGGACCATGCCGGCCAAAGATGTCTTTTCCATGACGGCGTAATCGATGGATTCACTTCGGCAGGCGGCAAACTCATCGTGAGGAATGCGAATAAAATCTGCGTCAACTTCCAACTTCTCAAAGGCTGCACTACACGCGGCATGGATATCCGGAGCAAGTTTTTCTAATTCGTCAAGGTAGGTAGCCGCTGAAAACAGAAACATGCCACTGTTCCAGAAGTATCCTCCCTCCGACAGATAGGATTCGGCGGTAGCAAGATCAGGCTTTTCAACGAAGCGCGCCACTTCGAAAGCAATTCCGGATGCATGCGCTTTACCGCGCTGAATGTATCCATAGCCCGTTTCTGGGCTACCTGGCACGATACCAAAGGTCACCAACTTCCCATCTTTGGATAGCTGTAATGCCGCTGATACTGCCGATTGAAAACTGGCCACATCTTCGATGACATGATCCGCAGGCAACACCAGCAGAGATGCATCTAGGTCTTGTTGTTGAGCACGCAAGGCAGCAATCGCTATTGCCGGCGCTGTGTTGCGACCCACCGGCTCAAGCAAAATTGAATTTGCTTTGTCACGGAACTGATTGAGTTGTTCCGCGACCAGAAAACGATGCTCAGAATTGCAAACCACCGTAGCTGCCCCCAGCTCCTCGACTCCCGATAAGCGATTGAGGGTGGCAGCAAACAAAGATTCTTCACTGAGAGAAAAATTAACGAATTGCTTGGGCAGAGCACTGCGCGACGAAGGCCAAAGACGAGTACCAACACCGCCAGCGAGAATGATCGGATAAAGCATTTACTACACCTGAAAAATCTGGCGGCAATGGTAGCAAATTCTATTCGAGCTTGGCTGCCTTAAATGCTTGAGAAGCCCCGTGTACCGGGCTCGTGTGTCCTACCGCCGCCCGCCGTAAACTAACGGAATACGGTCGATTATTTGAGCCCAGCACGATACACTCCCAGCCCTTGTGGGTATGGACCGACACAGGGACACTCTAGTTTATGAAAGCAAGGAATGAGCACTTCACGCCTAAGGGTTCTTATGAACTCGAGGAACTGGTTGATTGCGGTTACGGCAGGTTGTTCGGCCCGGGTAATGCAAAGTTACCAATTGACAATATGTTAATGCTGGATCGCATTACCGAAATCACTTCTGACGGCGGCGATTATGGGCGAGGAAGAATAATAGCCGAACTGGATATCAAACCCGATCTATGGTTTTTTGCCTGCCACTTTCCTGGGGATCCGGTTATGCCAGGCTGCCTTGGGCTCGATGCGCTTTGGCAGTTGGTAGGATTTTTCCTGGGGTGGAGCGGTTTCCCTGGCAAGGGACGCGCACTCGGCGCCGGTGAAGTGAAATTTACTGGCGAGATTTTGCCCGATGCGAAACAAGTCGTTTACCAACTCGATATTAGTCGCGTCATCGACAGGAAGTTAGTAGTAGGAATTGCTGACGGCACAGTCGCTGTAGATGGTAAAGTCATTTACACAACGAAAGCCTTAAAAGTAGGTCTGTTTACACCTGAACAGTCTTTCTAGAGCTTGGCTAAAACTGACAGAAAATTTCAGGTCAAAGAGTAATGAAACGAGTTGTAATAACAGGCATGGGTATCGTGTCTTGCCTTGGCAACAATACCAATGAGGTGCTCGATTCCCTCAAGCAAGGCAAGAGCGGCATTCGCTTCAACCAATCCTATGTGGATGTTGGAATGCGCAGTCATATCAGCGGGACCGTTCAACTCGATACGGAAGCGCTTATTGACCGCAAGCTGTATCGCTTTATGGGTGACGCATCAGCCTACTCCTACCTATCCATGGATGAAGCGATTAAAGATGCCGGCCTTGACCTGGAAGAAATATCATCTGAGCGTATAGGCATTGTTGTCGGCTCCGGTGGTGGATCGCCGGAGGATCAATTAGAGTCGACCGATATCCTGCGTGAGAAAGGAATGCGTCGGGTTGGCCCTTACCGCATTCCGCGCACCATGAGCAGCTCTGTCTCCGCTTGTCTGGCCACTCCTTTCAAAATTAAAGGCGTCAACTACTCTATCTCTTCGGCCTGTGCGACCAGCGCCCATTGCATTGGTCATGCTGCAGAACTGATTCAGATGGAGAAACAAGACATGGTGTTCGCCGGAGGTGGCGAATCAGAACACTGGAGCATGTCTCATATGTTCGACGCCATGGGCGCTTTGTCGACCAAATACAACGATACCCCGGAAAAAGCTTCCCGTGCTTTCGATGCCGATCGCGATGGCTTCGTCATCGCCGGTGGCGGTGGCATGTTAGTGGTTGAAGAACTTGAACATGCCCTGGCACGAGGAGCTAAGATTTATGCCGAACTCACCGGTTACGCGGCGACCTCTGATGGCTATGACATGGTTGCGCCTTCTGGCGAAGGTGGTGCTCGAGCCATGCGCATGGCTCGCGGTAATCTGGATGGTAAAGTTGACTACCTGAACACACATGGCACCAGTACACCAGCCGGTGATGTTTCCGAACTCAATGCTATCCGCGAAGTGTTTGGCGACCAGGCTCCTGTGATCAATTCCACCAAGTCCTTAAGCGGTCATTCGCTGGGGGCTGCAGGTGTGCAGGAAGCCATCTACAGCCTGTTAATGATGGATAACGATTTCATCGCCGCCTCTGCCAACATAGAAAACCTGGATGAGGCTGCTGCTGGACTACCAATCGCACTGGAGCGGCAGGACGACGTGACTCTCAATCGCATCATGTCCAATAGCTTTGGATTCGGTGGCACTAATGCTTGTCTGGTGTTTGATCGCTATCAGGGATAAACATCATATTTGCCCGGTCCTATTGGTATGAGTTCTTGGTTTAGGCAAATACTGCGAATACTGGGAGTGCTGACAGCCACAGCCTGCGTACTGTTCAGTGCTAGCAGCAATGCCCAATTGCAACCTCGATCCGGTAGTAGTCTTGATAGCAGTTTGGGGCAGAACCGGCCCCTGGCTTTAGAGCTAGCCTTCCCCTATTTTGTAAGCACCAGCGGCGGAGGTTACGAAATCGTTTGGACACCGGCACCTGGGCATTATCTTTATCGCCATGCCTTCGCTTTCAGCCTGGTAGAGAACGAAGGCGCCAACCCGCAAAATCTCAGCTTTGAGATACCCGACGGTTTAAAAAAGACAGATCAGTTTTTTGGCGATATTGAATCCTACTACGACTCGGTAAAAGTCGAGCTCAGACTTGAAAACGTCCCTGAGAGCGAAGCCAGTTTGCTGATCGAATTTCAGGGCTGTGCCGATTGGGGCTTTTGCTATCCACCCCAACGTGTTCTCTATCCACTCAATCCCTAAATTCTGAGCCAAATCGAAAAATTGGTGAAATGGCCAATAATTTCTGAGAAAATGCCGGCAAAATTTGCAATCAGTCGATATCTAACGCGATTGCAAAGCAGTTGAACCAACCGGATTTCTCCCAATGGCAAGCATCCTGGCTCTACACGGTCCCAATCTAAACCTGCTCGGGCACCGGGAACCGCACATTTACGGCTCTGACACTCTGGCTGATATCAACCAGCGTCTGGCCGAACAATGTGCCGCAGCCGGACACGATTTCGATTCACTGCAGAGTAATGCTGAGTTCGAACTCATCAATCGCTTGCACGCGGCGCGAGAAGATGGAACAGATTTCATGTTAGTAAACTTCGGTGGCTTCACGCATACGAGTATCTCGTTACGCGATGCCATACTGGCGGCAGAAATTCCGTTCATCGAAGTGCATCTTTCAAACCTGCACAAGCGGGAATCCTATCGACATAAATCCTATTTTGCCGATATTGCTGTTGGCAGCATTGTGGGACTGGGTGCCCAGGGCTATGAGCTTGCCCTGCAGTCTGCGTTCAAGCAATTGAAGAAGTAGCGAAGTAACAGGAATCGTAATGGACATCAGAAAAGTTAAAAAACTTATCGAACTACTCGAAGCATCAGACATCGCCGAAATTGAAATTCAGGAGGGCGAAGAGGCCGTGCGTATCAGTCGCACATCTAGCGCTCCTGCCGTCGTGGCAGCAGCTCCTGCTGCTGTCGCAACAGCACCAGCTCCAAGTCCAGCTGCAGCGCCAGCTGCGGCCGAAGATAAACCGGCTGCCGCGGCACCCAGTTCCGGGCATATAGTCACTTCACCGATGGTAGGCACTTTCTATCGTTCCCCTTCTCCTTCTGCGCCTTCTTTTGTGGAAGTCGGCAGCCACGTCAAGGTCGGGGATGTAGTCTGCATTGTTGAAGCGATGAAGATGATGAACCAAATCGAAGCCGATCACGCTGGAGTCGTTGAAGCCATTCATATCGAAGACGGCGAGCCAGTTGAATTCGACCAACCGCTTATCACAATCGTTTAATTCAGTCTCACGCGAGTATTTATAGAATGCTGGAAAAGGTATTAATCGCTAATCGCGGAGAGATTGCGCTTCGAGTCCTGCGCGCCTGTAAAGAATTAGGTATTAAAACGGTAGCCGTTCATTCTGTCGCTGACAAAGATCTGATGCACGTGCGACTGTCCGACGAATCAGTCTGTATCGGCCCACCTAGCCCCACGGAAAGCTATCTCAACATCCCCTCAATCATCAGCGCCATGGAAGTCACCGATGCCGACGCTGTGCATCCTGGATATGGATTCCTGTCCGAGAATGCGGACTTCGCCGAACAGGTTGAGAACAGCGGGTTTATCTTTATCGGACCTTCTGCGGAAACTATCCGCCTGATGGGGGATAAAGTTTCAGCCATCGACGCCATGCGAGAAGCAGGCGTGCCAACCGTGCCAGGGTCCAATGGACCGCTTGATGACAATAATGACCGAACACTGGCTCTCGCCAAGGAAATCGGCTACCCCGTCATCATTAAAGCTGCAGCCGGTGGCGGTGGTCGCGGTATGCGTGTTGTGCACAACGAAGCTGCCTTGCTCAAAGCCATCTATGTTACCCAAACCGAAGCCAAGTCTTTCTTCGGTGATGGCACCGTCTACCTGGAGAAATATCTCGAGAATCCGCGCCATGTGGAGATCCAGGTTATCGGCGACGGCCGAGGCAATGCCATCTATCTTGGCGACAGGGATTGCTCACTGCAAAGGCGCCATCAAAAGGTAATAGAAGAAGCTCCCGCACCAGGCATTCCAGAAGAAATACGCGAGGAAGTCGCGAAAACCTGTATTCAGGCTTGTCAAAACATGAAGTATCGTGGTGCCGGCACTCTTGAATTCCTCTATGAAAACGAGCGCTTCTATTTCATAGAAATGAATACCCGGGTGCAGGTGGAGCACCCAGTCACCGAATTGGTCACCGGCATCGATATCGTTAAAGAGCAGCTACGGGTAGCTGGTGGCGCTGAGCTGTCGATCAAGCAGGAAGACATCAAAATACAGGGTCACTCCTTCGAATGTCGAATCAACGCGGAAGATCCCGAGACCTTGTTGCCGAGCCCCGGCAAGGTGCAGTTATTCCATGCGCCGGGTGGTCCAGGCGTGCGCGTCGATTCCCATCTCTACAGTGGCTATACAGTGCCTCCTTACTACGACTCCCTGATCGCCAAGTTAATTAGCTATGGCAGCACCCGGGAACAGGCTCTGACAAGGATGCAGATTGCTCTGGATGAGCTATTGATTGATGGTATCAAGAGCAATACACCGCTACATCGGGAATTGGTGCGAGACAGCGAGTTTCAGAAAGGTGGAGTCAATATCCACTACCTGGAACAAAAGCTGAATATCTAGCTCACACATAACCCGTCCTCACCGCTATGTGGCAACAGATTCACATTCAGACCAGCTCTGAAGAGATAGAAGCGCTCGAACAATTATTGCTCGAGCATGGGGCCGTATCGATTAGCCTGATTGATACCAAAGATCAACCGATTTACCAAAAGGAGCCAGGTGCCACTCCTTTATGGAAACATGTCACTCTGCTTGCCCTGTTCGAGGCAAACACTGAATTAAAACCGCTGCTTGCCTTACTCAGTTTCCAGCCTGCTGTGCTGAACCGCGACTCCCTCACTGTTGAGACACTGGAGGATAAGACCTGGGAACGAACCTGGATGAGCGATTTCAAAGCCATGCAATTCGGTAACAAACTGTGGATCTGCCCTAGCTGGCAATCTCCGCCAGATCCAAGCGCAGTCAATATCATGCTTGATCCCGGTCTGGCATTTGGCAGTGGTACCCACGCCACCACCGGCCTTTGTCTGCGCTGGCTTGATAGCCAGGACCTTGCTGGCAAGGAAGTCATCGACTATGGCAGTGGGAGCGGCGTGCTCGCCATTGCTGCCGCGTTGCTCGGCGCCAAACGCGTGCACGCCGTGGACAATGACGCCCAGGCAATCGCCGCCACCATGGATAACAGCAATCGCAATGCAATAGGCAATCGCTTAATCACCGCTTATTTGCCGGAAGCGTTACCCGAGCTCAAAGCGGATATCCTGCTGGCAAACATTCTGGCAGAGCCCTTGCACGAACTGGCAGATCGATTCGCCAACCTGGTTAGACCAGGAGGCTCGCTCGTGCTCTCCGGAATTCTGGATGAACAGATCAATGAGCTTCTGGAAAGCTATGGTCGCTGGTTCGAAATGGAACCAGCCACGATGCTGAACAGTTGGGCACGCCTTACGGGTATACGCAAGTCGTGATCTCCGCTGCCGATTACCCTACAATCGAGGCACATACTTAACGAGCTTATAAAGCTAAACCCAACTTTGCTCAGGTCATCATGTCGTTCCAGGTCACTCGGTGTCCAAGTTGCGCATCCACCTTTAACACCAATCCCAAGTTATTGGACATGGCCGAAGGCAGAGTCCGTTGCGGCGCCTGTCTGACGGTTTTTGACGCGGTAGAGCACTTCATCAGCACCAACCAAGGCGATCAGGAACAGAGTGAAGAATCCGTATTTATCGGCAGCGATCCCGAAGATTTCTTCGACCCCTCGGTATTCTTAACCCGAAGTGCGCTGAGCCAGACGGATGATGAAATTGAATTCACCGAGCAAGCGGACGAAACAGAGCGTTCGACTCACGGTGAGTTTGCTGATTTTATCGACACCGAGGAAATTCAAAGCGAAGATCTCTTCACCCGGGAACCAGCACAGCGAGAGCCAGAATTTACTGAGCCTCAGTTTGATCTGGAACACCCCCATAGCCCTACAGAAAACGACTTCGAATCTGAAGCGCGGGAACTGCAGGCTGAAAGCAAGCCACCAATCTCAGCGGATACGACCACACTCAGCTTCAAAAGCGCGCTGGAGGAAGCGCCAGAAGAGTCACTGCCGGCCCGTACTGAAGCAGCACAACAGCAGGAGCATCAGGAGTTTTTTGCCGCAGTAGACGAAAGCCTTGCTGGGTTGATCAAGTCCGATGAGATTTCCGACCTGGAAGAAATTGCACAACTCGATGTGCCCGCTCCAGCTCATGATGAGCTTTTGGCTATAACAAAGGAAACTAAGCAAAGCGTTGAAGACAAAAATAATCACCCTCAAATCGACCAGACAGACTCTGCATTAGCGAACACAGCTCCACCTGTTGTATCTACACCCCACGCTTTAGTGGACGAGCTAACAAAACTCAGCGGCGATAAGAGCAAACGACCAGAAGACATTTCGTTTTCTGTCTCTTTTTCTTTTCAGACACCCTTTAGCAATTCACCCGCGGTGCCAGATAAAGATTTGCCACCCTCTCCAACCGTGGCCCAGGCTGAACTGGAATCGACGCCAGTGATTGATCAGGCTTTTGATGACGACCTCAAGCGACTGGTTAAACAGGCCATTGATGAGCAAGAGCTGACAACCGCCATTGAGGCCGGCTTGTCGGAATTCCCTGAGCTCAGTACTGAGATCGGAGAAACCGCAGAGGAGCAGGCTGAATCGGTCAGAGAAATCAGTGACTTAGCCGCAGACACGCCCCGGAATAGTGACGTGAACCCTGCCGAGCCTGCACAGGAAGAAGCCCAGAGAGTGGATTTGGACACCTCCACGGAAGCCATCCGGGCCCGGGTGCTGAAAGCCGAGTTGCGGGATGAGGAAGCCCTGGAACAGATCCCCAAAGAACACCTGAATGCTCTCGACCAAATGGCGACACCAGTGGAATTGGTTGCAGGCATTTCTCGCTCCTGGGGTCGTCGCATCGGACTACTGTTAATCATTCTATTATTTAGTGCGACTTTAGTTGCACAATACGCTTGGTATAATCAGGACCGCTTTAGCGTTGACGCACGTTATCGAAACGTATTCAGTTTTGTCTGCGAACAACTCGCTTGCGAGCTGCCTGACTATTCAGAGATTGCAGCGATACAAAGCGACAACTTAACAGTAAGAAGTCATCCAAATCGGGAAGATGGATTAATGGTCACCGTTGAAATTAGGAACACGGCGAATTTCGAACAGCGATTCCCAATCCTGATCCTGAGTTTTAATAACTCCAACAATGACACGATCGCGCTACGAGAATTCGCTCCTGAAGAATACCTCGATCCCGGCTTACGCGAATTCGAATTCATGCCGGTGATATCACCAGTACAAATCACTATTCCCATCATTGATCCGGGCCCTGATGCGGTGAATTACACCCTGGCCTTTAGATCACCCTGATCATTTCCTCAAAATTTGCGCCGAAGAAAATGATCGTGCGCAAAAAAAGTGCTTCGAAAGTACCCATTTCAAAAAAATTTCGGCTTTAGAAAAAGTCAAGACTTTAACTGTATTTCGCTCCTCGATATTATTGTCGGCCCTGAAAATTTCTTCACTGTTTACCATGATTCAAATCGGCCCTTACGAACTAAGAAACAATCTGTTCCTGGCGCCAATGGTAGGAGTCAGTGACACACCTTTCAGGGAAATTTGCAGCCAGCAAGGGGCCGGTTTAACCATCGGTGAAATGCTGACTTGCAATAAGGACTTGTGGAGTAATGAGCGAAATCGTTTAAAACAAGTCAAACCGAAAATTCGTGGTCCGCAAGTTGTTCAAATTGCCGGATCAGATCCTGAGATGATGAGCGAAGCGGCGAGACTCAATGTTGCATTGGGTGCAAACGCGATCGATATCAACATGGGATGTCCTGCGAAAAAAGTACTTAAGAAAGCCGCAGGTTCAGCACTGTTAAAAGATACCAAACTTGTGCGCCGCATAGTCAATGCGGTTGTTAACAGTGTCGATGCCCCAGTGACCTTAAAGATTCGCACTGGCTGGTGTCCTGAAACACGCAATGGCGTCGAAGTCGCGAAGATCGCAGAAGGCGAAGGCATCCAATTGTTGACTGTGCATGGGCGAACTCGCGCAGATCGCTTTAAAGGAGAGGCAGAATACGACACTATCGCTGATATCAAGCGTAGCGTCAGCATTCCAGTAATCGCCAATGGCGATATCGACTCTCCGATGAAGGCGAAACAGGTCTTAGGCCACACTCAAGCAGATGGGCTAATGATCGGGCGGGCTGCACAGGGAAGGCCCTGGATATTCCAGGAAATTGAACACTACTTGATGACTGGTGTAGCACTCTACGACACAGCATTGTCGACTCGCAGCACCGTAATTCAGGAGCACTTAAATAAGTTGCACCGATTCTATGGCAAATTGAAGGGCGTGTGGTACGCTCGTAAACATGTCGCTGGCTATGTCTGCGACTTGCCAGCCGCCAGGGAGTTTCTTGAGAAATTCAATGCGGTGGATTTCGGTACAGAACAAATACAATTAATCCAAATCTACTTTGACGAGTTGATTTCTCAAGGTGAGGGAGCAATCGCCGCATGAACAAGCTGGACGAATCTGCCATATTTTCAAATTATTCCTATACCGATCAACGCGACAGTTTTTCTCAACAGACAAATCAAGCTACACAGGCAACCCAGGAAAGCACTCTACGCTCTGAAGTTGAAAAGTCACTGCTACGTTACTTTCAACACCTGGAAAATGAACCGGTAACTGATTTACATCAAATGGTGATGTCTGAAGTTGAAGCACCCTTGTTAGAGGCTGTTATGCGCTACACAGGCAACAATCAGAGCAAAGCATCGATCATGCTGGGCCTGAATCGTGGAACATTGCGCACGAAATTAAAGAACTACGGGATGCTATAGCTAGCAGCATTCATCGCGAAGAACTTATGAACTCAGGTAACTCTGTTGCCGTGCGTCGGGCGCTTATTAGCGTCTCCGACAAAACCGGTATTGCGGCATTCGCCCAGGCTCTGCGCCAACTCAACATCGAAATTCTCTCCACCGGCGGCACCTACAAGCTACTCACCAATGAAGGCGTACCCGCTATTGAGATCTCCGATTACACCGGTTTCCCTGAAATGATGGATGGTCGGGTAAAAACCCTGCACCCCAGGGTGCATGGCGGCATTCTGGCCAGGCGGGATCGCGATCAGGAGATCATGGAACAACACGATATACCGCCAATCGACCTGGTTGTGGTGAACCTCTACCCCTTCGAGGCAACAGTGGCCAATCCTGACTGCGACCTGCCTACCGCAATCGAGAATATCGACATCGGTGGACCGACCATGTTGCGGGCAGCGGCGAAGAACAATCAATTCGTCGCCGTCGTGGTTAATCCCTCAGATTACGACGCAGTGCTTGAACAGCTAACGGCAAATGACTGCTGCCTCGATCAGGAAACCCGCTTCAATCTGGCAGTAAAGACCTTCGAGCACACAGCTAACTATGACGGCGCCATCGCCAACTATCTTGGCGCGCGTTTGGATGCCAGCGAAGAATCTTCGCAGTTCTCACGCACCTTCAATACCCAATTTATAAAAAGTCAGGACATGCGCTACGGAGAGAATCCACACCAAAGCGCGGCTTTCTATACCGAGAGTGAATCCGATGAAGCCTGCATCAGCACGGCAGTGCAACACCAGGGCAAAGAACTGTCCTATAACAATATCGCTGATACTGACGCTGCGTTGGAATGCGTCAAATGCTTCGATGAACCTGCTTGTGTCATCGTTAAACATGCCAACCCCTGTGGTGTGGCCATCGCCGATGACATCAAAAGTGCTTATGAGCTGGCCTTTCAGACCGACCCCACCTCTGCTTTTGGTGGCATTCTCGCCTTTAACCGGGAATTGGATGCCGCCACCGCAAAAAGCATTGTGGATAAACAGTTTTCAGAAGTGATCATAGCACCGACTGTCTCAGCCGACGCGCTGGCAGTCACCGCAGAAAAGAAAAATGTCCGGGTCTTGAGTTGTGGTCAATGGGCAAAGAATCGCAAGGCCGCACTGGACTATAAGCGGGTTAACGGTGGCCTGCTGGTGCAGGACCGGGATATTCACGAAATCGCCGAATCCGACCTGCAGGTGGTCAGCAAAAGACAACCCTCAGCAGATGAATTGCGGGATTTAATGTTTGCCTGGAATGTGTGCCAATACGTCAAATCCAATGCCATCGTCTACTGCAAGAACAACCAAACCATCGGTATCGGCGCTGGCCAGATGAGTCGGGTCTATAGCGCAAAGATTGCAGGCATTAAAGCCGCTGATGAAAATCTGGAGGTAAAAGGCTCGGTGATGGCATCCGATGCGTTCTTCCCCTTTCGGGATGGCATTGATGCCGCTGCAGAAGCAGGTATCACCGCGGTGATTCAGCCTGGAGGCTCAATGCGCGATGCCGAGGTAATTGAAGCAGCCGACGAAGCTAACATAGCCATGGTGTTCACGGGCGTGCGCCATTTTAGACACTAAACAATGAATGTTTTAGTTATTGGTAGTGGCGGCCGCGAACATGCATTAGCCTGGCGCTGCGCGCAATCAGCCACGGTTGATAAAGTATTCGTTGCACCTGGCAATGCAGGTACTGCCACTGAACCAAAACTGGAAAATGTGGCTATCGTTGTCATGGACTTTCCCGCCCTGGCCGAATTTGCAGAATCCAATTCTATTTCCCTCACCATCATAGGACCCGAAGCACCTCTGGTGGACGGCATTGTCGACTACTTTCAGGAAAGAAACCTGGCCTGCTTTGGCCCCAGCAAAGGCGCCGCTCAGCTTGAAGGGTCAAAAGCCTTCACCAAGGACTTTCTTGCCCGCCATCAGATTCCAACCGCTGACTATCAAACATTTACTGATACAGAATCCGCAATCAGCTACATTCGTGAAAACGGCGCTCCGATAGTGGTGAAAGCCGACGGTCTTGCTGCAGGCAAAGGCGTGATAGTTGCCCAGAGCGAAGACGAAGCCATCGCCGCTGTCGAAGACATGTTGGCAGGCAACAAATTTGGCGATGCGGGACATCGGGTTGTAATCGAAGGGTTTCTGTCTGGTGAAGAAGCCAGCTTCATTGCCATGGTAGACGGTGAGAATGTCCTGCCGATGGCTACTTCTCAAGATCACAAGGCACGGGATAATGGCGACAAGGGTCCTAACACTGGTGGTATGGGTGCCTATTCTCCAGCGCCCGTTGTTACAGATGAGGTTTATTCCCGCATCATGGAGCAGGTAATACTGCCTACGGTAAAGGGAATGGCCGCCGACGGGCATCCCTATACCGGCTTTCTCTATGCCGGTCTGATGATTTCGGAACAAGGTGAGCCCAGCGTGGTGGAATTCAATTGCCGCTTCGGGGATCCTGAAGCGCAACCGGTGATGCTTAGACTGCTATCAGACCTGCCTGCTCTCTGTCTGGCAGCCCTGGATAAATCCCTCGATCAACAATCGGCGCAATGGGATCCACGCCCAGCTGTTGGTGTGGTGCTGGCTGCTGGCGGTTATCCAGAATCCTATGCGAAGGGAACGATAATAGAAGGCCTGGACCAACGATCGGGCGCAGACTCCAAAGTTTTCCATGCTGGGACCAAACTGGATGCAGGCAAGGTTGTCACCAATGGCGGCCGGGTGCTATGCGCTACCGCACTAGGAAGCTCTGTCTCCGAAGCGCAGGCGGCAGCTTATGAGCTGGTCAATTCCATTCATTGGGACAGCGCGTATTTCCGCACAGATATTGCCTACCGCGCCATCGCGCGAGAAAATGGCTAAATGTCTCGCACACCACTCAATCTGATTGATCAGTGCCTGCTTCAATTCGATCAGGCCCTGCGCACCTGTGTACCTGGCTCCAGTCACGCGCAGCGAACCAGTCCAGCCGAATCAATCAATGATTCCGAACTGTGCGATGGAGAACGCAAACATGCAGCCGGATTAATGCGCATCAATCACACTGGCGAAGTGTGTGCGCAGGCGCTTTATGCTGGCCAGGCGGCCACTGCCAAACTTGGTGAGGTGCGGGAATCCATGGAACAAGCCGCTGCAGAAGAAGTGGACCATCTCGCCTGGTGTGAGTCCCGCCTTGCAGAACTGGACAGCCGCCCCAGTATTCTCAATCCATTTTTCTATGGTCTCTCTTTCGGCATGGGCGCCCTGGCTGGACTTGCTGGTGATCGTTGGAGTTTAGGTTTCGTTGCCGAAACAGAGCGGCAAGTGTGTGAGCATCTGGAAGAGCATTTGCAGCAATTGCCTGCACAGGATGAGCGCAGCAAGGCGGTGCTGGAACAGATGATTGTCGACGAGAAGCAACACGGCGAGACAGCTAAAGCGGCCGGAGGTGCTGATCTGCCCCCTCCTTTACAGCAGGCCATGACCGCCCTGTCGCAAGTCATGAAGAAAACGACCTATCGACTATAGAGCATCAAGTTTGATGGCGTCATAGTAGTAGTTTTCTCCAGCATCACTGTATTCCTGCAGCACTTTCAATCCATTCTCGACCAGAATCGAACGATACTTTTCTCCACCTATCGCTACCGATTCTCTGCCAGTCAGCAAATCATCCCACTGACAACGTTGCCAGGGTGAAGTGAACAAAAACCTTCCTCCGGGTACGATATGCTGCAGCACCCGATTGAGTGTTTTCACCTGTTCGTCTTCACTCAACAGGAACAACAGCCCCCAGGCCAAAACACCGTCAAATTTTTTCTGAAAGAAGTCAGAATCGACCACAGATTCGCAAGCAACTTCCGCGTCAGGCAAATTTTTAGCGTACTGTTCCAGCAGCGTAGGAGATGCATCTATGCCATACACCCGAAGGTCACGCTCCTTTAAAAGCAGACCCAGCGGCGAACCATGGCCGCAGCCCAAATCCAGTACTAAATCCCCTGCACTGAAGTTGCTCACCCAGCTCCTCACTTCAGGAACTCCAACCTCCCTGCGCTCAGACTGCATATAAATCGATGCAATATCCTCGTAGCTGGTATCGGATGCAGACATCTTTAACGCTTAAATGATTTCGTAATCGTGTGTGACTTTGACTCCAGCGTTCTTGAGCATAATCGAGGCCGAACAATACTTGTCTGCCGAAAGCTCGATTGCCCTTTCCACTTGCTTTTCGCTCAGATCGTTACCTGAAATTTTGAAATGCAGATGAATGGATTCGAAGACGGTAGGCGTCGCATCGACCCGTTTCGCTTCAATCTCAGCCTCACAGCTGGTGATGTCCTGTCGCGCCTTCTTGAGAATCGTAACCACGTCATAGGAGGAACAACTTCCAACGCTTAGCGCCATGAGTTCCATTGGACGCATGCCAAGGTTCTTACCTCCACTCTCCGGCGCTCCATCCAACACAATGCCGTGACCTGTGCCTGACTCGCCTACGAACATGACGTTTTCTACCCACTTGATTCGACCATTCATAGCTTTACTCACTGCTGTTTACGTTTTTCTCGTATTACGATTGTTTTAAATCCAGCTTCGAAGTAAAGCTGGAAAGCGTTGCAACCGATACCGTTATACAAGGATGCGGCAAGCTAAGGTAGCACATTCACACTCTCTGCAGGACAGAGAATTAGCAGGTTTCCGGGCAGCCGAACACTCTGGCTATCCGCCATTTAGTGTGACCCACATCTCACAATCAAGGTAAAAATGTGATATACATTTGCCAGAAAGTTAAGGAGCAACACCTATGGCGCTAATGGCCATCACGCCTCACATCGAAGATCTGGATAACTTCCTCTCCCATTGCCATCGGAAGCGTTACCCTAATCGCGCCACTATCATCTATGAAGGTGATCAGTGCGATACGCTGTACTACATCATTAAGGGTTCAGTTTCCGTAATTCTGGAAGACGATGATGGCAAGGAAGTAGTGATTGCCTATTTGAATCCAGGCGACTTCTTCGGCGAGATGGGCCTGTTCGAACAGGCAGAAGAACGCAGCGCCTGGTGTCGTGCCCGCACCGCTTGCGAGATCGCGGAAATCAGCTATACCAACTTCAATACCTATATCCGCTCGCATCCGGAGATTGTGTTTACCATCGGCCAACAAATGGCCCACCGTCTGCGCAACACTACCCGCAAAGTTGGTGACCTCGCCTTCTATGATGTAACGGGTCGCATCGCACGCACGCTGATCGAACTCAGCAAAGAGCCCGACGCCATGACCCATCCAGACGGCATGCAAATCAAGATCACTCGCCAGGAAATTGGACGAATCGTGAATTGTTCGCGCGAGATGGCGGGAAGAGTTTTAAAGACTCTCGAAGAGCAGGACCTGATTTCTGTTTCGGGTAAGACTATCGTCGTGCACGGTACACGATAAGTTCTTACCGCTGCGTTTTCATAGCAGCAACATTGACCACGTAAAAACCACTAACGCAAGTGAGATGAACACGGCTGCCGAGCCAATGTCTTTGGCGACCCGTGAAAGTTCGTGGTAGTCCTTACCCACTCGATCCACTACTGTTTCGATTCCGGTGTTGAGTAGTTCCACCACGATTACGAATACCAGACAAGCAACCAGTAAAACCTTTTCCACTGATGTCTCACCCAACCACAATCCCAGTGGCGCCATGACCATGAATGCGGCAATTTCCATGCGCACGGCTTCTTCACTTTTAAAAGCTGCGCGAATACCAGCAGCAGAGTAACCAGCGGCCGCAATCAGTCGCGACAAGCCTTTTTTAGAGGGCGGGGGAGATAGGGTCTCAGATTCTTTGGTATCAGCCATACTGGGCAAACAATTCCTGTAGCTTCTCTCCGGGCTGATCGGCACGCATAAATGACTCGCCTACCAGAAACCCAAAGATACCATTTTCGATCATCAACGAAACATCCGTTGGGTTATGAATCCCACTCTCGGTGATGATCGACTTGCCGTCAGGAATATGTTTTGCCAGCTCCAACGTAGTGTCAAGAGACGTTTCAAAGGAATGCAAATCTCGATTGTTGATGCCGATCAGATCAGTATCCAGCTGCAGCGCTTTTTCCAGCTCATCACGATTGTGAACTTCCACCAGTATATCGATAGAAATTTCATTCGCATAAGCCGCAAGCTCGATTAATTGTGAATGTTGCAAAGCTGCAACAATTAACAAAATACAATCAGCGCCGAGTACCCGAGACTCAGCGATCTGATACGGATCGATCATGAAGTCTTTACGAATAACGGGAAGATCGCAGGCAGCCCTCGCTTGCACCAGATAGTCGTCTGCACCCTGAAAATAATCCCGGTCGGTCAATATAGAAAGACAGGTGGCACCATGGCTGGCGTAATCTTGAGCATGGCGGGCAGGGTCGAAATCTTCGCGGGTCAATCCCTTGGACGGAGGCGCCTTCTTGATTTCGGCGATAACTGCAGCTTTCGGCTGCGAGATTCTGGCCCCGATCGCCGCCGCGAATCCCCGCGTCGGACTGCTGTCGGCAAGCCTGGACTCTAACTCACTCAGGCTAACGCGAGATCTGGCTTCACCAACTTCCTCAGCTTTACGCGCAATGATTTCATCAAGGATCGACGCTGCCATCAAACTACTCGCTGAATTGCGACGTGAAGCTGACCAGTTCGTCCAGTTTTTCCAGCGCAGCACCAGATTCCAGAATCGCCCTGGCCTGCTGCACCCCGGCTTTCAGGTCCTCAGCCAGGCCAGCCACATAGATCGCTGCTCCAGAGTTGAGCGCCACGATGTCACTGGCAGCCTGATTCTCATTGGCCAGCGCTGCTTTGAGCATCGCCAGACTTTCCTTGGCGGAATCGATTTGTAGCGAACTGAAATCTGCGTGACCAGAAACACCAAAATCTTCCGGCTTGACTGTGTATTGTGCGATCTCTCCCTCTTTTAACTCGCCAACCTGCGTGGGGGCGGCCAGGCTGATCTCATCCAGTCCATCATCCGCAGCAACTATTAGCACATGTTCGCTGCCCAGAGCTTTCAATACTTCCAGCATGCTTGGTATCCAGGCCGCATCGAATACCCCGATCACCTGGTTCGGGGCAGCAGCGGGATTGGTTAAGGGACCGAGCAAGTTAAAAACAGTTCTTACACCAATCTCTTTACGCGCAGCGATCACGTGCTTCATGGCACTGTGATGGGCCGGGGCAAACATAAACCCAACCCCTACTTCCTCGATTGTGTTTGCAACCTGAGCCGGATTCAGAGCGAGATTGACGCCAGCCGCTTCCAGCACATCTGCACTGCCACTCTTGCTGGTGGCACCTCGATTGCCGTGTTTAGCGACCCGGGCGCCCGACGCCGCAGCAACGATTGCAGAGGCGGTAGAGACATTGAATTTATTGGAGCCACTGCCACCGGTGCCACAGGTATCTACCAGATGATCTTTATTAGCCACTTCTACCTTTGTGGATAGCTCACGCATGACGGTCGCGCCACCGAGCAACTCGGCTGGCTTTACTCCCTTCATTTGCAAGCCAACCAGAAATGCCGCGTTTTGCGCATCTGTTGTCTCACCACCCATGATGTCGCGCATGACCGCAACCATCTCTTCGGTATTGAGATCGTCTCGACTAGTGACTTTTTTGATTGCGCTAACTATGTCCACTTGAAATTTCTCCTGCCTGCTTAAGCGCTTTGCAAAAAATTACGCAATAACTGATGGCCGTGTTCGCTAAGAATGGATTCGGGATGGAATTGCACACCTTCTACCGGCAACTCTTTATGCCGCACTCCCATTATCTCCTCACAATTACCTGATTCGTCTTCGGTCCAGGCGGTCACTTCCAGACAATCTGGCAGACTCCCCTGCTCGATCACCAGGGAGTGGTAGCGGGTAGCCGTAAATGGGTCCGCGAGTTCACTGAACACTCCTTTTCCAGCGTGATGAATCGCTGACATTTTGCCGTGCATGACCTTACCAGCCCGCACGATATTGCCGCCGAACGCCTGGCCGATACTCTGATGACCGAGACAGATACCCAGCAAGGGAATCTTGCCTGCAAACTGTTCAACAACCGATAGTGAGACTCCGGCTTCGTTCGGCGTGCAGGGCCCCGGGGAAAGAACTATATGATCAGGCGCCTTCTCTGCTATCTCATCAAGGCTGATAGCATCGTTGCGATACACTTCCACCTCAGCACCCAACTCGCCAAGATACTGCACCACGTTATAGGTGAAGGAATCATAGTTGTCGATCATCAAAAGCATCGCGCGATCTACCTTGAAGCCGCTAAAACTCTGCGCTCCAGGTCTCTGTGTTCAAAAGTGGGCCAATCATAGCAGCCGAGCCCAATTCTGTCTTGGCAGCGAAACTGATCCCAGATAGCCAGCGTTACGTAACTCCAGCACCAGAATAAAGAATCTCATCACACGCTACGAACAATGACAGCAATTAACATAGTCTGGTTCAGACAGGACCTGCGACTGAAGGACAATCCCGCCCTGGTCGCTGCAGCACAAAATGGTTCAGTGCTTCCCATCTACATTCTGGACGACGAGAATTCCGGAAACTGGAAGATGGGGGCAGCCAGCCGCTGGTGGCTGCAGCAATCTCTAACCGAACT
>JANQJM010000187.1 GCA_028281635.1 Pseudomonadales bacterium | reverse complement strand
AGGCTTATCAGGCCACTGCCGTCGGAGAGTACGCAGTGCAGGGAACGCCTGCGGCCAAACTGAATGGCATTGCTTACTACTTCACCCTGAAGTTGTACTGTATTGCCGATCCTGGCGGATCGAATGCTATGAATCTTGGTTCGATCTTCGTAGCGAAGTGGTAGATGGAACAATAGATCCTGGACATTATTGATGCCCAATTGCTGAAATTTTTTTTCCAGTGCTGGCCCGACGCCCTTAAGTCGGGTGAGTGAAAGTTGTTCGAGGTTCAGGCCAGCCATTCTATGCCCACTGCCCAAATGGTCACGCGCAGAATTGGTGACTCGTGCAGTTCGTTTAGAGTGATTTCAGTATAGGTATATTCCAACGTCGGGAATACCTAATCACTAAATTTCCCATCTGCGAGAAATAGAGAGAGTTTGTTATCCAGCCAGTATCGCTTCGACTTCAACAGCGACGCCCTTCGGTAGAGCGGAGACTTCGATGGTGGCTCTGGCGGGATATGGCTCCTTGAAGTACTGAGCCATGATTTCGTTTACGGTGTTGAACTCACCGAGATCGGTCAGAAATATGGTCAACTTGATCGCTCGATCCAAAGAAGAGCCTGCAGCTTCTGCAACAGCTTTCAGGTTGTCGAAGACTTGCCGCGTCTGAACTTCGATACCACCTTCCACCACTTCCATGGATTCAGGATTTAATGGAATCTGACCAGAACAAAACACGGTGTTGCCGTACTTGACTGCTTGTGAGTAGGGGCCAATTGCGGCAGGAGCAGAATCGGTATGTATGGTTTCGAGATCACTCATTAATTGGGGCTCCCCAAAGTTCGTTTAATAGTCTTGCGTGCGGAGGCACGGCTCTGTACACGTGTGACTTTACTAACGGGTTTGATTGAGCGAACCCGTCTCATCACTCGCGCAAGGTGGACACGGTTTTTCACATTAATGAGTAGGTTCACAATACTGAATCTGGCGTCCCTTTCAACCGTACTAATTTTTTCGATATTGGCATCAGCGCCAGTAATGGTGGTGGCCAGTGTTGCGATAATGCCCCGTTGATTCTCCAATTCCACTCGCAACTCCACAGTGAACTCACCTTCGACTTCTGGATCCCAACTCACCGACACACATTTTTCAGGATTGTCGCGAATCTCGGCAATGTTTTTGCAGTCATCTGTATGGACTACCATACCTCTACCAGAGCTGATATGCCCGACGATGGGATCGCCCGGTATAGGATGGCAACACTTGGCATAGTTCATCACCATACCTTCGGAACCGCGAATCGCCAGTGTGCCTTGCTCGGTTGCCGCCTCCGGCTCCTCTTCAGCGTCTTTGCTATGTGCGGCCAGACGCTGTGCAATCATGTAAGACATGCGGTTGCCTAAGCCGATGTCTTCCAACAACTGATCAACAGAATTGAGGTTAGTTTGCGCCAGGACTGCATCAATATTATCTCGAGGCACATCATCCAGTTGACTGCCAAAACTGGCTAGTGCTTTGTTCAGTAATCGGCGACCAAGGGCCACGGATTCCGAATGCTTCTGATTCTTTAAGTAGTGGCGGATATTGCTACGGGCCTTGCCTGTCGAGACGAAACTCAACCAGGCTGGGTTAGGCTGCGTGCCAGGTGCGGTAATAATTTCTA
>JANQJM010000179.1 GCA_028281635.1 Pseudomonadales bacterium | reverse complement strand
GACTTTGCGCTCTATGGACAACTCACACAACTCGCTCAGTTTGACCCGACTTCTACGGCGTTGGCGCTGGAAGTCGCGCCACGTGTTTACGCCTGGGTTTCCCACATGGACGATCTTTCCGGTCTTGAACCACAGACTGAGGACTGGTTGTCGTTAGAAACAGTGCCCGAAACGTTGCTGGCAATACTGAAGGAGATGGGACGCACTTATGTACCGGTAATGTTGGCGAATGCGGCTGCAACCATGGCTGGTGAGTCCGAAGTGCAGACCACGGTGGAAGGTCAAACCTGGGAGCAGACCACTTTTAAGTACCAGGCTTACTGTGTGAAATGGATTCGAGAGGAGTACCAGATTCTGGACGAAACCAACCGATCGCTGGTGGATAGCTTGCTGGCTGGCACTGGATGCGAACGCCTGGTTGCAGAGTAGCAGGATTCAGGCTGCTTCTACCAGATCAGTAAGATTGGCCAGTGCGTTAATTGCAGAAATGATAGCGCCTTCCTGCCACCCGCGAAGATAAGTCAGGTGGTCACCGGCGAAGAGAAAGGGTCCATCCGGTGCTTGCAGCAGTGTCGAAGGGTTGGAGACCGCCCAGCCTCCGAGTGTGTACGGCACTTTGCTCCAGGCAATTGAAATTCCCCGAGTTAGATTGGCCCGATATTGAGGGTGAACCTCTTCACCCGCGGAAAGAGCCAGTTCGATTCGGGCCGCGGGGCTCAGATTGGAGAAGTTGGTGGCGTTGCTTCCGCCGAACAAATAAGAGCCCACAATCACACCTTGCGCTTCACCAAATCCACCTGAGGGATACCAGATCTGCAGGATGTCGGGATCAGTCCAGGAAATGCCACCGTAGATCTGATCTTCCTGTTCCCAGAATCTGGGCGATTGAAACGCAATCTTGGTAGGGTTGGCGTACTGAGTTTGATTAATGGCTGACTGAGTGCCACTGCTAAAGTCGTTCGGAATATTTCTTAGCACACTGGGAGGAATAGTGACGATGGCGTAGTCAGTTTCCAGGGCGCCGGACTCAGTCGCCGTTCTACCTTCGATGCGTACTCCACCTCCACTGCGAAAAATCCCGGTGACTTCCGCGCCGTAAAACACCTCTTCCTGCAGTTGATCGGCGAAGGCGAAAGCAATGCGATCCATACCTCCCACCGGTTGCATCATGGTGGCGGCCTGGTTATAGCCTTCTACAAAGTTCGGTACAAACGGGATATTTGGATCCAGCAGGACCTGGTCCCGATCCAATGCGGCAGCGGCAACTTCCGGCGTAAGTCCACCGCTGTCGGTAGCGAGTCCACCGCGAGTGGAACCAGTAAATTGAAAGAAAGCGTCAAGCGCACCGAAATCTCGTAACACTTCTAATACGGTTGCGCGTTCAGCGAAGCTGATTTCATCATCCAGGGCGCCGGCATTAACTGCCTTAGCCAATAACTCAGCGATATTGCCACGCATGGCAGTAATGACTTCTCGTGCCCGTACCGGCTGACCGCCAAAGGCCGATGCACTATGGATGAATGCACCACGGTTATCATTCACAAATGCCTGCAGTGGCACGCCAAGCTCGCTGCAATAACTGAGTACATTGGAATGGTGTTGCGAGATGCGTGCCGGGCCCGCATTGAAATACATTTCGTCGCCGCTATCGAATTCACAGACTTGCTGACTGTCGGTTTCGTCGATAATCGAACCGGCCCGAATTGTGTGACTGCGCCCTCCGGGACGATCCCGTGGTTCGATGACAGTTACCGGGAAGCCAGCCTTCTTCAGTTCATAAGCTGCGCACAGGCCGGCGATGCCAGCTCCCAGCACTGCAACACTGGGTTTCGGACCTTCCATAAATTGCGCCGAGCGCGTTAGCCAGCGTTGTTTATTGGTGGCTGCCTGGCTGTCACCAGGCACCAACAGGCCCATAGAAACCATGGCCTGATAAACGGCCGTGGTGCCGCCGATGCCGCCTAATTGCTGTAAGAACTGGCGGCGGGTTTTGGGACTTATGCTGTTATCGTCAGACGAACCGGTCACATGTGCAAGCTGGATATTTCCGTTATTACCAGCTCACACTATGACAATTCACACATCCTCCGGCAACTTTCCCTGCCAAATAATATCTCGGTGGCCTGGCTGCGGCCGCTACCCGGGCATCAATAATAGACGCAATAAAAGTAGCCATATCTTCCTGCAGGAATGCATGGCTCTCACCAGCATCCTCTGCCATGAAGCTGGAGCTGATCATTTCCATTTGTCGCAGGATGGAGACAACAATGTCTTGATCGATCTGATTGTATTCGTCTTCCAATAACTCGCGATCCAACAAAGCCAGTTGATAACCAAGCTGGCTCATATTTGAATCTGTCTGTTGCGATTCGTTGGCATTGAATGTTGGCGGCATAGCCGTTTGCGCCATCACAGGGCCAGAATAATCACCGCAACTGGCGATCGATAGCAGCACTAATGGCGTGCCTAGCAGACGCATAATTAAGGATAGTTTGAGTGGTGTCATAGGACTCTCCGCACAAAGACCATTAGTACAAGCTAACAGAATTACTGATATAGCGGATTGACCCAGAACAATATGAAAAAGGCTGGAGGGAAAATACCAGTCCCTCCAGCCTTCAAATGTTGCGAGTTTAGATCAGGGTAGTGCGTACGCCACAAGTTGGGCAGGTTGGCCTCTGCCACCAACAAACATGGACAGGTACTGCTTGCCATCATGCTCGTAAGTGAAGGGCAGGCCAGTTTGGTTGTCCGGTAAGTCCAGTTCATGAATGATCTCACCGGTCTCTTTGTTCAGTGCCCGAAAGATTGGTCTTGCCCCTGGCCCACCGGTGCCTTCACCGACAAATAATAAGGTCTTGGTTAGCAAGATGCCGGAGCGAGTTGGAATACCGGTTCTGGGAAGATCGACGCCTTCCAGCAGTGGATGATTGGCCATGCGTTCCGGTGTATCCGCATTAGGAACCCACCACAGGTGGTCGCCGGTATTCATGTCTATGGCGGTAATTCGACCATAGGGTGGCTTCACAACTTCAAGACCTTGCACCCGTGGTGGTCTGACACCAAAGGCCTGGCTCAGATCGATATCAGAATCAGGATTCTTGGCCAGCGATAATACTTGTAACTGGGTGCGGGAAGGCACATACAGAATGCCAGTTTCTGGATCCAGTGCCGAGCTCTCCCAGTTGGATCCACCGGTCGAAGACGGCAATGAAAGTAAGCCTTTAGTGCCATCGGGTGCTTCCTGTTGCGAAGGTGGTGTGTAAATGGTCGTGCTCAGACGAAAACCTTCGATTGCCTCCAGTGCTAACGCTCTCAGCTCCGGCGTGAAATCGATCAGATCGTCTTCAGTAAAGCCCTGGCGATCGAATGGCGCTGGGCGGGTCGGGAAGGGCTGGGTATCGGAGTACCATTCACCTGGCACATCGCCAGTCGGGACTGGTTGTTCCACAATGGGCCAGATGGGTTCGCCAGTGCGTCGATCAAAGGTGTATACCCATGCCTGTTTGGTTACCGACATGACGACTTCGCGCCCGTTAGGGAGATCGGCGACGATGGGTGGAGATGGCACATCCCAGTCCCATATATCATGATGAATGAATTGGTAATGCCACAAGCGTTCACCAGTGTTTACATCCACTACCACGAGCCCGCTGGAGAACAGATTGTCACCGTGTCGGTCACCACCATAGTAATCACCTGTTGGATCTTCGATTGGCAGATACACATGTCCCAGTTCAGGATCACCGGAGATGGCCGCCCATACGCCAGAATTACCTGTTATGTCATTACCGCTTAGCCAGGATTCGAATCCCACTTCACCTTCCATTGGGATGGTGTGGAAAGTCCAGAGCAACTCGCCGGTGTGTACATCAAAGCCGCGAATGTCACCTTTGGTATTGAACTTCGATCGAGGGCGGCCACCGGTGCGGTGTGCAGCACCAACTACAATGACATCGTTCATCACGAATGGCGGTGCAGAGATACCGATGTCGGGGTAGGGGTAACGAGGATCATCGCCATTGCGGACACCGACATACAAATCGACAATGCCGTTGTCGCCGAAGTCCGGATCCGGGATACCAGTTTCAGCATCGAGCGATACCAGTTGGTAGCCAGGGGACACATCGAGAATTCTGGATTCGATGCCATCACTCCAATAGGCAACGCCACGGCCAGCACCTTTACGTGGCGCTTCGTCGAAACGATCACCTTCATCGTAGCGATAGAGCCACAGCAGTTGTCCGTTAGTGGCATCCAGTGCCACTACGTTACGGGTGTTGGCGATATTGGCATACAACACACCATCCACTTCCAGGGGCGTTGAAGGATTGGCGTAATCGATGGTGGTGCCGAAGTTTTCCGTGGAGAAACTCCAGGCCAGTTCCAAGTCGGCCACGTTGTCCGCATTGATCTGATCTAACGGTGAGTAACGGTTAGCCGAGGCACTGCCGTGAATATTGGTCCAGTTTCCGCCTTCCACGCCAGCGACTGGTTGGGGTTCCGCCTGTGTAGGAGCCGGAGCTGAGCTTGCGGACTCCGCTGTAGGCGCGGACGATTCGGAAGCCGGGGCTTGCGCCACGTCGGTAGATTCCTGGGAGCAGGCTGCCAGGGCTAGCACTAAGGACAGAGTGCCAAGTTGTTGCCAGGCGGGTGAATGGGATCGAAGGGTTTTTGTCATTGTTATCTCTCCACGCTGGATACTGCTTGTTCTATTTATAGACAGGAGAGTAATTTGATCGACTCTCGCTGTCGAGGGATTCTGCTGTGAATAGAAGGGATTGATCGCAGAAATCACCAAATAGCCGAGGATTCAGCGTTTTCTGGCAGCAATACCAAGTTGATATTAGTTATTCCGGAAGTTAAGGATCTTCCAGGCGGCGCCCATCGCATGAAGACCCGTTGAGGGCAGTGACGCGGAGTAGGTTGACGCCAAGACTGGTGAAAGCATCCATATCGCTGCAGCGCACATAGGTAAAGCGCAGGTCAAGCTCATCTCCTTCGCCTATGCCGGAGTTGAGCAGCAAGGGTTGTACATCAAACAGTGACCAGTTTTGTGCCAGGCTCAACTCTCTGAGGTCTACCATGCCTGCCAGCGCACTGACATCGGTGATGTCATTGTTCTCCAGTCGCAATACCTGCAGGGTATGTAATCTGCGCAGGGGAGCGATGTTTTTTATTCGGTTGTTGCTCAGAAACAAATACTCCAACTCTTCCATACGGCTAAGTGCACTGATGTCTGCAATGGCGTTGTCATTGAGGCTGAGTTGCAGCATGTCATGCATGTCGCTCAACACATCGATGTTTTCAATGTTGTTGTTATGGGCCCACAATAAAACTAAATCGTCTGCGTTAGCCAACGGGCTGAGATCTTCAATTTGATTGTCGTAGATACGCAAGTGGGTCAACTTGGTGAGATTGGCTAATGGACCGATATCAGAAATGGAATTAAGGTGGATTCTTAAGAGTCTCATCTCGGTGAGATTGGCAAGTGCACTAATGTCCGTGATGCCATTGAACTCGACATTAGGATCACGACCGTCCTTGTAATTCAGATAATGCTGCAACTGATAGGGATACAGCCCGTGCACGTGCAAGCGTTGTAACCTGGTTAGCCCAGCCAGCGGGCTAATGTCAGAGATGGGGTTCTCGCTGATGATCAGTTGTTCCAGATTTGTCAGTCCTCGCAGTGCGCTGATGTCGCTGAACCAATTGGTATGTAGATTAAGAACTCGTAAGTTAGTTAATGCGCTAATAGGCGAGATATCTGTAACCAATCTGTTAATGATGCTCAGCGATGTGAGTCCGGTAAGATTTTGAATGCCGGCTAAACTTTCAAATGGTTTTTCTGGTGATTCCCTCAATGTACCGCCATAAACTACGCGCTGAATGGAAGTTCCCACATTGAGTTGAGAGAGTTGCGCTGCCTGAGAACAGGTTATCGGCTCACCACCGACACCGAGTGCTGCACTAACCACTTCTTCTAAATCAGGATCAGCGAAGGTCACAATGGCATCACCCGGGAAATTTCGGCAGTGCTCATCAGGTGCCACTGTGATCTGCCCGTAACAGGTGGAAACATAGGTAAGCAGAAGGAAGAGTGAGAGGAAACTACGTTTAGTCATAGTTACTTCCTTAGCAATTGACGGTCTGGAGTTGGAGAGAACGGAGTCAGTTAGTTGTCGTTGAATCGCACTTCTGCGATGGCAATGCCACTTTCTCCAGCTACAGAATACAGCAGATAGGTTTTGCCACCTTCCTGATAAATGCCAGGATCTCGCAATTGATTTACCCTGACATCGATGTGACCACCACGGGAAGGTTCGACTGGCAGATAGGCGCCTTCCCAGTCGAATTCTGCGCGTAACACCTCGACTGGTTCACTGGCAGTCCAACGCATCCAATCGCCAGAGAGTTCGATGGTTGAGAGAAGTATGCGTTCCGGCGAGTCGAGACGGTTGCTGTAGAACACATAGAGATGATCATCTCGAATCAGCAGCGCTGAGTGACGCATATTTGGGGTAAAGAAACTTGGCCCTTCCTCGAAATTACTCAATCCATCGCGGGAGCGGTACAGAAAGCCGGGCATCGCCATCGCATAATAGTAGTCATCATGCTGCACCACACGAAAGTAAGCGCGGCCCAGGTTTTCTTCCCTGCCTTGAAAATTTATTCCGTCGCTGGATACCGCCAGGCGGGTCAGCTGCTGACCTACGTCACGACCATGCAGGTACATCACTATCTGGTGCAGATCATCTCGAACATGCACATCAGGTGAAGCAATGTGGGCGTATAAAGGCGCATCAACGCCCGGTGCGTGGGAACAGGGTGGGCAAGTGGTTGGGAAATAAGAGTCTTCCAGTTTCAGTGTGCCGGGAGAGTAGACAGTCCATGGTCCGGTAATCTGATCGGCATAAGCCATACGAATGTAACTGCCACGATGGTCGGCAAAATACAGGTAGTAATTGCCCAGCGGGTTCTCTACCCAATCAGGCACCTTGATAAGCGAGGGGCCCTGAATATTGCTGCCCATGCGGTCATCCATGTCTGCTCTAATGACAGGACCTTCGCTGAGCCGCTGAATGGTGACGCCGGCAGGTTCGACGCTCTGTGCGTGAACCAGAGAAGAAATTATTAGGGTGGCGAATGCGTAGAGGGATTTTATTGTTTTCATAATGCTCAGAATAATTGGGGTGAAGGAAAAAATACAGTGGTTTAAACTGATTATTCCTTGTCAGGATTTCCGGAGTCAGTGTGAAAGACTTTTACCTTCGATTTATCGTTTCCAAGTTACTTGCTTTATTCCTGCTGCTCAATGCCGCAGTGGCACAACAAGGTGACAGGCCGAATGTTGTGCTTATACTGGCGGACGACTTGGGATACACCGATATCTCCCCGTTTGGCAGTGAAATCAATACGCCAAATATCGCCCGTCTGGCAGCAGAGGGCTTGTCGTTCACGAACTATCACACCGCTGCCAACTGCGCGCCGGCAAGGGCAATGTTGCTCACTGGTGTCGACAGCCATCGCAATGGTGTGCCAAACATTCCCGAATCCATCCCGCCAGAACAAATGGCTTACGATCACTACCAAGGTGTTTTGAGCGACAATGTCGTCACCCTGGCAAGTCTCTTACAGGCCAGCGGCTACCACACCTATATGACTGGAAAATGGCACCTCGGGCACACGCCAGCACTGCTTCCTTCGGCTCGCGGATTTGATCGCACTATCGCCATGGCAGATACCGGAGCCGATAACTGGGAACAGCGCACTTATTTACCCATCTATCAACAGGCCAACTGGTATGCCGATGGCCAGACTCACACTTTGCCCGATGATTTTTATTCATCGGAATATTTCATCGATAAGACCATCGAGTTCATCGATTCCAATCAGGAGGACGATCAACCATTCTTTGCTTATATCCCTTTTCAGGCCGTGCATATGCCTGTGCAGGCTCCCAGGGAGTTTTCTGATAAGTATGCCGGCATTTATGATGAGGGGTGGAGCGTGATGCGCGAAAAGCGTCGCGTGGCCGCAGAAGCAGCGGGGGTGATTCCGCAGAATACAGAAATGATAGTGACACCTGGCACTTTAAGTTGGAATAGCCTGACTGAAGAGCAGCAGCAACACCATGCGCGACGCATGGAGGTCTATGCCGGCATGGTCGATGCCATGGATTTACATATCGGTCGACTGATGGCATATCTGGAAAGCATTGATGAGTATGACAATACCATCTTCATCTTCACTTCCGATAACGGCGCAGAAGGTTCGTCCATTATTAGTCCAACTGGCGCTTCCATGTTAGATCAGTGGTTTAATCGTGTGGGTTATGAAACCGGAATCGAAACGCTGGGTGAGAAAGGTTCATGGGTCGCCATCGGCCCGAGTAATGCAACCATTGCCGCTTCACCTCTGTCGTTTTATAAATTTCATGCCAATGAAGGTGGACTGCGCGTGCCGCTGGTGATGGCTGGACCGGGTATCGAACAACGGGGGTTACTCACCGATGAGTTTGTGTTTGTGACAGATCTGGCTCCAACTATATTGAGTTTAACCGGTGTTGCCGATCATCGTGGCAGCTGGGATAACCAGCCGGTTGAGCCAATCATAGGTACCGATTTTTCCAATTACCTGGCAGGAAATGCCATTGAGATTCATGGCGAATCCGAGCCTATTGGCTATGAGTTAGGTGGCAGTAGCGTCTTATTCAAAGGCGACTATAAGATTGTCATCAATCGCTTTGAACAGAATGAAACACAGTGGCATCTGTTCAATATAAAGGTGGATCCAGGTGAGTCCCGAGACCTTGCGGCTGAGCAGCCAGAGCGCCTGGCTGAGATGCTGGCGGACTACGAGGAATGGGAGGAGGCGAACAACGTACTTCCTATGCCTGAAGGGTATAACCGGGGGCGCACCATATTCAGCGGTGGTTTAAACTAGGTTTCTGAATTGATACCTCTACTATTTGTGAGCGATGCAAGATTCTAATCATGCTTAAGAAATGGCGACGTGAATTTAACTGGATAGCTTGTAGTAGTCTGGGTGTGTTGCTAGCGCAATTTGCTTTCGGCGCCGAAAACTACAGTGTTCCAAGAACCGAATGGAATCAACCAGACTTGCAAGGCGTGTGGAACTTTTCATCCGACGTCCCAATGCAGCGACCAGCAGAATTCGGTGAGCGCCAGTTTCTGACTGCGGAAGAAATCGTCGCCAGACAAGGGGAACAGCTACAGCAGATCGGGCGTCGCCGACCTATACGCTCTGCAAACGGCGTCGAAGCTTTTTACAACGATAATATGTGGGCTGAGAATCGAAATCGCGATAGCAATGTGCGTACATCACTTATCGTGTATCCAGAGAATGGTCAACTACCGTCACTGGCAGAAGGAGTGATACACCAGCCTGGCGGGGAGAGAGATACTGTCGGTGAAAGGCCGGTGCGCTTTTCAGTGGGTGGAATTGGTCGAGCCGGGCCCGAAGATCGGGGCTTATCGGAACGCTGCCTGGTTGGATTTAACAACGGACCGCAATTCATGCCCAGCGTGTACAACAACAATGTGCAGATTGTGCAGAATCGAGATCATGTAGTGATCCTGAATGAAATGGTACACGATGCACGAGTGGTTAAACTCGATATAGACAGCGGGCTCGATGAGGCGATTGGCTTGTGGTCCGGCAATTCGATTGGTTATTGGGAAGAAGACAGTCTGGTTGTGGTCACACGTAACTTTAATGGTCTTACTCAAAGTTTTGAAGGTTATGGTACTTCAGAGCAAAAAGTACTAACTGAGCGCTTCACACGCGTGGGTCCGCAAGCGATGAACTATGAGTTCACCATTGAAGACTCAGCAACTTTTGCTGACAAGCTCACGGCCATACTGCCCATGAGCAAAGTGGAAGCACAGCTGTTCGAATATGCCTGCCATGAAGGAAACTATGGAATGGGCAATATGCTTCGCGCTGCACGGGCCAGGGAAGCCACTGCAGAAGTGGATCGGGTAGCGGATTTGTTCCGCCTGCGAGACTAGATCGGCGCAAATGAACAAAGTCGTTTCCTCATTCGTAATCGCGCTGCTGCTCGCATCCTGCATTACGCCCAGCATTAGAAACTGGCCATCGGAAGTGCCACGCCAGTCTTTGTTCATCAGTGCTTATCGCGCCGATACAGAAAACCAATTGGTGCAGTCTGAACGAGCTTACCTGGAATGGATTCTCGGCTTCTATCAGGGCACGCTCATCTATCCCACTGGTTGGTTAGATGTGGAACAAGCCTTGCTCGAGCGCAGCGACGCCGCGGCCAAAGAGGAATTGGCGGCCCGCCTGAGTGAGCTGGGCGTTATCATTGGGTCAGAATGGGCCAAAGAGAACGATGCACGGCTGATCGACAATCGTATGCTGGCGCTGTGGGGGTCTACGCTACAGTTAATGGCCAGCTCCGAGCAGCAGCTGACAGCAATCGAGTTGATGGCCAACGATATCGATGCCCTGCTCGAAGGCAACTTGCGCAAAGAAGACATAGTCGAAGCACGCTATGCCGAACGCCTGGGTTTCGAAGTGTTTGGTGATTTTTAGCGACGAATGAATTGCAAGATGAATAAATGCAAGTCTGCACAGAGTATTGTGATTGCGCTGCTATCAAGTGTTAGCTGCATTGCAACTGCACAACAGTTCAGCTTTGTAGAGGCAACCATCTCGGATGTGCAATCTGCAATTCTGAGCAATGACATGACTTGTCAGGAAATCGTGGAAGGCTATATCGCGCGCATCAACAGCTACGACCAGTCCCGCGGCATCAATGCCATTACCGAAATCAACCCCAGTGCAGTAGATATTGCCAATGCCATTGACCAGTCCATCGCCAGAGGTGAGGAACAACCGGAGCTGTTCTGTGCGCCGCTTCTGATCAAGGATAACTTTGATACTGCTGGCATGGTTACTACGGGCGGCTCTATTGCTTTGAAAGATAGCATTCCGCCTGACGACGCCTTCATGATTCGCAAGTTAAAGGAAGCGGGGGCCATCGTTCTCGCAAAAACCAACATGGCCGAGTGGGCTTTTAGTCCGCGTCAGTCGGTTTCCTCTTCCTATGGTCGTACAGCGAATGCTTATGACACCGGTTATGTGCCAGCCGGTTCGTCTGGCGGCACCGCATCTGGTGTTGCAGCGAGTTTCGGTGTGGCTGGAATGGGCAGTGACACCGGTAATTCTATTCGGGGACCATCTTCCCATCTCGCCTTGTTTGGTATTCGTTCAACAATTGGTTTGACTAGTCGCGATGGCGTCATTCCATTGTCATTTGACAGAGACATTGCCGGGCCCATGACGCGCACCGTTGAAGATGGTGCACGGCTGTTCAATGTGGTTGCTGGATATGATCGCGCTGATGCGCTCAGCCTTCCTCTTCGAAGAGAACTGAACTACCTGGATTTTCTCAACGTGGATGGCCTGGAAGGAAAACGAATCGGGGTATTTCGTTTACTCGTTGATCATGAGGACGCTGACCCAGAAATCAAAGAGATCTTCTTCCGTGCATTAGAAGATCTGCAAGCCGCTGGCGCAACCATCATTGATAACTTTGCTATTACTGACTTTGAAGCTCTGAGTGAAGCCATTGGTGGTTGCCCACGGTTTCGCTATGACATGTGGCAGTATCTGCAGACTCTGGATAATCCACCATTCCTTGATGTGAATGAGGTATTGGAGGCAGGAGACTACGCGCCAGAAAGCGAACAGTCATTTCGTTATTTTTCCCAGGGACCGCTGGATATTCCGCCGGATGAATGGGAGGAACCCTGCATCACCTGGCCCAATCATCCCGAGAGGAATCAGCTTCTGGGTAATACCATAGTTGACATGAATGGTGCGATGGTGGATGCCATTGTGTTTCCAAGCTGGTCTAATCCTCCGGCCCGAATCGATCGTGGCAGAGAAGACTACAACGGTGATAATAATCAGCTGCTGGTACCGGACACAGGACTACCCGCAGTGACTGTGCCTATGGGATTCCTGGAGATAGGTTTACCAGTTGGATTGCAAATCGTAGGGCGTCCGTTCACTGAAGGCCTTCTCATCGAGTTAGCGTACGCCTATGAACAGTACACACAGCACCGGCGGCCACCTGCTGGATTTCCTGATCTCTAATGGTGAGCTGTTAAAGTCTTATTTGACAGTCTTTTCTTAGAAGTACCACATCAACCGGCCGTAGAAGTTACGTCCCAATCCCGGCATGCGAGAGCGGGTTGCAATGTCCGGATTGAATGCACGGTTGTATGCTGCGAGGTGATCAAAATAATCTTCGTCCAACAGATTCTCCACACCAAGTCGGAGCTCCGCGCCCTGTGCGAAGTCGATTCGGGCAGACAGGTTAACCAGCGAGTAACCATCTGTGGTTTGCTCCAAGTTGGTTATGGCTATGCGATCCTGATCAGCATAGGTGATGCTCTCTAATGCAATAAGCCAATCGTCTCGTCGATAGTCGAGACCCAGTATCAGGTTGTCAGGTGAAACCCGGTACAAATTGTCAGTGATGTCATCGCGTTCGCCCCTGACCATATTGGCGATAGCGCGTAGAGTCAGTCGGTCCGTGAGTTCATAGGCAGCTTCTAAATCGAATCCATAGAAGGTTGCCTCAGTGTTGTTAAACTGGAGAGGATTCGGCGCACCCATACCCATGTTGCTCATCATCATGGCAAACTGATTCACAGTCATATTGGTTGAGGGAGTGCCCTGGATAAAGTCCGAAACATCTCTGTAGAACAGTCGTGGATAGAGAGAGAGGTTTCCACTCTCCCAATCGAATCCCAGTTCTAACTCATGGGCAACTTCAGGATCCAGGTCAATCTTGCCAACATAAGTTTTGCCATCGGCCATACCGCCAGTGGATTCCATAGGACTCCATAGATAGCGCTCCTGATAGGACGCGGAGCGAGTCTTGCGAGCGGCGCCGATATACCAAATAAGATCACGATCTGTTTCGAGACTTAGTCGTGCAAACCAATCAACATTGTGATCTGTTTGTGCTCGGTTGGCCGAATTAAACTGATTTGCCAGATTGGCAGCCATATTGTTCATCATGACAGGCATGCCCATGGCCATATTCATTGGATTCAGATTCGCTCCTACTGCGCCTGTATCCATGCTCACTCGGTTATATCGAAGCCCCGCATCGAGACCCAGCTCATCATTGATCGACAGGCTGCGCTCGACAAAGGCACCCAATACATCTCTCTCTGCACCGTTGAAATTAGTAAGGAAGAACGGCTGGGCATTGGGGTTGGTTACAACGGCTTCATGTTCTGTGAAGTGGCCGTCCAAGCCAAACAACCACGATCCATTACCTGCATATTGTTCCAGCTTGATGGTGTATCCAAGATTCTCACTTGCGGCGAAGGTCTGCCGATAGCGCATCCTGCCTGGCGACATCATATTATCCTGCGGTGGGCGACGCAGGTGAAAGTTTGTCATCCAGTGTTCGTTGTCACTACCAAACAACTCAGCTGTGAGGTTAAAAGTATTTGCGGAATAGCTATATCGCGAACGAAATAGATCACTGTCTATAGAAAGGATATCCATCGGTAAGGCAGCTGTCCCTGCATCACCGGTGTTGTTACGCGCAATATCGAAGCTGATCTCATGGTCACCGTTTCGATACCCATAGCCTACATCAAAGCGTTCTCTTTCATACTCACTTGGGAGGATCTTGCCGCCAGGAAACTCAAGGTCATCAGCGCTTTCATTCATCACGAAGGCACGAATCAGATGATTGCGATTGGCCAAGGAGAAAAAGCCGCTGGCCACCATACCCTCATTAACTGACTGAGCACCAAAGTAAGTACGGCCCGATAGCTCAAGTTGTTGACCACTGCCAAAATCACCCTGGTAAGTTTTAGCCTGGATATACCCACCGATTGTTTCCTGTGCTGAGCTAACCGGAGCGATTCCACGATTGATGGTGAGTGATTCCAGTAATGCTACTGGCGCATAGGAAAGAGGTGCGTCCATGGCATTGGGACCGGCGCCGCTGATCTGAGCACCATCTACTGCGACGCTAATCCGATCACCGAACATGCCGCGGTATTGCGCGATGCCGGTTAGCTCACCGTTCTTGTTGATGTTAGCTCCAGGCATCTTCCGCAACATCTGCGCGGTGTCGGCGGGTGCCACCAAGGTATCATCGGTTACTACAGTGTGACTGTCTTGAACACCGACTACTGTAATTTCATGAATTTCCTGGGCAAAGACGGGCAGACTTAATATCAGTCCCGTGAATAGCAAAATTCGCCTAAGCATGTAACTCTCCGCATGGTTATGTACTAATTATTACAATACTGATATGACGACATATGCCCAGTGATTCACTGCGACATGGTGTCGCAGTTTTATCTAAACTGAGTGAATCTTTTAGGTAAAATTGATGTGAGTCAAAGAGTGAAGGGAAAACCAAGCTCTGATTGGTTCAAGAGTTCGGGAACTGAGAAGAACAAAGTTGGAGAGGATATTTGTAAAGGTCAGCAACTCGATTACTGAATTTATGGTCCTACGTAGACAGTAAGTACATCACAGGTTGCACCGTGAAGCAGACTCACTGCAGTTGAACCCAGGATGAGTTTCCACCCCGAGTGGCCGTGGCTACCAATGACGATTGCATTGGCATGCAGCGTCTCTTTCAACTCGCGAATTTTTGCTGCTGGTTCCCCAATAATGGTGTGGCGGCGTTCAATGCCGTTTTTAGCGCCAAGTTCATCCAGCAACTCTTTCGATTTCTCTAGCATTTTTTCTTCAAGTTCATTGGGGCTCATTGCATAGGATTCCATGCCCCAAACTTTAGGGACGGACTCGGTAACGTGTACCAGCTCCAGAATATCGAGGTTTCCCGCAACCAGTTCGATTGCCCTGTCAATAACTGTTTGTGAACAGTCAGAAAAATCCACTGCCACAATTACTCGATCATACATGTTGAGCTCCTTAGTTGATTTTATCGTTGGGCCAGGCTGCGTTTACGATTCTAGTCATCGTCAATGCCGGCGAGCCACTCTTCTGCATCATCTTCATCATCCAGATCAAAGGCTTTGATTTCAAGATTTGGAATCAGCTTGCCTTCAATCTCGGCGATGGTTTGCAACCACTCTTGCTCGCAGATTACCGCAACCTTACTGATTCTTCCCAGTAGTCGAAACAATTGTGGCATGCGTGATAGTTCAACTCCTATCGCACCAAGAGTAGGGATTTCAAATTTACCAATTCGATAGAGTAATAGGCCGTCATCAAAATCTGCTGAAAGCTCGACCATTTTATCCAGCGCGGCAGACATTTCCGCACTGTCGATTTTACCGCTGAACTCGATATCGAGTCTGTTGCTGCTATTGCTTGTTACACTGAGCATGATTGTTCTCCCAGATGTGAACCTGTTAGCTCCAGTCTCCATCTAAAGGTGGTTATACGAATTGACTAGAGTCAAACAAAGTTTGAACTAATGCATGTGCGGGGTATTGCTGAGAACAACGAGCCAGCTTTTTGACTAGGCTGTAAAGCCTCGGATACCGGATTCAACTACAAGCTCGCTATCTGTATTAACAGCGGAATCCGGATCTCTTGCATCTGCAACCAGGCGATACTGTGCGGTAAGGCTTTCTCTGTTTAGGTCACATAACACATAGCCACGTCGGTCGCCGGAAAAATATTGTACATGTGGATTCTCAGGCAAGGATTCTGTTACCGCTTCAGCCCAGGGGCAGATGGACGAGATCGATGTTCCGGCAAGTTCCGCTGCAACAGGGGTTGCCAGCTCGTTGTCGAAGTCAGACATGACATTCATGGCGCAGCCGCAGTGCCAGTCGCCGCTTAGCACGACAGGATTGGACAGCTCGGGTCGGGCCAGCTGTTGAATGACCTGCTGGCGCTGTGCGGGGTAACCGTCCCACTGATCCATGTTGTAGCGATTGCCGGTATACCGAAACTGGCTGAACCAGGTTTGCTGCGCCATAAAATTCCAATGCAGATCGCTGCCTGCAAGTTCTCTGTTTAACCATTGTTCCTGTTCGCGACCAGTGAAACTAATGTCGTTCGAGTAACGATCACTACAGTCATCATCGGCAGGAAAGCCCTGCCCACAGGGTTGGTCGGCCCGATACTGCCGGGTGTCGAGAAGAATAACTTTCAATAAGTCGCCAAATTCAAAACTGCCGTAGATTTGCAGCGACGAATTCAGTTCCGACAACTGCGGTCTGTTCTCAATGGGCATGTGCTCATAATAGGCCTTTAGCGCCGCCCATCGCCGTACGCGAAACTCCAGCTCAGTTTGTGCTTCGGGGTCTTCCGGTGTGTAGCCTGCCCAGTTGTTGTCGATTTCGTGATCATCGGGTGCTACCAGCCAGGGTGCAGTGGCATGGGCAGCTTGCAGGTGAGGGTCAGATTTATACTGCGCGTGGCGATTACGATAATCCCACAGCGTACGTATTTCTGGCCCTATGTGCCGTCGGACAGGGCTGCGACTATCGTCACGGGGACCAGACTCATAAATATAATCACCAAGATGCACGATCAGATCGGGTAGGGCATC
>JANQJM010000094.1 GCA_028281635.1 Pseudomonadales bacterium | reverse complement strand
ATGTGGTTAACCTCATCGCGGTTAAAAGAAATCTCGCCGCGCCAGGGTTCGGTGTAGTAGTAAGGATCATTCACCTCGTAGGAATAGAACAACTCATCTTCAGACACACGCTCGAAACGTTCGGTAACTATTGCGTCGGCACTGATTAACATGGGCCGGTTGATGGTGCCGCGATCGGGGATATCACCTCGGAAATGAGTGGTTTCGACAATCAGTGCATCTCCTTCCCAATGCCCAATGGAGTGACCGTTTATGGATCGAATAATGTCTGGCCGCAGTTGCCCGTCCATATGGATAACTCTTAATGCATCGTTGTCTTCACTCACGATGGCGATCTTATCTGCAGTCTGCACAATGCCATGGTGTGTTTTGTACATGAAAGTACGAATTGGCGGCGTGCCCCAGCCTTCAATACAGCGTTCTACACCGGGACGTTGTTCAGGGTGATCAAAATCATGATCGCCTTTGAAATAGTGGTGGCCAGCCGCCGCCAGTCCCCGTTCATTGAATGGCATCTGGCCGTTTTCCGGAGCAACAATTACCGAGGTGCGGTATTCGCCTTTCACCACGTTTAAAGAGGGTGTGCCAAAGCTATCGATATCCGGATCTGTGTTCTCCGGTGAGCCGGCATAGACCTGTGCTGCAAAACCCGCTGCGGCTTCTGGTGGCAACACTAAAGGCAAGCCAGGTGGGCGTTCCAGCATCGTGTAGTTGACAGTACTCCAAACAGCCTGCAGGTCAGGCTGACCGTGCTCGGTTCTTGGGGCAACATACGACGTTGCAGACTGCTCCGTCTGAGCGCTGCTCGCTGAATTGAAGATCGCAACTGCAAGAACGACTACTGCTAAATTTTTCATGCTTGCTCCTGGTTCATAGAGGGTTTTTCATGCTGGATGCCATGTTACTCACCTCGACAGGGGCCTCAATGGGTAAGAAGTCACTATTTACTGGATTATGGTGCGGCACAGCAGAGTATTGTCGGTCTCCAGATCATCGCCCCATAGCAGCCGGGCCTGGCTGTCCCAGTCAATCTGATCGTAGCCATCGCGCGGTGAGACTGCACTTTCGCTGTGGACAACGGCATTGGGCCAGTAGTCATCATTGAAGTCTGGACTCATCCAACCCATGGGTTCGTCGACACGGCGGAAGCCACAAGTTCCATCGCCAACGGTGGGATCAGTGACATCTTCACAACTCTTGTCCAGCGGCGCCTCATGAATAACCAGACACTGCCAATCGGCATTTAGAGTAGGCTAGCAGTTCATTGCTTGCGCTATCATAAAACTGTGCGATGAAACCCCCGTCTCCCATTTGCTGATTGTTCGCTCCAATGTATTCCAGTCCGGTGTCGTTTTCTTTGAAGTCTTTGAAGATGAAATTCAATTGTGCAGGGAGATCTACATTGAAGGTAAAAGACTCGGCGTTGAATGATCGCTCGGTAGTAATCGAGACGGAGTCTTCCAGAATCAAATCTTCACCGATATAGAGTGCAAACCAATTGTCAGCCCAAACGTCTCCGCGGATTGTTGTGCTCCCCTGTGATGGGATTTCAGTAACGTTAACAGCAGAACCGGATTGCTGGCCGCAGCTTGCCAGTAGAACAGGGAAAGCTAGAATGAGAAGCCTGTGCATAGGACCCCCTTTACGCGCAGATTAGTGGATGGCGTAGAATTTCACTATACAAGCTATTCAGGAAAAAGGAATATCTAGGCTTCGAATTAGCCAACCAAACGAATTCGGTGTGATTGCAGCTTCCCATTTGAAACTCGAAGAAACTGAGCTTATACGCCTGTTGCAAGAGTTCTTCGCTTTAAAGCAAGCGGAAGCCCGCCGGGTTATCCATGGTCGGGGTCAGCGATATTCTGGACTACAACACCTCAATGCAGATTGGTATCCGCCAGTGTTATTGGTCTCGGCCTACGGTCCAGTCGATGAATTAGATTTTCTGTTGGAAAGTGTAATAAGTGCAGACCTTCATAACCAGATAAAGGGCGTTATGATTCAATGGCGAGATCAAGCAGGATCTCCATCGGAAGTGCTCTATGGCCAGAGTGCTGAGAGTTTTGTGGTGAAGGAGGGAGAACTGAACTATGAAGTACACCCGGGTCGTCGTCAGAATGCAGGGTTGTTCATGGATATGCGGTTAGTAAGAGAATGGTTAAGCTGCAACTGTAGGAACAAAAAAGTGCTGAACCTGTTTGCTTATACCTGTTCGCTGTCTGTGGCAGCAATGGCAGGTGGTGCGCAGCGAGTCACTAATGTTGATGTGAGTAAAACCAGCATGGCATGGGGGCAGCGCAATCACGAGTTGAATGGACAGGATCCCGAGAAGATCAAGATGATCCCCCACAATATCTTTACTTCCTGGGGGCGCATTAAGCAGTATGGCCGCTATGATCTGGTGATAATTGATCCTCCTACCCGCCAACGCGGAAGCTTTGATGCTGAAAAAGACTACCGGGCAGTAGTTAAGCGCTTGGCTTCCATGTGCAATCCCGGGGCAGAAGTTATCGCTTGCTTGAATAGTCCGTTTCTGACGTGGGAATTCCTGGAACAATTATTCACCACGCATTGCGCTGGTTCGAGTCTGATAGAACGCATGCCGGTGGCTCCGGAGTACCTTGATACGGAACCGGAGCGCGGCTTGAAGATTTGTCGGTTTCGGCTTGCCTAGTCTGGTCTGACTATAAGCAGATCGGATTTCACATAATCCAACACCCGAGATGCTGTGTTACCAATAATCATCTCCGCCAGCCGGGAGCGGGACAGGGCGCCAATCACGGTGATGTCGGTATGCAGATGATCCTGACAATGCACGATGGCATTCATTGGTGTTTCATCCAGAAGATGAACGGAAGATTCTGGCAAGTCGTAGTCAGCCAGTAACTCACGCAATGCCGACTCATGGGTTGCCCGTATCGCCTCTTTGTTAGCGAATGGTCGGGCGGATTCGGCGCAGGCATGCACCACATGAGTAGTTCCGCCCACCAGTCTTTGTGCCTGCATGGCAGCATCGAGAATTTTGAAGTCCAGACCCAGCGGTTTGTGATGGGAGTGCACAGGATCGACTGCGGCAAGAATGATCGGTTTCTCTCCCCAATCATTGTCCTTCGTTAGCAGCAAAGGTTTCGGGCAGGACTTAATCAGTTGCCAACTGTCATGAGAAAGGTTGTGCTTCTCATGCGGCAGGCGCATGTGCGCATGTTGCACTACAAGATCAATATCCAGGTCTATCGCCTCCTTGGCAATTTGTTCATAACGCGGGTAAGTCCAATGCACACGGCAGTCAACCTGGTAGCCTTTTTTTGCCAGACCATGTCCGACCACAGCGAGACGGCCTTCCATCTTCGATATAAAAGCCTTGCGCTGTTCAATCGCATCGGGGCCGAAATTTGAATAGGTGTCGTGTAGATATTCTTCGAAACCACAACCGACCAGGTAGATCATTGCCGACTCACGGTTGCCAATGAATTCAATGGCCTTACGAATTTCCAGTGGTTGATGCTCAGGGTTGTCCCGAAAGTCATTGTAGACATCCAGTACCACCAGAATTTTTTCAAAATCAGCCATTGTTTGACCTCGATCTGAGTGCTGTTACTTTTGTTGCGCTAGACTAGTCAGAATAACAGCTTGTAAGGAGTTTTACATGACAACTGAGAATGAAAACGATCTGGATCAAGCTCCTCCCGATGCCGAGTCTGGTAAAGATGAGAAGGGCGCTGCAGTCAGGTTTCCACCCCCAGCCATATTTGTGTTGCTGATTTTTGTGGGCGCTGGCCTGAACTACTTTGTGCCGCTACCGATGGGTGTGCCAGAGTCTTTCCAACCGATCGGCATCGCGATAACTGTTTTTGGAGTAGCCGTAGCAATACTGGTCAATGGCACGTTCAAGCACCACAGCACAGCAATCGAACCCTGGAAGCCCACAACCAAACTGATTACCAGCGGCTTCTATCGATTCTCCCGTAATCCGATCTATGTCGGGTTCTGTTTGTTCAATATTGGTATTGGTATCGCGACAAACAGTCTTTGGATAGTTTTGTCCGCGATCCCGGGTGCAATCCTTGTTTACTACATCGCAATAGCCAAGGAGGAGAAATACCTGGAGCAGAAGTTTGGGCAGGAATACCTGGATTACAAAGCGAGAGTCAGAAGATGGGTTTAGTCCGCGGTGAGTGGTTCCGGTCTGATTCTGCGACGCTATGAAAGAAGTGAATTCAGTAGTCTTTTGATTTCTAACAATATCCGCACCCGTATTTTTGCCAGACTGGATTCGATTTGGGCGAATCAGGGAATCTGCATTGAGCATGCTTCCAAAATACCTGCATTATTCCAGTAGTTTATCCCCTGTCTGTTTGGTTCTGCGGGCTTTAGCCCTCGGCGGCTGGTTGCTGATCGCCTCTGTTTCCCAGGCCAGTGAGGAGTTGGCCTCGAGAGATCGCGAGACTGCCGATATGCTTTCGCCGCCCAGATTTCGTATGGAATCTGATAACGACCTGCTATTGAATTCTGATAATAAATTTACCAATGGTGCTGCGTTGCAGTGGCAAAGTCGCGTCGCAATGGATTGGGAAAGTCTTGATTGGCCCGAGTGGACCGGGTTTGGCGTAAGGTTTCCCGGGCTTCAGAAACCGGAACTGTACAAACGCCAGGGATTCGCGGTCGGTCAGAATATGCAAACACCAAACGATCTGTCTGCGACTGAATTGATCGTCGATGATGTGCCCTATGTTGGAACTCTGGGTGTTGAGCTTAACTGGATCGCGTTTGATGATCAGGATTTTTTTGGCTACGCCCTGAACCTGGGAGTAATAGGTCCAGTGTCGGGAGCCGAAGTTGCACAGAAGTTTATACATGAGTTGATTGGAGCACCGCGCCCGCGAGGTTGGGACAATCAGGTCTCCAATGAACCAGCAGTCAATTTTCACGGCATGCGCAAGCGTAAGCTTGGCAGGGTGGGTGACCCCTATCGATTTTCGGCAGATTTATCCATAAGCGGGAACCTGGGGGTTGGAACCGCTATTACCTACGGGGAGGCTGCTCTGGAATTGAGGATGGGTTTCAGAATGCCGACAGGATTCGCGTTTTTACCCAATCCACTGGGTCGCAGCATCACTTACGACGCCAGTATTCCGGAATCTCGTGGCCGACCATCGTTCTATGTTTCCGCCGTGCACAGGGAGTCCTACGTGCCGCACTTCGTGTTTATCGACGGCAGTTTGTGGAGAGATTCTCATAGCGTGAATGGAGACCACCATCAAACCCAAACCATTTATGGACTGCACTTCGTGCGCGAGAATTGGGGAATTCATGCTTCCTTCTGGGACGCCTCGCGCAATGTCCGCACACCCTTTGAAGATAATGACGCCGATTTCGGCACTATCGCCATTGAGTGGCGGCTCAGATAGAACGGTTCAATAGACCGCAGGTTCTTACTCCGCGTCCGCCTGAGTGTAGTGACTGCGTATTATCGACCACGCTTCCTCTGGTGCATCCACAAACTGAAACAACTCATAGTCAGCCTGGTCGATTGCGCCTTCCTCTAGCAGTGCTTCAAAATTAATGATGCGTTCCCAGTATTCTTTACCAAACAACAGCACTGGCAGGGGGCGCATCTTTTTGGTCTGGATTAGCGTGAGGGTTTCAAATAATTCATCCAGGGTGCCGTAACCTCCCGGGAACACAACCAGTGCGACGGCGCGCAGTAAAAAATGCATTTTACGTAGCGCAAAATACTGAAATTGAAAGCACAGTTCAGGGGTAACGTAAGCATTAGGGTACTGTTCTCGAGGAATGATTATGTTTAATCCAATGCTCTTGCCTCCTGCTTCGAATGCTCCGCGGTTTGCCGCTTCCATGATGCCGGGCCCACTACCAGTAACGATGATGGCGCTGTGCGCATTGCCATTCAATGATTGTTCTGTCGCCAGTCGGCTGAACTCTCTCGCTAGTTCATAGTAGGTCGATTTGTCGTGTATCTTGCTGGCTGTCTCAAATGCTTGTCGTAACGACGCATCATCAGGTTTCCTATCCAAAGCATCTTTGGCACGTTGTAAGTCCTCTTTGGCTACTGCGGGATCAGGAATTCGTGTGCTACCAAAAACCACAATAGTGGATTCGATTCCCTGTTCCTGCTGAATCAGTTCTGGCTTTAGCAGTTCAAGTTGAAAACGCATGGGGCGCAATTCATCTCTTAACAGGAAGTCACGGTCTGCATAGGCGGGGCGAAACGAGGGTGATCGAGTCTGTGCTGTGTCTGGCAGTGATTTTTCATCAATGAAGTCCTCTTGCGAGATTGGAGAGGCGTCATCACTTGGAATTGATTTGGTCATAGTTGATAGATGCTAGTCGGGGCCCTGGCCAGAGTGGGTAGTATAGAGTGAGGGAATGTCCCAGATCTCTTTAATCCTGTTGTCTACTATCCGCCAAATCAACACCACGTCAACCGAAAACTCGTCCTCGCCAAGAGCTAGCGTGTTCACTGTGTGCATCACGACCAGTTCATCGCCCTCCGCTGTGGCAGACACAGGATTCACCCTGAATGTGCCTTTGGTTTCCAATGCCAGCTTCTCAAAGAATGACCTGATTCCCGAAGCACCCACATAGTCACCGTGTAGTTCAGGGAGTTTAGGGTTGTAGTAATGAAATACGACGTCGTCGGCTAATATTTCCGGAGCCGAAGTAATATCGCCTGGCTTAAGTTGTTGTAGAAGCGCAATGTTTGGATGAAGGTCATTCACGAGAATACCCTGCAATGAATGCATTTAGACTTAAATTTGCTCACCAACTCTGTATAACAACAAAAGTGATTGGTCTTGATGGCCCTAATGTCTATGAATGTTGGGCGCTAAGCTGTGCTTCAGACCAATCTTCCTCTGTGGTTTGCAGTGCGTGCACAGCTTCGATAATTGGTGCGATGCTGCCCTTATCCATGTGATCAAAGCCCTCCCATTCTTCTACGCTTGAATCAGATTTCGAGTCGAGCAGGCTGCCGATCTTCAACATCATTCGGTGAAAAAAGCTGAGCCGTTTCAGGTCCATGCGTCCGCGCAGGGCGAAATGCTGCATCCTGGTAGTAAATTCGGCAGGTAGTGATTTGGAAATCCACTCGTCCAGTGTCGGCCCGGCAGGGGCCCCGGAGACGGTAAACAGGATAAGTTTTTTTTGGAGAAGGTTGCTGAGATTACGTTCGATCCAGGGACCAATAACAGGCTTGTAGTAGTAGATGGGAGTCCCAATTAGCAGCGAATCATAATCTGCAAGATTGATATCAGCTGAGCGCACATCAAACACTGGCAGGCCAGTCTTTTCTGCAATCCATTCAGCATACTGTGCTGTGCTGCCATAGGTTCCTGTGAATACGATGGCACACTTCATTGATTTCTCCAGGGTTGGCTGAGGCACAATTATTCAATCACAGTTCCCAACCTGAAGTATTGATTAGGGTCAACGGGCGACTCGTAGGATAGTCTAGTCTGTAAGGATTGGTACAAAACTCCTTTAGTAAGTCGCCGGGGGATCGATAGAGTGAAGATTACGCACTTTCTCTACAATGCGTTTCTGATTGAGTCCGAAAGTAAAAAAATAGCAATCGATCCCGGTGGCAAGTTTTTCTATTTCTTGCGCCCGACTACTCTCATCCCGAAATCTGAGTGGAACTCAGTCACACATATTTTTGCAACTCATGGAGACCCCGATCATTACTGGCACATCGATCGCGTGGCGGAAGCTTCTGGCGCAGAGGTTATCCTCAACAAGTCGATGGTGAGGGAGCGGAACGGTATGGAGCTGGTCCTGGGCCCAAGAAGCAAAGGGCTGGCATTCGACACTCCTTTGCAAAATCTGCACAAGCTGGAAGTTGGTCAGACTATCCATGTAGACGGTATGGACGTGACTGGAATAGCGGCAACTCATGGACCGCTACTCATTAAGGCTGGTCCGTTCTCAATGACGGAGACACCTGGTCCAGGGGAAAGAATAGGGTGGGGCGCCATCGGTTTTCTAATCGAATTTGATAACAGGAAACTGCTAAATCTTGGCGACACCTTGTTGCTTGACGAAGAATGGCGTTCGCTGCCTTCTCCTGATCTTCTAATGATCCCAATTGGCGGTAAGGAGGCTCACAACACAATGGACGCTGAGCAGGCATTGAAAGCGGTTGAAATGATCAAGCCTGAATTCGTTATCCCAACCCACTACAACATGCCTGCTCTCTTCAATCGCAACTATGGTCCCGCTGATGAAGAGCATTTTCGGCAGGAAGTTGAAAAACTTGGCGCATCTTGCCGGATACTTCACAGCGGAGATTCGATGACTCTGTAGCTCGCCTGATACATGCACTTCCTCGGGTGCCGCGCATAATTCTCAAAGAGATTTCGAATGGCCTATTCAATACAAGAATATGTAAAAGAGAAGATTTACATCGTCGAATATCCACTTCGCTTTGGCGGCATGGATTTATTCAGCCGCATGACGCTGGTAAAACTGGATAGTGGAAAACTCTGGGTACACAGTCCTTCAGAAATAGATGCTGAGCTTAAGGTTGCGATCGATAACATAGGTGAGGTCGGTTACCTGCTTGCACCGGGTAATTACCACCATCTCAATATAGCCAGTGCCCAGTCTCTGTATCCAGATGCGGAAACTTTTCTGTGTCCCGGTCTGGAGAAGAAGTGTCCCGATCTCTCCTTTGACTGGATACTTGGCAATCAGCCTGATCCCCGTTGGGGATCAGAGTTCGAGCAGGTAGTCGTTCAAGGTACCCGGATAATCAATGAGGTGGTTTTCTTTCACATTGCAACGAAAACGCTCATTCTCGTGGATCTTATTGAGAATATTGGAGACGACTACGAGCACGACGCAGGGTTACTACTGCAGTTTTGGTGGAAAGCGGTTTTTCATATGTGGAACAACCCGAAAGCGGCGCCTGAATATCAACTGGGCTGGGGCAATAAGGAAATCGTCAAGAAAGCTCTTGGCAAAGTTCTGACCTGGGACTTCGAGCGCGTTATTCTTGCCCATGGCAACCTGATTGAGCAGGATGCTAAGTCTGTTGCGCAAAAAGCCTGGCGAAAAGTTCTCGGTCATTCTGATTGAATCGTTCAGCTTGCAGACATATCACTGGAAGCGAACACTGGAGCCTTCATTGATCAAGTCCGATGGGTACAAGATGACTTGATCTCCTTCCGAGACACCACCCAAAACCCTGGTTCTTTCGCGATCGCGGGCTCCGATTACGACTGGGTGCAATTCGACACGATTATTTTCTACAGCAAAAGTGTGCCAACCTGAACTGCGCTGAAAAACTGCGCTGGTTGGAATCGTCAGGGTAGAGTTCGCCTGCCAGGTTACGATAGCCACTTCAACCCGATACTCCGCACCGAGGTTAAGTGGCGGATCGATCAAATCGATAATGACGTTGACCCGCTGTTCATCAACACCCAGAGCGGACACTTTGGTAAATGCTTCAGGCTCTATTGCGCGCACAAAGGCATTGAGCGTTCGGTCGCCACCCCATCCGCTTATATAGACCGTATCTCCAGCTTCTACCTTGACCGCATCCTGCGTTAACAGATCAACCACAACTTCGAGGCTATCCTGATTACTGATATTCAATAGGGGCGTGCCGGCCTGAATTACTCGCTCGTTTTCCTCCAGCACGCGATAGACAGTTCCGCTAACCGGAGCTTTGATTTCGATAACAGCCTGATCGGATATCTGGTCTTCCGGATCGACACCGAGCAATAGTGCGCGAGCACTCTCGATGTCAGCTTCGGCAGCCAGCACAGAAGCATGGGCACTTTCTACCCTGGATTCTTCCGCGGCCGATAACTGACGATACAGCTCCGTTTCTTCGGCGCTGGTCAGACTGCGGCTAAACAATTCTTCCCTGCGTTCGCGTTCGCGATTTACACGCTCGTAAGCGCTCATGGTTTCCTGCAATGAGGCGTTGGCAACGGCCAGCCTTGCTTCGGCCGCAGCCACATTTGCCTGGGCAAAGGCGGAGCTGCGTTGATCCTGCGGAGTGGGAGCAATGACGGCAATCACTTCGCCACTGTTCACACGGTCTCCTTCATCAAGCTGAGTACGCAGCAGTCGGCCTGCCACAGGCGCAGTTATCAAAAACGGATTTCTGGCACGCGTTCTACCCTGTTCTTCGATTGCTTCGAAGAACGGTCGCATTTCAACAGTACCAACTTCCACATCGATTGGTGCTGGTCGCAGTAAAAAAATACCAACTCCAAGGACAACGATGGCTGCAGTTAGTTTTAACCAGAGAGGCATTTTGGTCATTGTCTACTCCCGTGTTTTCAGGACTTCAACCAAATCGATTTGGTCTAATCGTTTTTTGACTATCCAGCCGCTGACAAAGGCTGAAAAAATGATATAGGCACCGGACATGAGAAACGTTTTTGTGTCAGTTACAAATGGCAGGCGATAGATGTCAGTTTCCATGGCAATGGTAACGGCATAGCAAAGACTGTAGCCGATAGCCCAGCCAAGTGGGATTGCAAGCACTGTGACTATTCCTTGCTCTCCCAGCAACAGTGTCGCCACTTCACTGCGGTGAAAACCCATTACTCGCAAGCTGGCCAGTTCCCGTCCACGCTCCGACAGGGAAATCCTGGCGGCGTTGTAGATAACTCCAACTGCTATCACGCCTGCGAACCCCAGCAGGAAACCGCTTGAGATCAGAATGCCATCTGCAAGTTGCTCCTGAAAAGACTCGTACATGCTCGATGGAGAGGCGACGCCGGTCACTGCCGGGAATCCCTTGAGTTTGGAATTGATGCTGTCCCGCGCCGATTCATCGATGCTGAGAAAGGCCCCGTCGACTACTGTGGGTTCGCCACTTGCCAGCCACAATGCCTGCTTGCTCATAAATACGGACAGACCAAGGTTCTCTTCAATAACGCCATTCACCTCGATGGTGGTTACCTGTCTCTTACCTTGTAAAAACTCGACCACGAGTTCATCTCCTGGTTCCACCTGTAGACGCTCAGCCAACATCTTGCTTAGCACTAATCCTGAGGTGGGGAGAGGTATCTCAGCCCCTTCCGCATTGATGATGCGGCGTAATTGACCGTCCGGGTCCAGACCCATGATGGAGATTTCATCTTCCAGATGTCCGGATCGTAATCGAGCCGCCACTGTGCGCATGGTTTCTACCCGGGTGACACCTTCAATATTTGCCAGGTCATGGCGGACAGCATCGGGGAGTTGCTCTCTGAAGGTCAGCGTCAGATCTTCTCTTTGTATATGGTGAAATTGCAGATCCATCATGTGTTGCACACTGTCAAACATGAAAAAGCCCATGGTAAGAATGGCTACTGCCATGCCGATACCAAGTGCTGAGAAGAATCCCTGTACTGGCTTGCGTTCGAAGTTGCGCAGCACCATGCGACCTGCGGAGCCAACCAGATTTCCAATCTCCAGTTTTTCGACTATTCCTGCTTTAAAACGCGCCGGAGCCTCGGGGCGCATGGCTTCCGCTGGTGGCAATAGAATCGCTCGTCTCACTGCCGCCATCGCGCCGGCAAAAGCACCCATGACACAGGTGAAGAATGCAAAGACCAATAGGCCAGTAGAGGGGGTATAGGAAAGATCAGGTATCTTGAAATATTGGGCATACATGGCGATGTAACTATCACCCAAAATCAAACCACCAACCGAGCCCAAGATGCCACCCACCACCACTGCGACGACAGCGAACATCAGAAAATGTGTGCCCACTTCCCAATCGGTATAGCCAAAGGCTTTCAGTACAGCGATTTCGCCACGTTGAGTTGAGATCAGTCTGCCAAGAACCAGATAAAGAAGAAATACGGCCACGCCCAAGAAAATCATCGGGATGGCCGCCCCCGTCACTCGATTCTGATCGATTTCTGCTTCCAGAATAAGATTAGAGGGTTGGTCTGCTCGTGAGTAGGCCCCCAGTCCACCATAGGGCTCCAACAAGTCGTCAAGGCTCTCGATAACCGCCTGTTCATTGGCATCTGGAGTCAGAGTAACAAAGGCTTCATTGAATGCGCCTTCCATGTCGAAGGCGGGTCCTAGTGCATCGCGGCTTGCCCAAAAAACGCCATAACGTTCATCCTCTGGATATAAGCCACCTGGCGGAATTGCGTAGATGTACTCGGGAGTCACTCCGATACCAACTATTTCCAACTCCCGTGCCCGTCCATTGATAATGGCGCGTACGGTATCACCTGGTTGAAAATTAC
>JANQJM010000049.1 GCA_028281635.1 Pseudomonadales bacterium | reverse complement strand
GCTTCAGTATGACGCGGCAGGCAATGTGGTCAGTGACGACAGAGGAGCCGAGCAGGGCTTCACGCTGGAATACAACGATCAGAACCGTCTGTTGAATGTAACTCCTCAAGGAGGTCAGTAATGAAAAATATAGTAATCGCAATACTGGCTTTGCTGCTTGCCACGGTCACCTACGCACAAACTTTAGTAGATGTCGCTGTGACTGATGATGCCGGTGCGAACCTGACCGGGGTTAATGTCTATGCGTTCGACGGCACAACCTATACCGGCAGCTCCGCTGTGACCGATGGTTCTGGAATCGCAACTTTCTCGCTGGCCGATGGTGACTACCGGTTTCGTGCTGACTTCAATGGTACCCAATATTTCAGTTCAGCATCCAACGATTGCACCACACCTTCGTGCACCAGTGTCAGTCTGGAAATCCCGAGAGCGGTTGATGTGACTGTCACCAGTAGTGCAGGTGGTCCGGAAGTGGGCTTAACTGTTTATGCATTTGATGGCACGACCTACGCAAATAAGTCGGCAGTCACCGACGCAAACGGTGTTGCAAGCTTGCAGCTATTGGCGGGTAATTATCGATTTCGAATCGATAAAAACGGCACACATTTTTATACGGACAGCACTAATCACTGCACCATCCCAGGATGCACTGCGGTCAGCTACGAAATACCAGAATCGGTCACCGTTACTGTGACAAGCGGTGGTGCACCGGACCAAGGGCTGACTGTCTACGCCTTCGGTGGATCAACTTATGCCAACAAATCCGCCGTTACCGATGCTAATGGAGAAGCTGAATTCACTTTGCTACCAGGTGACTACCGATTCCGCATCGATAAGAACGGTACTCAATACTTCACTGACGCGGCAAACCATTGTTCTGTACCGGGTTGCAACGCAGTCAGCTTCGATATACCCGCTGAAGTCACAGTTAGTGTAACGAGTAGCGCCGGAGGTCCTGAAGCAGGGTTGACCGTTTACGCGTTTGATGGCACGACTTATACAAATATGTCAGCAGTCACCGATGCCAGTGGTGTGGCTTCCTTCACCCTGTTAGCGGGGGACTATCGATTTCGTATCGATAAAAATGGCACTGAATTTTTCACCAGCGAGGTGAATGATTGCTCAGTACCCGGTTGCACAGCAGTTAGTTATGAAATCCCAGAGAACATAACAGTCACTGTAACCGCTAGTGGCGGTGGATTCGAACAAGGTCTCACGGTCTACGCCTTCGACGGTTCCACCTATGTGAATAAGTCAGCAGTCACCGATGTCAATGGCGAAGCTGTCTTCACTTTGGTGCCCGGCGACTATCGATTCCGCATTGATAAAAATGGCACGCAGTATTTTACTGATGATGTAAATCATTGTACTGCTCCCGGCTGTAACGCAGTAAGTTTCGAAATACCTGCCCAGATTCAAGTGACCGTAACAAGCAGTAGCGGCAGTCCAGAGGCAGGATTGACGGTTTATGCATTTGACGGTTCAACTTATATGAATAAGTCCGCCGTTGCCGATAGCAACGGTATCGCTACGTTCACTCTCCTTGCTGGGGACTACCGATTCCGCATCGATAAAAATGGTACACAGTTCTTCACCAGCGAGGTGAATGATTGCTCGGTGCCTGGTTGCACGGCAGTAAATTATGAGGTCCCTGAAAACATAACCGTAACTGTAACAAGCAGCAGCGGTGGCTTTGAATCGGGTCTTACTGTTTACGCATTCGATGGGTCGACTTATGTGAATAAATCCGCCGTAACTAACGCAAACGGTGAGGCGACTTTTACCTTGTTGCCTGGTGACTACCGGTTCCGTGTCGATAAAAACGGCACGCAGTTTTATACCAGCGACGTCAATGACTGCACAGCACCAGGTTGTACATCGGTGTCTTATGAGGTTCCGGAAGATGTAGTTGTTACGGTAACCAGCAGTGCCGGTGGCTTCGAAACGGGACTTACCGTCTATGCCTTCGATGAGTCTACCTATGTCAACAAATCGGCTGTCACCGATATCAATGGTGAGGCTCGCTTTACCTTGCTACCGGGAGACTACCGATTCCGTATCGACAAGAATGGTACGCAGTTTTTTACCAGTCCTGTAAATGACTGTACGACTCCGGGTTGCAATGCTGTGAGTTATGAAGTGCCAGCCGGTGTGACGGTTAATATCACCAATACTCTGGGTGACCCTGAACCAGGTCTCACCGTGTATGCTTTTGATGAAGCAGTGTACGTCAACAAGTCGGCTGTGACTGATGTCAACGGCAATGCGTCATTTACTTTATTGCCAGGTAATTATCGATTCCGCACCGACAAGGGCGGCAATCAGTTCTTCTCAAATCCAGGCAATCATTGTGCGGTACCGGGTTGTACGCTCATTTCTCAGCAGTTGCCTACTTCATTGTCTGCTTATGTTGTTGACTTCAATCTTGGCGTCTGTCTGGACACTGCTGGTTCAACTAATGGTTGGTCTACGCCTGCCGAAGTGACAGCTTTGAGCTGTCCTGGCGCTGGAATAACCAATTTGTCGGGACTGCAGAGTTTTACCAGCCTCACTACACTGGATTTGGGCAACAATCCCATCACGCTACTCGGTGCACTCAACGGTCTCAGCAGTCTCACAGCGTTGGACCTGACTGGTAATACATTGTTGGAGTGCTTCGATCTCGCGAGCCTTGAGGCTTCGCTTAGTGCAGGCGTGATTACCCAGCCCTCAAGCTGCCTTGGAGAAGGCGAGCAGGTATTCAGTGTTGCCAACCCAGGCAAACCTGATACCAATCAATTCAGCTTCGATGTAGCCGCCACCTCGTCGGGCGATGTGGTTAGCAGTGCGATCACCTTTAATCCGGTTACCAATGCCTATGATGGTCGCGTGTATCTGATCGATGGCACCAACGGTGCTGAGCTATTGGAACTGGATAATCCTGATCCATCCGGCAGTGACTACTTTGGATGGTCCATCGATGTTGTGCCGAATGGCGATATTGTGGTGGGTGCCTGGCAGGACGATGTGGGAGGTGTGGCCTCAGGTGCCGTATACATCTTCGATGGCATAGATGGAAGTCTGTTACAAACCATCGACAATCCGAATCCTACTGCGGATGACCGATTTGGTTACCAGGTTGCTGTCACGCCCAATAGTACGATTGCCATCAGCGCCTATCAGGAAAGTGGAGGTGGTACTGTGTATCTCTACGATACAGTGGGCAACCTGCAACAGACCATCAACAATCCTACTGGTGACAGTAATGCCGAATTTGGGAAGTCTCTGGCGACGAATTCACAGAGCGATATCTTAATCGGTGCGCCAAAACAGGATGTGATTGATGGTGGAGTAGTCGCCGACGCGGGTGCAGTACATGTTTATTCCGATAGCGGTACTAGCCTGCTGTTAGTTGATAATCCTGTTCCCGCAGTCAACGACGACTTTGGTAGTGCTGTGGCGGCTGCTGCAAACGATGAGCTGATTATCAGTGCACGTCTAATTGATAACTTTGCCGACAATGATGGCACGGTCTCGGTTCACGACAGTGTAACCGGTAATGAGATCTGGTCTGTGGCAAACCCGGTCGCTGACGTGGATGGCCTCTTTGGCACAGCACTCGCCAGTACACCACAGGGCAATATCGTGGTCGGTGCTGCTAACGATGACACTGGTGACACTAACTCGGGCAAAGTGTTTGTGTTCGAAGGTGTTGCAGGTGGGCTTATCCAGGTAATTCAAAACCCACAAACAGGTGCCAACTTCAATTTTGGTCAGGGGCTGGCAGTCACACCCGCGGGGCAAATCGCAGTTGGTGCATTCGGCGCTGATGGTGGATTTGGTTCGCTTTACCTGTTCACCAGTGTTCGAACCGGCAGTCCGTTAAGTCTGCTCAATCAGCAACCGTTTGCAGATAGCAATCTACAGAATTGTATTCTGGGGCAAGCCGCCAGCAATGGTTGGGCTACCGTAAGTGAAGTAACCGCATTGAGCTGCACGGGAGCCGGCATCACTGACCTGACTGGCATTGAAGCGCTCACCGATCTAACTACATTGGATCTGACTGACAATGAGTTCAACGATGTCACTGCGCTGGAGTCGCTAACCAACCTAGTGAGCCTCGACCTCACCGGCAATGATCAGATTCTGTGTGTTGATTTGGATGATCTGGAGACTGCGTTGGGATCTGGAGTGGTAACTCGTCCTGTGACTTGTGATGCTGCCGGGGGAATAGTCCCACAGCCGGTGCAGAATCTTCACAATGCGCAAGGTCAGCGTGTGGCGAAAACTGTGAATAATAACGCAGCGACCACTGTTCATTTTATTTATGATCAGGCTGGGCAGGTGATTGCGGAGATCGATGCTGCGACGGGGCAAACATTGAGAGAATATGTGTATATTGATGGAATTCAAATCGCACTAGTGGACGATACCGGAACCGAGGGGGAAGCCATATTCTTTGTGCACAATGATCATCTGGCTACACCTCAAAAAATTACCGATAATCAGCAGGCTATTGTATGGGCTGTGAGTTTTGAGCCTTTTGGCGAAGTCAAGCAGACAGTTTCTAGTATTGAGAATAATAACCGCTTTCCGGGACAGTATGCTGATGAAGAAAACGGGCTGTACTATAACTATTTCAGGGACTACGACCCCAGTTTAGGAAGGTATCTAGAGAGCGATCCAATCGGATTAGTTGGAGGAATCAACACTTATATATATGCGAAATCTAATCCTGCGCGTTATATCGACCCACAAGGGAATATTTCACCACTAGGCGTAGGAGCGGCGGCCCTTTGTGAGGTTATAGTGTTCGTCAGCAATGTACATACTATTTGGGATACCTTTAGATATAGACGTCAAGTTCGTCAAGATTTAATCTTTTTGAGAGAGCTGATAACTACTCGATTAGAGCAAGATAATTGCGGCCGAACACGAGAAATTCAATACAGAGAACTAATTGAAGAAATCGATACAAAATATATCGAGGTAGTAGAAGAAATAGCCCAACGAAGAAGATATGTAACTGTTGATGCTGTTAAGATGATGGTTGCGTGTTTACCATTCCTGGCGCTGTAGAGATTATGAAATTGAAACTCACTTTATTGTCGCTATATGGAATCTTATCCATCTTTTTCGTCAGTATTGTTGGTGGGTTTGGGGCAAGTTCGCTAGCTTCAATGGGTATGGGGACAATTTCAATAAATTTACTATTGGTAGCTGTTTCGACAGTCTTGGTTTTGCCGATCAGCGCTGCATTTTTTGTTTTGTTTCTAACATCTATTAAGTTAAAGAAAGGGTTGTTACTGAATTTTCAAAACTGGTCGATGAGATCGTTTAAAATTTCTTTGGTCTTAAGTAAAGCTCTCGGAATATTTAGTTTTATTGCATCTATAATAGTTCTAGCGATTCCTGTCTGGCTATTGCTAAGCTCTATAGGAGATGCTATGGAGATGGAGGAAATGGAATTAAGAAGAATCGAAAACGAAGCTAGGTTGAGAGAGCTATATGAAGAGAATTAGGAGGCACTAATAACTTCACAACTTAGAGAATTTAGCAGCTCTTTCGTTCTTTAACTAAGCTTCTGAGTATGCCAAGGAGAGGCCGACTGCATGTTCCCGAAGGTTGCTATCACGTTGTAGGTCGCGGTCTTGAGCGGCGTTACATGTTTGAAGATTCTATAGACAAAAAAGGATTTCCTTTCCCGTTTTGGGGACAACCTTCAGCATAGTGGTGCTCAATGTTTGGCTTGGGCGTAATGTCGAACCACTATCATTTCTTAATTCGCGCGGGCACGCGCCCCCTTGGAAAGTTAATGGCGCCGGTGCTTGGAGGTTTTGCTGGCGACTACAATCGCCGTCATCACCGCAGCGGGTATGTTTTTCAAAACCGGTTTACATCAATCTTATGCGACGAAGACAGCTATTTATTGGAACTAATTCAATATCAGAAACTAGGGGACACTGATAACTTAGCGAAATTATTCTTAATGGAATAATTTCTTATGACTGTCCCCATCTAGTGGGCTATTGGAGTAGCTACAACCGGCGACATAGCCCCGGGCATGCCATGTTTTTCGAAATCGTTTTTAATCCATTCTGTGTGAGGAAAACAGCTATCTGCTGGGGTTGGTTCGCTATATCCATCTTTAGAGTTATCAGTGTCCCTTAATCGATACCCAACTGCGCCGATAGTTGTTCAATTTCGTCATTCCTGAATTTGTAAACATTCACATCGAGCAATGCGATCGCTTTGTTGAGTGAGTCAACAGCACTTTCTATATCGTCCATGTCAATCTGCAATCGCGTTAAGTCTAATAACGTATTGAATTCAATGAGCCTGGCGCCGGTATATCGTGAAATCTCAACCGCGTGCTCGAAGTCTTCAAGCGCCAAGTCCAAGTCCTTATTCGCATAATGCAGCCTTCCTCTGAACTCAAGTCCATGAGGCAGGTAAACCCAGTTGTTCGTTGCTTCGAAAATCTTCACACCTTCGTCGATCTGATTTCGTGCAAGTGTTAGTTCACCATTTCTCAGATAGGCGTAACCTAGGGCGACATGATCGAGTGCCAACAATATCCCAGTGTCGAGCTTGCTTTGCCAGGCATGTGTTTCCCGCCATTCGAATGCTAACAATGCTCTCTCCAGGCCTAATTTAGGGTCAACCACTTCAGTTAACACCGAAGTATGGAAATAGCTGAAGATTGGAACCGTTACCGGAGCGGGTGGAGACTCCAGCGAATGCACTGCAAATGCCTTCTCAAATATAGCCTGTGCCTGAGTGAAGTCTCCTCGTAAGTAGGCGATATAACCGAGATAGACTTCGAGCCCCGCGTCGACAATGGGGTTTGCGAGTTTCTCAGTGCACTGTTTCCCAAGTGCAATTGCCTTCTCAGCACCATCCAGGTCTCCCTTACAAAATAAGGCGCTTGTCATCGGCGCAAGCGCGTTGGCGGCTTTATCCCATTCACCGGCCTGCATCAAACCATTGATAGCGATCATTCCTGGTTGTAATGCATCCTCGATGTTCCCCAGATGGATAAGATTGGTAGCGACACAGGAAATGAGATAGAACTGTGCCTCCAGAGGGAGCGATGAAAGTGGCCTGGTCCATGGTTGCTCAAAGAACAAGCGTAGACAATCGAGATCCAACTTATGGCTGCCATGGGGAGAAATATAGGGGTGTCCTTGCTTTATTGTCTGTGAATAGAACTGAAAACTTTCCACGAATCTCCCCGCGAGACATCCATGCCGGACAATCTGGAAGCAGTTTTCGAATTCCTCAATGCTCTTTGGAGGCGAGGGGTTCTCATTCTGCAGCAGATCAAAGAGAGCGCTATGTCCTTGTTGCCATTCCTCAGAAAAGGTTTCTCTCAAATAGTTGCTCAGGAATCCTTTGACTATTGGGTGACAGTCTATTACTTCATCAAGTTCCTGCTTTTCAATCGATAACAACCCAGCTTCTTCTAATTTGTGGACGACAAACAACCAGTCGGCATCGCCGTCGCACTTCAAAGTGCTCAGGATTGTTGATCCAGCGAGCCGGCCGGAAAGGTCTTTCAGAGTTGAGAGTTTCACTTTGTGACTGGCCAATGCCAGCAAGTGAAGAATGGCCAGTTCAGAGCGTTGTTTAAACCAATCCAGGTACTTCGCCATAATATGGTCAGGAATCAATTCGGCTGTGACACGCCCGAAGAATTGTTCAGTATCCTCCAGCTTGCTGATCTCGCCTGAATAGGCGGTAGTGAGATAGCCGGCAAGCAGATTCAGGCTCAAAGGGTGATTGCCAACTCTGGTAGCCAGGTATGCAAGTTCATCATCTGTTCCCTTGATGCTTTTATTTTTCAGTAGCGATACTGAAGCCGGCGTCTCCAATTGTTTGACTTCCATGGTGCGGCAACCAGGATTGCTCTCGTTGTCCAGTTCACTAACTTTCGTTCTGCTAGTAATCAAGCACAAGCCATTCATCGAACTGGAGAGTTCACGAATCAATAGCATTACTGACGGGTCGTTTATCTTATCTTCATTGTAGTTGGGCGATGGAATAAGCGACTCGATCGCATCGAGGATAAATATAGTCGGTTGATCACTAACCAAAGCGGCGAGCCGAGTCGCTTTGGTCCAGCTCGAGTATTGCCGGGAGTTTGAATCGCCGAACCATTCCAAGGCACTCTGTAAGAAGTGTTCGGTTGATGATCGCTCATCCAGCGCGGCACTTTGCCAGTCGAATGACCAGGCGAAGATTTTATTCACAGAATGAGTATGTGCTTGCTTGACTATCTCAAGCCAACTATTCACTACGCTGCTCTTACCGATACCAGCGAAGCCAACTATTTGCACAAGTTTAATCTTCTCGTCCTCGAGGGCTGCCTCTAGAAAGCCGATTTCATTTCTGCGACCGTGCAACTGTGTCTCAGTTGACGGCATTGTTGAGGTACTTATGTCAACGTGCTTAACAGAAGAGGCAAAAGACTGCTTGCCATCTTGATTTAGAATTTTCTCTTTTATCAGTGATTCGAAATCACTAAAGGGAAGTGCAAACCACGCAGCTGGGATAGAGAACAATTCGCCTACCAGTTGGGATTTGTTATGGGGAATCTTGTCTCCCTGACTGGTAGAAGTGCCTTGAATCCATTTACCGATGGCCTGTCTGGAAATACCCAAAGCTCGGGCTAGATCAGCATCTCGACTGATCCCAGGATTCAGTGCAGAGGAGTAGAGAAGTGCCAGCTTCTCTCTGAGATTTGGGTGCTTAGGGCTCGATTTCATAATTCCGTTATTCGAACTCTATTTTCCTAGCTGTTACTGAACGTGAGGGCAATCTCGATATGCCGGGTTGCGTTCCTACAGCCTGTGCGATTGGTTCTGCGCATCTCACGAAATTCAAGAGACTAATGGACTTCCCCAGGTGGGGCAATCGCCAAACTGGTGAATTGCTATCTGCTGAGCCAGCAATGGGTGCTAAGCTGCTGAATATACAAGGGAAAAAATTGATATCACTTTTTTCGTGATAGATGAATTTTTAGTGACAGTTTGAGGTAAGATAGAGCTATCTAATCAGTTTCCAATGTTCTCTGGCGGTGTGGTTTGCTCAGAGGCCAATTGCTCGTAATGAATCTTAGTTGATTGAAATCCAGCGAGCAGATGTATTGGACGCAGCAGAGAGATCCCATACCGCAGACTGTTAAAGACAGGAGGCGGTATCGATATGACTGAATTAGTCGATCACAATCATCTACCCGAGTTCCGGGACATCTCACTTTCTGCGTCTGAGATTCAAACACGTACCATCGAATTGAAAGATCTGTGGCAGGCCTTGCGTCTGGGCTATGAAGACTACGGTGCGAACTTTGGTACTTTCTTCATACTCATCGCCTTCTATTTCATGAGCGCGCTGGTTATCTCTTTGTTCGCTACGGATCAAGCGCTCTGGTATCTCTTCTTCCCAATGGTTGCTGGCTTTAACCTACTAGGGCCCATCGTCGCTACCGCTTTTTTTGAGATGAGCAAACAGAGAGAACAAGGGAAGACTCCCCGGTGGGGCACAGCCTTTAATTTCGTTCACACCCATTCGTTTGCGCCAATTCTGGCTTTATCGATTTTGATGATGCTGCTCTATGTGGGTTGGTTGTCCATGGCGGAGTTGATTTATTTTGGAACCTTTGGCGACAGACCCCCGGAATCACTGGCAGATTTTATGGGGCAGTTGTTTAGCACGCGTCATGGCAACGCATTAATCGCCTACGGTAACCTGGTCGGGTTCCTGTTTGCCTTCGCTGCATTGGCAATATCCGTTGTGGCATTTCCCTTGGCGCTCGACAAGCCAGTGACATCTCTAACTGCAATAGTGGTGTCAATAAGAGCCGTCACCTCCAACGTGTATGTAATGGCAGTATGGGGAATCGTAGTAGTGGCATTGCTGTTGGTCGGTGCTTTGTTTTTTCTAATCGGTCTGGCCTTTACTCTGCCTGTGTTAGGTCACGCGACCTGGCATTTGTACCGCAAGCTGATCATCAGCTAATTGCTTTGTGCAGGATGCCAGAATAAAAACTAAGTAACTGTGTCTGAGGCCAGGGATAGCTCACTGCAGGGCAGTGAGTTGTTGTCTTCTATTACTCTGTTGTAAAAAGTCCTGTATTCTTACTCTGACTCTTTCGATTCTGCGGTACTAAGTTGAGCGTTTCATTCAACAAGCTTTCGTTGTTGACCGAATCTGCAGCTGTCTTTCTGTTTAGCATCGCTTTCATCTCCTTCCTACAGCTCTATTATCCAGGGCTTATCGGGGTGGATGGTTATTACCACCTGCGAGTGGCTCAACTCATTCCTGACAACGGATTTTGGGTAGATATATCCTGGCTGCCATTCACAGTCCTCGGTCAATCGGGGACTGATCATCATTGGCTTTGGCACCTGATGCTTGTTCCATTCACGCTATTGCCCGATGACTATATGATCGATGTCGCGGTCATTATCACCACTGCGGTTGTGCCCGTTGTCTTGAATCTGATTTACCGTCGTATGGGAATTCCTTGTGCGCCCTTATTTGCATTGCTAAGTGTTGCCGCAAGCACTCTTATGCCCGGCCGATTGATGATGCTCCGGGCGCAGAACCTTTCTTTGATATTCGTATTACTTTTTTTGCTGGCATTGATCGCAAGAAAACGTCGAATTCAGTTCGTGGTCGCGTTTCTTTTTATGCAGTCATATCACGGTGCCATCATTCTGGTCCCGCTGACCGGTTTATTCATGCTGTTGCAATTAGTCGTTAAAAAAGCGTTTGATTTCAAGGATGTCTTGCCAGTAGCAGCCGGGCTCTCGCTCGGTTTAATTGTAAATCCGTGGTTTCCTGAGAACATCGACTACTTCTTGTTCCATACTTTGTTCAAAACTGATGCTTTGACACCTGGATTGACCGGGTTGGAATGGCAGTCTGTACCAATTTCTTTGTTGTTGATTCAGTCCTTACCTGCGCATTTGATATTTGCTTCAGCCCTGGGATTACGAGTGACCACTCTGGTTCGGGCAGATGAGCCGCTGGCGAAGATGCTCCCGCTGGACACTGCCCTGGTTTGCGCCATGACTTTGGTGTTTCTTGCTCTCTACGCCTTTGCCTGGCGTTTTGCCGAATACTATGTACCGTTTGCCGTGCTTGCAGCGGGTTTTCTGATTCGGGACGCTGGGCCGACATTCACGCTGTCAATGAAGCGCCATGTGGTGGCTGTAGTGGGTGGCCTGGTGCTGGTGCTAAGTCTTGGTTTTAGTTGGCTGGGGGTAAGTAATACGAATAAATCCTTCCCGGAGGACTACGCTTCAGTGGGAGACTATTTGGAAGAGAATGCCTTGCAAAATGAGATGGTTTTCAATAGCGGGTGGCCGGATTTTGTACGAGTATTTTGGCACACCCAGCAGATAACAATGGTTAATGGTCTTGACGGTCACTTTCTGGCTTACGCTGACCCATTTCGATTTCAACAGTGGTATACCCTCATTAACCTGCAACTCGGAGAGCCCACAAACTTATCACCCCAGCAGGTGAGCGATATCGTTGTGAGCGGTTTTAACAGTCAACTAGCTCTGATCAACAAACAACATGCGCCTTTAGCTCAATTCTTAATTTCATCAGGTAACTGGGAAGTGATTATTGATGACAATCTAGCCTGGTTGCTTAGATACTCTGGTCCTTAACCCGTGGCCTTAGAGTCAACTTACAATGGAATTGAAGGTCAAGCGATGGAGTTGCTGCGCAAGAGAATGTAGTTCGTAGAGCTGATAGTTACCAAATCTGTTTTTGCTTCAGTGACAATTATGGCTACTGGTCTGGAATGTAATAAGACCAGTAGCCTGTAAACATTTCTTCCCAGCTAAAGATACCAAATGGTACTGATGCATCAGGATTGGGGTTGGTTGGATTGGAGGCCGAGTTATCAAGTGCGCCAACGACATGAATGATGGTCCCGGCTGGTAGGGTCACCGGTTCGCTCAACAAATAGTGAGGCTGCCAACCATAGTTATATGCGGGAACACTGAATAAATTCAGAGCCGAACCATCCGGTAACGTTGCGGTAAATTTCATCCTCTTGCCGCGGTAGTGCATATGTGCCCGCACACCTATTACAACCACTTCTTCATCGAAGCGATGATCAGCTTGCAGCTCAAAATCGTTGTTTTGCGCGGGTACAGTGAAGTGTGAGGCTACGATCTGAGTAAGCTTTTCATACTTCGGTGGTGAATCATGAAAGTAGAGGCCAAGATTAGTTTGGTCCACTGTAGAACGGCCGTTAGTGACGTAGTGAAATTGCATGGCCAGTCTATGCCCTGCTGGAATGAGCACTCCAGTGTCAGCCGGAAATTCAACAGCTTCTATTTTGCCAGGGGCATAGCCTTCCAAAAACCGTCTTGTGGCAATTTCATTGTTGCGTTCCGGCCCCCAGAAATCTTCATCTGGGGGAACGACATAGGTCATCAGGTGATGCAGTACGGACTCATCGCCCGCTTGATACTGTACTGCCCGTACCCAACGATCTTCAGTAAACGGCAGTTCCACCGTGTGAAAGTCATAGTCCAGCACGCCGGTAGAAGCCACTGCGATCTCGGGGCCAGTTACGATGTAGTCGGGTTCTCCCAACAGCCATTGCTTGCGATCAGAAAAGTCTAATTGTTCCAGCGGATCGGTCTCGCCGTCTCCTCTGGGTGCGCCAGCATCAATCCAATGCACCACAGTTTGCAATTCCTCAGCACTTATATAACGGGCGTTATTTGAGTGACCGATATAGGGATCAACTTGTGTAGGTGGCATGCGCTTGTTGAGCAAGACTTCTCTAATCATGGGCGACCAGCCCATCAACATGATGTGGCTGTCCATGGCGAAGGGACCCACGCCGTCTTGTCGGTGACATTCAGCACAATTCTCGATGATTATCGGCGCCACTTCTAACGCATAGTCAGGTGTACTTACGCGATGTTGTTGGCGAACCGGATAACTCAATTCACAGGACTGTGTGGGAACATTCACTGTTTGCTCCACACCGCCATCGAGAAAATCAGCCAAAACCTCGCCTACCTCATCACTGGCGGGTCCGCGGTAAAGCAGTGTAGAACGGACCGGGTCAAACACCAGCACCTGTCCCGCCTGGTCTATTTCCAGGGATTCAGAGATGAGTTGTCCAGTGTCTTCCAGTAGCGGTAATGAGTAGTCCTCGACAGAGACAGCGTCACGGCCAAGGCCATAGGAATCAATCATCACAAAACTAATTCCCGCTTCGCCCTGTTGTCGCCACTGTTCATTCAGGGTTTGAAAGCGGCTGATATGAGAGTCCATGTCTGGACAATCAGCATCGAAGCTCATCATCACCAGGGCGTCCCGGTGCAAGTAACGACTCAGTTGATGGAACTCTCCGCCATAGTCGAGCATGGCGAAGTCGCTCACCCGTTCTGGTGCGCCAAAACTGCTGGCAGACAGCAGCGTCGCCAGAAGTGCCAGTAGCACAGATGGACCGGCGAAGGTTTTTTGGAGGAGTAGGGTTCGCATACGGCTGTGCATTTTAACGGCAACCAATCCCTCAATCACAGCTTTTAGGGCTAACTGGCTTAAGTGCTTAGCGATTGATCGAATCTGAGCGCCAGCAGCGCCTGTTTGTTGCGATATTCAACATTGCAGGAGCCAAGTCACCTCCATAAAATACGGCCTGCATTCAATTTTTTGCTGGTCGCAGCTGCCATCAGCGCAGGTCCTGTCGTAGTCGGTATGAAGAAATTTGCCACAGCCACCTTTATCACTTTGCTTGGTTTCTGTATCTCGGGCCTGTCACTACAGGTAGTGCAGGCGCAGCATACCCACGGCGTTCTCTCGCCATCGGTAACTTTTCCCCAGGATGATGCTGTGCTGCGGGATGCCCCGCGTATGATCACCATGAGCTTCAGGGTCGACGTCCGCCTCCTCAAACTTGCGCTCTATACTGATGCTGGTCAGTTTATCGATATAGGTTTCATCTATGACCATAACAAGATGGATCATAACTTTGTTACCCCAATCCCAGGGGAACTGCCAGAGGCGGATTACTATGTCGCTGAATGGTCGGTAGTGGATGAGCGACAGCGCTTCCTGCGCGGTGAATTCCTGTTTTCCTTTGGCCCCGGAGCAGTGCCTCCTTCAGAGACTATAGAAGCTTCCTACGGCAGTACTGACAAGGAAAACCTCCCTGATACTGGCGCCTACGCCCAGCCAGCCAATAACTGAGAGTTCTTATTCTCGGGAAAGCTGCGGTCGTATCTCTCCGTCTAAGCCTGGCAGGTGCTGAATAAAACCTGCCAATGTGGGGTCTTGTTTAGGGGCGGGGGCAATTCAATTCAACCATAAGAGAATCCAGGTAGCTCTTAACCTGGATTTTGGCCCCTGCGGCAAGTCTGGAACCCGACTATGAATGACATGAGCAAGATGGAAGCGGAAGTGCGTGAATATTACGGCAAGGAGCTACAAAGCAGTGCTGATTTGAAGACCAATGTCTGCTGCACGGTGGCGGACTATCCGCACAGCATCAAGTCAGCACTAGCCAAAATTCATGATGAGGTAGTCACTAAATACTATGGCTGTGGTCTTACCATACCTTCACATATTGCAGGTCTGAATGTTCTGGACCTGGGAAGCGGCACTGGGCGAGATTGCTACTTGCTCTCCCAATTGGTTGGAGAATCCGGTTCCGTCACGGGAATCGATATGACTGACGAACAATTGGCGGTGGCGAACCGACATATTGAATGGCATCGCCAACAATTTGGATATGCCAGGAGTAATGTGCGATTTGTGAAAGGGAATATTCAGGAGCTCGCTGCCGCAGGTATCGAATCAGATTGCTATGATGTCATTGTTTCGAACTGTGTCGTGAATTTGGCGACTAATAAGCGTGCTGTCCTGGAAGAAGCGCACCGGGTCCTGAAAGAGGGAGGTGAATTCTATTTTTCTGATGTCTATTGCGATCGGCGATTACCTCGAAACCTGGCGAATGATCGTGAACTCTATGGTGAGTGTCTTGGTGGCGCGCTGTACTGGAATGATTTCCAAAACCTGGCGAAGCAATGCGGCTTTAATGATCCGCGCATTGTTGAGTCGCACCCCATTGCTATCGAAAACGCCTCTGTGGCGGCAAAAGTGGAAGGCTATCGTTTCTACTCTGTCACCTACCGCCTGTTCAAAATCGCTGAACTGGAGCCCGCCTGTGAAGACTACGGCCAGGCGGTGAAGTATGTCGGTGGTGTAGCAGAGCAAGACAGATATTTCGCATTAGATGATCATCATGTGTTCGAGCAGGGTAGGGTAACGCCGGTCTGCGGCAATAGCCTGCTTATGTTGCAGACGTCCCGCTACGCGCCGTTTTTCGAATTTTATGGCGATTTCAGCACCCACTATGGCATCTTTCCAGACTGTGCTGCGGATATTCCGTATAGTGCAAGCAATGCAGAAGCGCCGAACAACGATACTGCTGGTTCCTCTTGTTGCTGACAGGCTATGGACGACAAAGTTGTACTTAAAAATATAACTGATGACTCGGGACCACCGAGGACGAAGTTTGCTAATCCAGAGTTCACTCTAACAGGTGAATTGCGTGCTGCCGTGGACCCTCGTCGATTGGACACACTGTGGATAAACACCGGAAGCCTGTGCAATCTCACCTGTGAAAACTGTTATATCGAATCAAGCCCCACTAATGACCGCCTGACTTACATCACATTGCAGGAAGTTGAAGGTCTGCTCGACGAGATTGAACAGGAGCAGTTGGGAACCTCGGAGATAGGTTTTACCGGTGGTGAACCATTTCTGAATCCAGACATGTTGCCTATATTGCAGCAATGCCTGAACAGGGGCTTCCAGGTGCTTGTACTAACGAATGGCATGAACACTCTGCTGAGAGAACGAGAGAAAATTGAGGTTCTTGCTAAGGAGTTTGGAGCCGCCCTGAAACTGCGGATTTCACTTGATCATTACGAGGAAGCGACTCATGCGCTGGAGCGCGGCAAACGCTCCTGGAAACCCGCTATCAAGTCACTGCGGTGGATGTCGGAGGCGGGCATTAGTTATGCTGTGGCGGGCAGGACCATGTGGGACGAAGATGAAGCAAGTATGCGAGAAGGCTTTGGTCGATTGTTTGCAGAAGAGGGGATCGATCTGAATGCGGACGACCCGGAACAGCTCATTCTTTTTCCTGAAATGGACGGTTCGCTTGATGTGCCGGAAATCACCACTTCCTGCTGGACGATTTTGGATACCAACCCCGCGGACATGATGTGTGCGAGTTCGCGCATGGTGGTCAAGCACAAAGGTGATACCCAATTATCGGTGCAGGCCTGCACCTTACTGCCCTACGATCAGCGCTTTAATATGGGCTCCACTCTAAAAGAGTCATGGCGCTCGGTGAAGCTTAACCATCCTCATTGTGCAAAGTTTTGTGTATTGGGGGGAGGAAGCTGTTCTGCTTAGCCAGGCTTTTTCAGGTGCCAGATGGCACTATTTATTCAGGTCCAAACCTTTCTCGTAGAATCTGTTCATCCGCTTCGGTGACAGTCTCAAGAAATAGCCCAGCTTTAAGGCCTGGTTCATTAGTGATTGTCGCATAACACCGTTGCGAGTGAATCGAACAGCCGAAGTTTGCGCCTGCACGGAGAGGCGCACTGGCTTGGAATGTTGCCGCAACAGCAAGGACAGCTCCGTATCTTCAAATATCTCCACGTCCGGAATTTGCACACCTCTCTCCAGGAAGAAGCGATTAAAAAATATGCAATGATCCAGGTACACAATGCCGCCGCGATCGAGGCGCACATGATTTGAGTACCAGGAAGTGAAGCGTAACAATGGATGGTCGTAGTCGAAGTAATGACTGAGTCCTCCCCAAACCGCACCCGGGCTCGCACAGATTTGCTGCACTTGTTCGAAGGCCTTGGGATCAATCAGGCTGCGTGGGTGATGCAACAACACAGAGTTGCCTGAGGCCTCTCGTACTCCCAAATTCAATCTAGCTGCTCGTGTGCTTGCGGGGAGTTCCAACACTTGGAAGCCTGTTGCCTTGAGTTGCTCCAGTGTGCCGTCTGAACTACCACCATCGACGAGAATGACTTGTGCATCTGCTACCTGTTGCAGGTTAGCTAGAATTCTCGGTAGATAATCGGTTCGCGATTCATTGAAAGTTGGCAGGACGATACTTAGCATAGTTGTGTCATTCTACTTTCTGACGGTGGCAATGTTTATCTGAGTGAACAGAGTTATTTTGTATTACCTACTAATCAGCTAAGCCCTCAATCGCTAAAATTTACTCGTTCGACAAACCAGCTTGAGGAATCAACATGGATATTTCAGTGATCTATCTGTCAGCCGCTGTCATGATTGGTCTGGCGGGATTGGGCGCTGCCATTGGCGTGGGCGTGCTGGGTAGCAAATACCTGGAAGGAGCTGCCAGACAGCCAGAGTTGGGAACCGAACTGCAGGGCCGCTTTTTCGTGGTAATGGGCACAGTGGATGTAATACCCATGATCAGTCTGGCACTCGGCCTGTACCTCATCATTTCAATCGCACCAAACGCAGGTGGCTAGGGACTAGGGGTTCGCGCCCGCGGGCCCCGCCTTTTTCCAACCTGATTGTTCTCAAAAATAGGATAAATAGATAAGAAATTGGCTATTGTTCATTAAAATGAACGATAATTGGCTTTTCAACCGGAGTCCGGCATGAGCCGTTGGGAAGGATTTGAAGAACTTGTCAAAGTCGTTGAAGTAGGCAGCTTCTCCGGTGCTGCCAGGTCCCTCGGCGTGTCGAAAGGGCATATTTCGCAGCGAATCAGTCAACTGGAAGAACGGCTGGGCGCGCGCCTGCTACACCGAACCACCCGCAAGCTTTCCCTTACTGAATTGGGCAACCTCTACTATGAGCGCTGTCGACAGGTGGTGGATGACCTGGAAGAAATCGAGAGTGCTGTCACCCAATATCAACAAAAGCCCACCGGCCTATTGAAAATCAGCTCGCCAAACTTGCTGGGTGAAATGCAAATCGTCCCAGCTATAGCAGATTTCGTGCAAAAACACAGCGCATTGGAAGTGGCACTCAACTTCTATAGTCGCAGAGTAGATCTGGTGGAAGATGGCTATGACATCGCCATTCAGGTAGGCAAGCGAGAGGACATCAATGTGGTGAATCGAGTCATCGCCAGGACTCGTTTTCAGTGTGTCGCCAGCCCTAGATTTCTCAACCAGAACGGCTCTCCCGGAGATCCTGACGATCTAAGACGACTGCGCTGTTTGCAGTTTACGGAATACGGTGTCAGTAAACCCTGGCGCTTTCAAAAAGATGGCAAGGACAAAACAGTAAAAGGTCATGGGATCTGGCAGAGTAACAGTGGCCACTGTCTGCTGGCAGCAGCCAGGGCAGGTGTAGGTATTGCCTATCTGCCTGACTACTATCTGGCAGAGGATATAAAAGAAGGACGTCTGATTCCGATCCTGGTGGAGTGGTGTGCGGTAGAAAGGGACATCGTGGCGATCTACCAGCAGCGAAGGCACATGACTGCCAAGGTAAAACTCTTTGTGGACTTCATTGAACGGCGATTTGGAGTTTCCCGGCCCTGGTAACTTCCTCTGCTTATTGGCGCGGGCCAATCCTGTTGGTCATATTCAACTGTGGGAGAAGATCTCTTGCTTTCCAACTCGGACAGACCGAATTTGTCCACATCACAGATGCTATAATTCGTTTCTGTGTCCCCATGGCACAACTGGATAGCGCGGCCCCCTCCTAAGGGGCAGGTTGCAGGTTCGACTCCTGCTGGGGACACCAATTCAATCTGCTTACGTGCATCTGTCTATCGTATTGGTCATACAATGACCAAAAAGTATCTCTTGCTAGATGATCTCACGGGGTCTAAACGGAGCAGTTGAGTTGCTTCAGTAAATCTGTATTGATTGCCATGAGGTGGTACGCAGAGCATCTGTTGCCATAGCCAACAGAAGGAATCATCCTACAAATCAGCAACACCCACCTGCCAATCCCTAGCCATCCCGATACTTTCAAAACTGAAACCCCGTTTAAATTTCCAGTTATCAGTAACTCCAATATGTAATATTTCAGAAAATTTTCTATTTAAAATCAATGTGTTGACGTCCCCTAAATTCAAGGGGCAGAATGCAAACACTTTCAAGGTTCGATCGTGGCTGAGAATTCAAATCATGGGTGTGGTAGTTCAATTAAGCGATTACCGAACGGACGAGCAGCTTCTCTCTGAGGAGAGGGTTGCTGACGAAGGTTTTGTGCCTGTGGAGTTTGCCGTTGGTGTTTCCGACAGAGACGCCTGTATTGCCAAACTATTCGAATATGGATTGCATTCTATTCAAAGCAAACGGATAAATTCAGAGCCTGAGGCATCTATCTACCTGGTGCGAGTGCGTGATGCCATTTGGTTGAACAAGCGCATTCTGGAACAGGAAGAACTCAGCGATGAGGCCATTTCCAAGCACATTGACATCGTGCAAATGTTGGAAAATCTGGATTTAACAGTGCTGGAAAGTCTCTGGGCATCGTTTACTCACGATACTGAAAACTGAGCCAATTCAGCTCGCTCCGTAGTCGATTTCTTCGACACTCAAATTTACTTTCCCGGTCTCAAGACTCAACTCTGTCATGCTGCCAGCAAGCTCTGTTTTGACTATGCCGAGGGCTAAATGCTCGCTGCCAGTCTCAGCTGATGGGGCAACACTAAGAATATCGGCGTCAGCAAAAACGCCTCTTGTAATAGCTTGCTCAGCGCGCAAGCGATACAGCCGTTTTTTCGCCTTACCGCGATAGTACATGCGGGCAACGACTTCCTGGCCGGTGTAGCAGCCTTTTTCGAAATCGATGACACCAGAAAGGTCGTAGTTCAGCAATTGGGGTGTGTAGTGTTCACTGGTTTCCGGTGTAACGTGCACCTGACCAGACTGAATATCCTGCAAAGTCCAACTTGCTAACTCGGCAGACTCTTCCATTGCATCGAGTTGTAGCAGCTTGCTCTCCGCTTCTGCCTGATGGCACCAGATTTGAAACCGAGACTCGGTCCCGGGTTCCCTGATGACCAAGCTATCGCCAGTTTGAAGGACAGTGTTTGCAACATCGGGCAGAGATGGGAATTGTTCGTTCAGAGCGCGGGACGATGCCTCACCAATAACCCCATAAACGGCATGGGGACCCGCAGTGGCTTCGATGGTCACTTTCGAAAACACAGCGTACCGCCCCAGAGTCCCCACGATTTTCTGCGCCATGCCAGCACCGGTCTGCAAGAGTATGCTGCCTTCACCCAACAAAAGTAGCCGAAAATCTGCAATGACCCTGCCTTTGATATTGCAGACTGCCCCTTGCAGACATTGCTCAACCGTGAGTTGCTGCATATCGCAGGTAACCTGCCCTTGTAAGAAATCGATAGCGTCTGGACCTGTAATTTCTACGTATTCAAAGATTCCAGCTGCTGAGAGTGAGACGACTTGCATGGATGACCTCAATACTTCTGCAAATTTACTCTATGGTGGCTATTGCCTCGAGTTACAATGGGTTTCTGAAAATAAAACGTTGGCACACTGACTTCTGACGATTATATGACCGAACTGAACAAGCAAAAAATATTCTGGCATAGCCGCCGAGGGATGTTGGAATTGGATTTACTACTGGTGCCGTTTGCTACGGAAGTATTCGCCACTCTGCCTACCCAAGAACAAATGTTATATAAAGAGTTACTCTCGAATGAAGATCAGGATTTGTTCAGCTGGTTGTTGGAGAGGGTGGAGCCACCTGATGTCAGATTCAAACCCATAATCAGTAAAATTCTCGCGCACAGGGCTGGCCGTAACTAAACTTGATGCAAGAGCCTGTTTGGCGTTTGCATCATGAATCTGGATTGCCGCTACTCTCCTTTCTTGTATTACAGCTTAATTCTGCTGCATTTATTGGCGCTAGGTGCCAGCTTGCTTGCTATTCCCTGGCTGCTGCCTTGCTTGATGCTGTCGACTGCAATTACTGCAAGTGCGTTACGGCTGCGGAGAGAGTTCTCCTTAGCGGGTAGCAAACGCATTCACACCTGCCAGATCAATGCCAGGGAATCGCTGCTACTGTCACAGCAGGGAACGACGCGTTGTGGACCGCCAAGCGTGATTTACTGGAGCGAGTTCTTACTGGTGCTGCGCTTCAGGGTTGTGTCGCAGCCAGCCGATATTGAACACCCACGGCCTAAAACCTTGTTGTTGGGACCGGAAAGTTTAAGTGACGCGGACCATGGCAAGCTACGCTCTCACCTTCGGTTTTCAGAAAGCTTATGAGTGCCTGAATCTGCAACGCAGTGCTCAAGCCCGTGAAGCCTGGTATCTGAGTTCAGGGGACCAGGATGGTATCCACAGCCTCGGTGTCAGCTTCTGGATGATCCAGGGTGAAGTGCAGGCCTCGGCTTTCTTTGCGCTGTAGCGCACATTTGATGATGAGTTCAGAAACCAGTGCCAGATTCCTTAGCTCCAAATTGTCATTGGTCACCTTGTGCTTGATGTAATAGTCGCGCACTTCTTCGCGGATGAGTCCGATGCGGCTATTCGCCCGCTGCAATCGTTTGGTGCTGCGTACGATGCCGACAAAATCCCACATGAAGCGGCGAATCTCATCCCAATCATGGGATACCAGAACTTCATCGTCGGAATCGGTAACGCGACTCTCATCCCAGGCGGCGATGCTGTTTACCAACTGCGTATCGGTTAACTTCGCGCGAATGCTCTCAGCGGCTCCGAATGCCACGACAAAGCACTCCAAAAGTGAATTGCTGGCCATGCGATTGGCACCATGAAGACCACTGAAACTGGTTTCGCCGATGGCGTAGAGATTCAGTATATCGGTTTCACCCCGTTCATTGATCATGACGCCGCCGCAGGTGTAGTGGGCGGCTGGTACCACTGGAATCCGCTCTTGAGTGATATCGATGCCGAATTTCAGACAGCGCTGGTAGATAGTCGGAAAGTGTTCGCGAATAAACTCCGCAGGCTTATGGGTAATGTTGAGATAGACACAATCGCAGCCCAGCCGTTTCATTTCGTGATCGATGGCGCGGGCCACAATATCTCTTGGTGCCAATTCGCCACGTTCATCGAAACGGGGCATGAAGCGATCTCCGTTGGGTAGTTCCAGGTGGGCACCTTCGCCACGCAGCGCTTCGGTGATCAAAAATGATTTGGCGTGCGGATGGTACAGGCAGGTCGGATGGAATTGATTAAATTCCATATTGGCGACCCGGCAGCCGGCGCGCCAGGCCATGGCTATGCCATCGCCACTGGCTCCATCCGGATTAGTTGTATACAGATAAGCCTTGCTGGCGCCCCCGGTAGCCAGGGCCACAAAGCGGGCGCGGATGACCTCAACCGCACCAGTCTGCTGATTTAAAACATAGACACCGACACAGACGCGCTGAGAGCGCTTCTCAGCAATTTGTGTCACTAAATCCACAGCGGTACAGCCTTCAAGTAAATGGATGTTAGGGTGTCCCTCAGCGCGTTTACGCAGAGTTTCGAATACAGCTTTGCCAGTGGCATCGGTGGCATGAATTATCCGGCGATGGCTGTGGCCACCCTCCTGGGTCAGATGCAAGGAACCGAGCTGGTGATTTGAATCTTCCCGCTTTTCATGACCCGGGGTCGTCTCATGTTGGGACTTCGTAGTGAAAGGCACGCCTTGCTCTACCAGCCAGCTGACTGCTTCGGCACTGTGGGCTACCATATGTTCGACGATGTCCCGATGGCACAGACCCACGCCAGCGATCAGAGTGTCTTCGACGTGGGAATCGATGCTATCGGCATCATCGAGCACGGCCGCGATGCCCCCCTGGGCGTAGAAAGTGGCGCCTTCCTGCAAGTCACCTTTACTCAGCACGGTTACCCGGGCGAAGTCGGCACTGCGCAAGGCCAAAGTAAGCCCGGCGGCACCGCTGCCAATAATCAAGATATCGGTCGCACTCTCGAGAGTGGCCGGGTTGCTGTTCATGTAGGATGTAACTCGCTGATAACTAGTGAGAAAGTCCAGTGCTTAAGCGCTACAGGCGTGCTATTGCAGGTTGCTGTGCCACTTGTGCGAAGACCGGTACTTGATACCAGCCCTGAATTCGCAAGCTGCGACAGTATTGTAAAGTTGTCATAATTTTATAGTTTCCCAGAACTTTTGCACCCACACGCTGTCTACTCATCGAGCGGGCGCATTTGTTCCTGGCAGCATCCAAGATCGATACTTTGAGAGTCGTCTAAACGACCAGCCAAAAGATCGACTAAGAGTCGATCAGAAATCGATAACAAATCTTGGAATAAGGAAGCGAGTTAAGGGAGTAGGGGCAAGTGTCAGAAGCCACCGATCAGCAGCTTGTTGATAGAGTTCTTGCAGGCGATAAAAACGCGTTCAATCTGCTGGTATTGCGTTATCAAAATCGAGTCGCTGCCCTGATTAGTCGATTTATCCACGATACTCAGGAAGTGGAAGACGTCAGTCAGGAGGCGTTCGTTAAAGCTTATCGGGCTTTACCTCTATTTCGTGGGGATAGCGCCTTTTATACCTGGCTTTATCGGATTGCAGTGAATACGGCGAAAAACCATTTGGTTTCTCGCAGTCGCCGGCCACCGGCCAGTGATGTGGAAGTAGATGAGGCAGAGCTCACCGATATGGGAGCCGTTTTGAGGGACCTGGAGAGTCCCGAAGGGAATCTGGCCACTGCCAAATTAAAGCAGGCCATCACGGAAGCGATAGAAGAGTTACCTGAGGACCTCCGAACCGCGTTTACTTTGCGCGAGTTTTCCGGTCTCAGTTATGAAGATATCACCGAGGTCATGGATTGCCCGGTGGGTACAGTGAGGTCGAGGATATTCAGAGCCCGCGAGGCCATCGACAAGAAAATACGAGATTTATTGTAAGTAGCCGATGTGGCTACCGGGTTTATTGATAGACAGCCACCGCTTTACTCCATATAAAGGCATAAAATGTGGGTAGTGAGCGGGGCGAAAGCTGAATCGGCAGCTTAGCTTAGTAGGGGTAGTTTATGAGTGAGTACGAGCAGGAGTCCCTTTCCGCGTTGATGGATGGAGAAACTGACGAATTAGAATTGCGTCGGCTTTTGAAGTCTATGGAAAGTGATCCGGAGCTGGCGCAACGCTGGCAACGATATCACTTGGCGCAGTCCATCTTGCATGACCGCGGTGTTCCTGTCTCTGCCGACATTGCGACTGACGTTGCCTCGGCATTGGAAGTTGAGCCCGCATTTGATAAAGCTTCAGATGCTGCACCATCCTCTACCCCGACACCACAGTGGCGCCAGCAAGTAACGCGGGTTGCCATCGCAGCGAGTGTTGCTGTTGTAGCAGTTTTCGCCTTACAGCCAGATGTCTCCGATCCACAACAGGCGCCGGCCCTGGCGCAGCAAGCTGGGAACACTGCTCCGGTCCAGGAGAGTGCAGCAATCACCCTGGTCGCCGATGGGCCAAATTCATCAGCGGAGGCCGATGCCCAGCAACGCTTGCGTGAATACATTGAAGCCATGCGATTTGATCCCGAAGAGCCAGTTCGCATAGAGCACATTCAGGATTCTCCACTGTATCGCCTGGTCAACGAATACCAGGCCCAGCCCTAAGCGCAGTCCCTTATCTTCCGGATCCCCGGACTCCGGGCGCTTGTCTGCGAGCGCGGTCCCGGCAATGAGATTGGGTCGCTGATATGCTACATTAAAGTGCACAGAGGTAGTCTGAATACGCTAGGCTTGGCGTATTTCCAGGACTGGAACAAGTCGTATTCAGCGTAGAAATTATCAGGTATTTGGTATGTCGCGAAAAAATCTAAATGGGAATGCAGCAGTCGTCTTGTCTTTGCTTGCCAGCATCGGGGCGTGGGTGCTTGTACCCACCGTGTTCGCTGCCGAACTCCCGGACTTCGCTTCTCTGGTTGAGAAGAATGCTCCCACAATCGTCGAAATTTCTACCACTCGTCGAGTAGCCGCTCGCGCACCAATCGCCGATGAAGAGTTGGAAGAATTATTGCGTCGACTCAATCCAGGAGAAGATCCAGATCTGTTAATCGAAGGACTGCCAGAGCAGCGACAGCGAGCGGCAGTTGGTTCCGGGTTTCTCATTTCAGAAGACGGTTATGTCATTACCAATAACCACGTGGTGGCTGAAGCAGACGAAATTCAGGTCACCCTTAACGATCGCCGGGTGTTTGATGCTGCCGTTATTGGCCTGGATGAACCTTCTGACCTGGCACTGTTGAAAATTGAAGCTGACGAATTGCCATTCGTGGAATTCGGCGATTCTGATGTCCTGCGCGTGGGCGAGTGGGTGCTGGCGATAGGATCTCCCTTCGGTTTGGAGTTTTCTGCTGCCGCTGGCATTGTCAGTGCCAAAGGGCGTTCAGTGCCCGGTCGTTCCTCTTATAACTATATGTCGTTTATTCAGACTGACGTTGCCATTAACCAGGGCAACTCCGGCGGTCCTTTGTTTAACCTGGATGGTGAGGTGATTGGCATCAATTCTCAGATTTTGAGTTCCACTGGTGGCTCCAACGGAATTTCCTTTTCTATTCCCAGCAATGTGGCAATGAATGTGGTGAATCAGTTGCGTGAAACCGGTGCAGTAAAGCGCGGCTTGTTGGGAGTCAGGATGCGTGAAGTGGATTATGCGCTCGCGGAAATATTTGGTATGGATAGGCCGCGTGGCGCCTTCGTCGACGAAGTACAGCCCGGCAGCCCAGCCGCTGCCGGTGGTATTCTCAACGAGGACATTATTCTCGAGTTTAACGGCCACGAGATTGAGTACTACACCGATCTGCCTTTTTATGTCGGTCAATACCGACCAGATACCACTGCCGATGTGCAGGTGTATCGGGATGGCAATATTTTGTCCCGGGAAGTTACTCTCGGCAGTTCACCTACCAATGTTGCTGCCAGTTCGACACCTGAGGTCGTTCGTGATCGCGCTAACCCGCTCGGTTTTCGGGTAACCGAGTTAAGTGATGAAGCTCGCCAGGTGTCTGGACTCAGCGGGGTAAGAATTGCTGAACTCAATGCCGGTCCAGGCAGAGAGGCTGGATTGCGGGAAGGGGATGTTATCGTGTCTTTGAATCGACAGGAGATTACCTCCACGCAGCAATTCGCAATGATCGCCAACTCCCTTCCCGACAGCGGTTTCGTGCCGATTCGCATCGTGCGCGAAGGTCAGGCAACTACTCTGGCTTTGGAATTAGCGCCATAAGCCGCATCCCAATGTTCCACAGAAATGAGCGCCGGCCGCGGCAAATGTCGTGATCGGAGTTACAGTGCTGCCCTTAGTGCCCGGTTTTCGGTAGACTGCGCGCCTGATTTTGAAGCTACTCGCATTCGCAACAGCCGCGCCCCAATAGTAGATAGACTGTGACTGACCTAAGCCATATCCGCAATTTTTCCATCATCGCCCATATCGATCATGGCAAATCCACCTTGGCCGACCGCTTCATTCAACATTGCGGTGGTCTGTCTGAGCGTGAAATGGATTCTCAGATACTCGATAGCCTGGATATCGAACGGGAGCGGGGCATCACCATCAAAGCACAGTCTGTGACCCTGCATTACGACGCCAGCGATGGGAAGCGTTACCAACTTAACTTCATCGATACACCGGGACATGTGGACTTCACCTATGAAGTCTCACGTTCACTTGCGGCGTGTGAGGGTGCACTACTGGTAGTCGATGCAGGTCAGGGAGTAGAGGCGCAGTCGGTAGCGACTTGTTACACCGCAATCGAACAGGGACTGGAAGTTATTCCGGTGCTGAACAAGATGGATCTGCCTCAGGCTGAACCTGATCGTGTGCGGATGGAGATCGAAGAGATTATCGGCATTGATGCCACAGAAGCAGTCGAGGCCAGTGCTAAAACCGGACTGGGTGTTGAAGAAATTCTCGAACAGATCATCGACAAGGTACCACCGCCCGAAGGCGACAGCGAAGAAAAACCCAAGGCACTGATTATCGATTCCTGGTTTGATAACTACCTGGGTGTGGTGTCATTGGTGCGCGTGATGCAAGGGACACTCAGCAAGGGCGACAAGATCATCGCCAAGTCCATAGGCAAAGCCCACGTCGTAGACAATATCGGAGTCTTCACACCAAAACGTACCGTGACTGGCCAGTTAAGTGCGGGTGAAGTCGGTTTCATCGAAGCAGGCATCAAAGATATTCACGGTGCCCCCGTTGGCGACACGCTGACGCTCGCCAAGACACCCGACATTGAGGCACTGGCAGGTTTTCGCAAGATTCAACCGCAGGTCTTTGCTGGATTGTTTCCTGTGTCGTCCGACGACTTCGAAAGTTTTCGTGACGCTCTGGAGAAACTGACTCTCAATGATGCGTCCCTGCACTATGAACCTGAGAATTCCGATGCGCTGGGTTTTGGTTTTCGCTGCGGATTTCTCGGTATGCTACATATGGAAATCATCCAGGAGCGGCTGGAGCGTGAATACAATCTCTCCTTGATTACGACAGCACCCACAGTGGTATACGAGGTGGAGCTGGAAAGTGGCGAGGTGCTAAAGGTCGATAGCCCTTCCAATCTGCCACCGGTTAACAATATCGCTGAAATGCGCGAGCCGATAGTGCTGGCCAATATCCTGGTACCACAGGAACACCTGGGCAATGTTATTACTCTCTGTGTTGAAAAACGTGGTGTACAGAAAGACATGCAGTTTATTGGCAAGCAGGTGTCGTTGAATTACGAATTGCCGATGAATGAAGTAGTAATGGATTTCTTTGACCGCTTGAAATCTGTGAGTCGTGGCTACGCCTCACTGGATTATCATTTTGTCCGGTTCGAACCTTCTAACCTGGTACGCCTCGATGTCCTGATCAATGGCGATCGTGTGGATGCTTTGGCGCTAATCGTATTCAGAGATCACGCGCAATCCAAAGGCCGGCTGCTGGTAGAAAAAATGAAAGAGCTCATTCCCCGGCAGCTCTATGATGTCGCCATTCAAGCCGCGATTGGGGGACAAATCATCGCTCGCTCTACGGTGAAGGCGTTGCGCAAGAACGTCACCGCCAAATGTTATGGTGGTGATATCACTCGAAAGAAGAAACTGCTGGAGAAGCAGAAAGCAGGCAAAAAGCGCATGAAGAAAGTCGGTAATGTAGAGGTGCCGCAAGAGGCATTCCTGGCTGTATTGAAAGTGGACAGTTAAACATGGATATCGATTTTGCATTGGTGCTGGTTTGTCTGGTCGCGTTTTGTGGTGCACTCTGGTTGCTTGACCACCTGCTGATTAAAAAGTCCCGAGACGAGGCGATAGCGGACTACCAACGCAATAGAACCAAAGGCAAGAGTGAAGAACAAATTCGCGAGGACCTGGAGGAGTTGGCGCGGGAACCCATCGTCATCGAATATGCCAAGTCATTCTTTCCTGTCTTACTCATCGTTTTAGTGCTGCGCTCATTTCTGGTTGAACCCTTTCAGATTCCTACTGGCTCCATGATTCCCTCGCTGCTGGTGGGTGACTTCGTGCTGGTCAATAAGTATGCCTATGGCCTCAGATTGCCGGTCATTGGTACCAAGCTTGTTGATATAGAAGATCCTCAACGCGGCGAAGTGATGGTGTTCATTCACCCCCAAGAAGGCAAGTACTACATCAAGCGGGTGGTCGGCTTGCCAGGTGATACGATTCGTTATGAGGACAAAAACCTCTACATAAATGGGGAATTGATCGATAAAGAGTATGTGTCAGACACAACTGTGGACACTCAGATAGGCGAGCTTCCCGGCACCTTGTATTCAGAGATTTTGGGTGGTGTAGAGCATGCAACCCAGCATATCGAAGGAATTGGCAACCGCCGAACCCGGACTACCTGGGTTATCCCTGGTGGACAGTACTTCATGATGGGCGACAATCGGGACAATAGCTTCGATAGTCGTGAATGGGGAACGGTCCCGGAAGAGAATATCGTGGGTAAGGCCATCGCGGTTTGGATGCACAAGGAGCCGGGCCTGAACCTCCCCACATTCCAGTACAATAAGTGGATAAACTGAAGCCGCTACAGTTGTGGGAAATGTGAACCAATTAGTGGTTCTGTTGGGCTGGAAAGCCTACATTCGTTTCGATATCTGGTCAGAGTGTTTGTGAACAGTGCGGATTGTGTGAATCGCTTGAACCGCTAGAGTAGAGAGAAAGAATCATGAAGATGCCAACCCTTAATAGTCTTCACCGGCAACGTGGAATTTCCAAATCGGGCTTGCTGCTTCTCGCTGTGATGATCACGCTATTCTTCACCGTCGGTCTCAAATTGGGTCCGCTGTATGTTGACCACAACCTAATCACCGGTGTTTGCCAGGAATTAATCGACAACGGTGAGGCAGACAACATGACTATCTCAGACGTCCGCGATCGTGTCTCTGCGACTCTGCGCATCAATAGCGTTAATGATTTTGATCTCTCTGACATTAGCATGCGCAAAGAAAACGGCTCTGCCATTATCAGCATCGCTTATGAGCGACGGGTAGAACTCGTAGCAAATCTGGATATGGTTGCCACGTTCGATACAGTGCTGCAGTAAATGGCGGCCGATCTTGATCAGCTTCAGACAACTCTCAGTTATCGCTTTAAAGACCTCAATCTTGCCAAGCAAGCGTTAACCCATCGCAGCACTGGCAGAAGCAACAATGAACGCCTGGAATTTCTCGGTGATGCTTTGCTGGATTTCATCGTGGGCGAATCCTTGTTTGCTCACTATCC
>JANQJM010000046.1 GCA_028281635.1 Pseudomonadales bacterium | reverse complement strand
GCTGGAAGGCTTGCGCGCCGGCACCACGACCATGGTGCAGAACGTGGGTGGCATCGCCCGGGAGGCGGCTGCCCTGGCTGCAACGGGTCAACGCTGGGTGTTCGCGGAATCGGTACGGGATATAGAAACTGTGGCTGGACCTATGTCACCGCCACGATTGGCCAGCAGCGTTCCGCCCACCTTCTCAGATCAGTTGCGAGAAGAAGGCATGCAGCGCATCGCCGACCTCTACAGCGAGTGGCATGGTCGCAATAACGGACTCGTCAGTGTCTTTCCGGCAGCAGCGTTGACCGAGCTATCGTCACCGCAACTACTGCGAGACGTCCGTGAATTCGCGGACACCAGGGATCTTGGTTATACCATTCATATGACTCAGTCCCAGGCAGAAGTCGCCTTCATGCAGCGCTACCACGGGGTACGTCCGGCTATCTTTCTCGATAACAATGATTTCCTCGGCCCACGCTTGTTTGCCGCCCACGCCCGCTATTGTGATGAAACGGAGATCGCAGCCCTGGCCAGAACCAACACAATCATTACTCACCAAGCTGCCATGGCTGCTAACCGCGGTGTCAACCCACCAATTACTGCCTTGCGGGAGGCCGGAATTACCATCGCCCTGGGCACTGACAACAACAATACCGATATGCTGCATGTCATGAAAACAGCAATCTCTTTGGAGCGTATTCAAAGGAATGATGTGATACCTGGCACCCTACCTCAACCAGAAGACATGTTAGCTGATGCGGCCACCGGTGGCTCCCATGCAGTAAACCAGGCAGACAGCATCGGTTCGCTGGAAGTTGGTAAGCGTGCAGATCTAATCGTGCTGGATACCTTCAAACCTCACCTGACCCCCGCTGGTCGAATACTCTCTGCCTGGATCCATAATGGCCAGCCATCAGACATCGAATCAGTAATGGTCGATGGCAAATTCATTATGCGCGATCACACCATTCTCACTGTGGATGAAGCGGCGATAATGGAAGAGGCTTACCGCATTGGGGAGCGGATCTGGAATCGAATTCTGGAGAATGGCGAGCTGCCTTTGCCAAGTCTGTAACAATCCGTTAACCGAAACAGTCGCTATAGCATCTAAGTCAAATGCACCACTAACCATCCTGGTTTAGGGGTATCTATTTGACCTGGGGGCGACCATGCCAACTTATGTTTCTGTGCTAATAGCAGTTGCTTTTCTTTCTGGAATTAGCTGCTTAGGCAACTCGACATTGTCACGAGTATTGTTTCTGGCTGGTTGCCTGGTATCAGTTATTCTCGCGTGCGTTCACCTCACCCTGGTAGGTGTTCTCTGGCAGTTGACGCCTGCCTATTTGCTCATATTGATTCTGCTCTCCATATTGGGTGTCCGTTACCTGCACTCTGAAGTGATTCAGGCAAGTGGGAAAAAGCGCAGGTTATTTTCAGTAATCGCAATGACTGGAACATTGATTCTCGGGTCAGTGTTGAGTGTGCTTTCCTTTATTTTCTTTCCATTATTTGAACTACCGCAACCTAATGGTGAATACCTTGTAGGAACCAGAGTCCTGTATCTGACTGACCAATCACGCAGAGAACAATATACCGAGCAACCTGACTTGCCGCGGAGATTGAGGATTCGTGTCTGGTATCCAACAGACGCACCCACCTCAGAACGATCCAAATACTGGCAGCATGCGAGCCCTATGAGCACAGAGTTTGCCGGGATTGTGGGGCTTCCGTCATTTATATTCTCGCATCTCGATAAAGTTCGAACTAACGCTTTTGTTGACGCTGAAGTTCTTTCAAGCCCTGATGCCCTGCCGTTGATCTTATTCTCACATGGTGCCGCGGTAGGTAATGCCGAGCAAAACACGACTCTTGCGGAAACTCTTGCTAGCCATGGTTACGTTGTTGTTTCTATCGACCACAGTTTCACCAATTTGTATGTAGAGTTTCCCGACGGCAGTATAGCGACCAACGAATTGTTCTTGCGCGATTATGGTCAGGCAGGATCGGAACTCGATCAGGAGTCGGTTTCGGAGCTAGAGGAAACACTGCGCTCTACAGAATCCCTCGATACCGCACTGAATATTCTGTCTCGGATTGAACAATTAACACCATTTGCTACAGCAGTATACAAGCAGCAAATTGAGACGTGGAAAGGCGATCATAGCTTCGTTCTCGATTATCTGCTTGAAGAAAGTCCCGACTACGCTGAAAAGCTCGATGGTGAGCGCATCGGAATCATGGGAATGTCGATGGGAGGGTTCACGGCACTACACTCGTTATACGGGGATGATCGTTTCAAAGCGGGCGTCAATCTGGATGGCTATAACTATCAATCGATCAATCATCCAGAAGTTGCCAAACCCATGCTCTATTTCGATAGTGATCAGCACTTCCTACCAAAATCTCTACACAAACGAATCATTGAGAATCTAGGGCACTCCCCCGGATATCTTCTAAAAGTTTCTTCTGCTCAACATTTTAATTTTTCAGATGTGGGTCTATTCGCATACAGACTGTATTCATTAAGCGGGCAGCTGGGAGAAGTGGAGCCACTTCGGATGGCATCGATCATCGATGCCTATGTGCTCGCATTTTTTAACAAGCATCTGAAAGGCATGACAGAGCCATTACTCGATTCCCAAAGTTCCAGCTTTCCTGAAGTGGAAGTGGTTCTCTAAGCAATCGGTTTTTATATCTGCAACATCTGGAGCGGGAAGAAAACGCTATTTGTGTAATTCACCTACTCAAGAAACTGCAACTCTAGCAATACAAACTAATTGAGCGGAAGTGTGAACCTTGCTTCACAGCCAGGCGTGCCGGGTCTGTTTGATATAGATAAGTAGCCCTCGTGGGCTTCAACGACTTGCTGGCAGAATACCAAGCCGATGCCTGAACCTGTCGGTTTAGTGGTGTAGTAAGGGGTGAAGAGATTTTCTGGATTCTGTATTCCTTCCCCGTTGTCCCGCACGTACACAGTCAATTCCTGCCCTTCCTGTTGCCACGCCACTTCTATCGCCTGATTTTCCTGACTTGCTTCCGCCGCATTTTTTATTAGGTTTATCATTACTTGTTCGATCTGAGCGGAATCCAGTGGAACGTCCAGCGCCTTGCCTTGCAATTCAATATCATTGTCGGGAAACAGTTTTACCAGCCCTTCCATTAGTTGCCTGAAATTAGCTGGCGCTTTGCTTGGTTCCGGTAGTTTGGCAATCTTGTGATAACTCCGCACGAAGTTCGCTAGTGTATCGGCGCGCTTGCCTATGACGGACATACCGTCCAATAGTTCTTGTTTCAGATTCGGATCTGTCTCTCGTTTTTCAATTTGGGTTTTTAAACTGTTGCTAAAAGATTTTAATGGTGTGAGGGAATTGTTGATTTCATGGCTAAGCACTCGTACGAGATTTCGCCAGGCTCGACGCTCTTCAAGCCTTAGTATTGAAGACACGTTGGTCATAAACAATAGATTATTGGTATCGCCTTCAGAAATAAATCGCTCCAGTCGCAGGCGAAAGCGTCCCCGCTGATTACCAATACTCAGATCTTTCACCTGAGTTTCACTTACTTCCATAGCGTTGGCGAACAAAAGAACCTGCGGTAGCGAAGGCTGCGATTCTACTTCTATGTCCAACTTCAGCGACATTCCCAGTAGTTGACTGGCTGCAGGATTCAGGAGTTTTATCCGGTTAGCCTGGTCCCAGGCGATAATCGCTACATCGATTTGATCTACCACCTTCTGCACTAGCAATTGGCTTTCTTCGGACTGCAGTCTCTGCCGCTGCATAGTGTCGGCCAGGTCATTGATAGTGGTCATCAACTCACCGGAAGGTCCAGCTAATTTACTGCTGGAGCCTCGAAAGGAGTAGTCCCCCCGAACTGCTGCATCCAATAAATTGTGAATACTCTTGAACTGAAACTCTGCCAGACGCCACACAGCATTGACTGTGTAAATCGTAAAGAAAGACAGCAAGACTGCGAGTATGGCAAGAATATATGCCGATGTATCGACGTACCAAAGAACACCAAGGAGAAACAAGGAAGGCAGCAGGTTTGCAACCAAGGTCAAGCCTGCAAGCTGACGTTCGACCGGAAGATCAGCGCTGCTCCTTTTATTTTTTGACAAGACGGCCCCTACGACCAATAACCACTACTTGATCTTGTATTTCGCAAGCTTCCTATAAAATGCGCTCTTGGATATTCCCAATGAACTGGCGGCTTCTTGATTGCTTCCATGGGCGTTTTTAATTCGACTTAGTATTACCCGCTTCTCAATTTCTTCCAGAGTGAGACTCTCCAGTTCCGGCTGAACGGCTGACATGGTCTCCGCACCGGATGCTTCGATGCCAAGAGATGCCGCATCAATTTCATTTACAGCAAGAATGCTCGCCCGTTCAACCACGTGGGCTAATTCCCGCACATTTCCGGGCCAGCCATAATTCTTCAGAACCAACAGCGAATCATTGGAAAACTGTAGATCTGGCTTAGCATATTTCCGACGAGTCTCCAGCAAAAAGTGATTGGCTAGAGGTACGATATCTTCTTGTCGAAGTCTCAGTGGCGGCACTTCTATCTCAACTGTGTTTATCCTGTACAGCAGGTCTTTTCGAAAGCTGCCTTCCTCCACGGCGTCATCCAGATTGCAATTAGTTGCACAAATGAGTCGGCAATTTGTCTCCTGAGTCTTAGTTGATCCCACTTTTTCAAAGCGACGGTCTTCCAACACTCTCAGTAACTTAATCTGTTGAGAGTAAGGCATGTTGCCTATCTCGTCCAGAAACAAAGTGCCTTCATCGGCTAACTCAAATCGCCCGATGCGTGTTTCTCGTGCGTCGGTAAAGGCTCCCTTTATGTGCCCAAACATCTCGCTTTCAAACAGGTTTTCCGGAATGGCCCCCATATTCACTTTGATTAACGGGTGTTCGCTGTTTCTCGAGAGGGCATGGATATGATTGACCAGAAAACTTTTTCCAGTACCGTTTTCACCGGTTAACAAAACGTTCGCTTCACTCGGGGCGACCTGCTCCAATTTCTGCATAAGCTCTTTCATCGCCCGGGACTTGCACACATATTCCCCGTCGACTTCATCTTGCTCGTGGCGCAGTAGTTTGTTTTCCTCTTCCAGTCTGCGCGATTTCAACTCAGCTTTCGCCAGTCGCGTTTGATTGGCGACAATTGAAATCAATCGTTCGTTTTCCCAGGGCTTCTGCACGAAATCCCTAGCGCCGGCCTGCATCGCCCGCACCGCTGTTTCAATACTGCCCCAGGCAGTCATGGCCACAATAGGGAGTTGTGGTTCCAGATCAGTGATCTGTTGAATAAGCTCGATACCCTCATTGCCCGAGGTCGTATCTTTTGAGAAATTTAGATCGGTTAACATCGCAGTGAAATTACGCTGTTTAAGCAGATCTATCACGTCGAGAGGATTGTCGACCGGGCTAACCTCGTAGCCTTCAGACTCCAGCAGATATTTCAGAGCAGATAAGACGTCCGCGTCATCATCTGCAATTAGTAAAGAATCTCTCATTAAGTCAGCTTAGAGTAACGAATCCCTTTGGAGTCTATCATTCGTAACGTAGGGCTTCACTGGGCTCCAGATGCAGAATCTTTCGTAACGGATGATAAATTGCTAGTAATATCGCGCCGTAAAGAAACGTTAATGCACCCAATATTGGCACGAATGTCACACTAACCAGCTCCATACCCACAGTAGCGATGCCGACCCAGGCCATAGGAAGAATAACGATTAAAGAAATCACTAATCCTATAACTGCTTGCTTACCGCCACGGCGAAGGAAAGTACGACGAATTAAGTTATCGCTCGCCCCCAAAGCCCGCCTTGTACCAATTTCCTGCGTGGAAGCTAATATGAAATTTTGAGTTAGGCCGAAAATACCAGCAATTGCCACTAGAAATGCAAACGCTGCTGCCGCTCCAGAAATATTCACTCCGAGAACAAGTGCGGAACTGAGACTGTCCCTCTGTTGCTGAACATCAACTACTCGGACCGACCGGAGCTCAGGCGCAAGATCAAGCACTGCACGACTTATTAATGCCGAGAATATTTCCGGTTGCGAAGTATCGCGCGCGCGCACCTGAACATTAGCCACACGTATCCCAGTCTGGGTCAATGGAAGATACGCCGCGTTGTTATTTGTGCTGACTAGTTCTGCCGGTGTCACAGAATCGGACACTACGCCGACTACTTCCCGCCAGGGATTTGAATCTTGAGTCAAGTTTGAATTGACACGCACCCTTTGACCCAAGGCGGATTCTCCTGGCCAAAACTGCTGAGCCAAAGACCGACTTACCACGATAGTTGGTGTGCCGTCAGGGTTCTCAAAAACATCCAGCATTCGACCCTCTAGCAGCGATACACCAGCGTCTCCAAGGTTTCCTGCGCTACTGTAAGTAATGACCTGGGCCAGCTCGACACCAGGTGTCATTGAAGTGCCTTCTGACACGATGCCTGTATTTCCAAGAAATGACGCGATATAGACAGAATCGACAGCAGGGTTCTGTAAAAGATTGTCATGGAGACTTCTATAGAAATCATGCGCTTGATCAACATCGTATCTGTCTGCATCGAGCAGTGGCTGTGTAACCATTAAACCATCGGTGTTTAATGACAAAAATGTGTCTCGAGCCATGAAGACGTATGTGCCTGCTGTCGCCACCAGGAACAGAAGCAAAGTTATAATCGTAATTGAGACTACAACAAGACCTCTGTTGAAGCGTCCGGGGGTCAATCCACGCGCCCCTCGCGTTCCGTCACGCATGGCCGCGTTAAAGTCTCCATTAATAATGCGCCACGATGGAATGACGCTCGTCAAGACCACGGTGATCACTACCATCGTTAGAGCACCGATGAGAGTCGATATATCAACTTTAAATACCTGCCAAAATGCCATTCCCTGCTCGTCCACAGAATCGAATAATATATTGACCAGCTCCATGATTGTGCCCGCAAGTAAAATAC
>JANQJM010000239.1 GCA_028281635.1 Pseudomonadales bacterium | reverse complement strand
CAGCAACTCCGTTCACTTTAACCACTCTTACACTTTCCCCGTTGGCTTCAAGCTCGCTATAAAAAGACACCAGAGGTTTCGTTTGCTCATGGTAAACCGCTAAGCGCTTGCGTACGGTGTCTTCCTTATCGTCATCGCGCTGGATAAGTGGCTCACCGGTCACATCGTCTTTATTCTCAACAGCAGGCGGATTGAATTCGATATGGTAAACCCGGCCTGAATCGAGATGCACACGACGCCCGCTTAATCTTTTGACGATCTCGTCGTCTGGTACATCTATTTCCAGCACCACATCTATGGGCACTTCTGCAGTCACCAAAGCTTCAGCCTGGGGAATAGTGCGCGGAAATCCGTCGAACAAGAAACCATTGGCACAATCATCTTGCGCGATTCTTTCCTTAACCAAAGCAACAATGATCTCGTCCGTTACCAGAGCACCGGAAGCCATCACTTGTTCAACTTGCTTGCCAAGTTCTGATTGTTCTTTGACCGCAGCCCTGAGCATATCTCCGGTTGAGATTTGCGGGATATTGAAGCTCTCAGTTATAAACTGTGCTTGAGTGCCTTTGCCGGCACCTGGGGCACCCAGCAAGATGATTCGCATTGTATTCTCCTAATCAATAAACCTAGCGGCTATAAACCACTGTTTTTTGCCTGATTCCAGAGCTGATCCAGCTCATCCAGCGTCGCATTCTGCAACCTCTTACCCTGCTTTTGCAACGCCGATTCAATCCAATTAAAGCGTTTTTCAAAACGTTGGTTCGACTCCCGCAGAGCAATTTCGGGTTCTGTTCCCACATGCCGCGCTAAATTCACTGCAGAAAACAGCACATCACCGAGCTCTGATTGAATGGCCGCCTTATCTTCATTGGCTAATGCGGCTTCCAACTCAGCAACCTCTTCTTTAAGCTTGGCGAATACTGGCTCGATATCAGGCCAATCAAAACCAACCGAGGCCGCCCGCTTCTGAAGCTTTCTGGCGCGCTCCAGGGCTGGCAGTGCGCGTGGCACATCGTCAAGAATACTCTCATCCTCAGGTTTACTCTCTGTACCTCGCCTAGCTTTTTTCTCTTCTCGTTCGCTTTGCTTGATGGCTTCCCAATTCACTACCACCTGTTCCGAACTCAATGCCTGCTCGTTTCCAAACAATTCAAGTTTTCCTTCTGGAAACACGTGGGGATGACGGCGAACCAATTTGTTGCTGACGGTATTGGCAATGTCCTTGAAGCTGAACATTTCGTTTTCGCTGGCTAACTGGGCGTAAAACACAACCTGAAACAATAAATCACCCAGCTCATCTTCTAAATCCACCATATCGTTACGCTCGATGGCATCCACAACTTCGTAGACTTCTTCAATGGTAAAAGGAGCCAGCGAGGCGATGGATTGCTCAAGGTCCCAAGGGCATCCATACTTTGGATTGCGCAGCATGGCCATGATGTTGAGCAAGCGCTCAATAGGATTTTCCTCATTCGCTTGCTCGCTATTAGAATTTGGCAGTTTTTGATCGCTCACAACTGTTCCTCGCTCAACCCTGAACAAACAGCGCCATTGATTCTACGTGAGTCGTGTGCGGGAACATATCCATAACCCCAGCCAATTTCAATTTGTAGCCAGCATGCTGCAAGACACCCGCGTCGCGTGACAGGGTCGCGGGGTTGCAAGAGATATAGAGCATTTTCTCGGCCCGGCACTCAACCAGCTGAGGCAATATTTCCAGCGCACCTGATCGTGGTGGATCCAGTACTATCTTGTCATAGTTTGTTGGCAACCATTCCCTATCTGTGAGCTTGCTCAGGTCATCGCTCAAAAAGCGGGCATTGTAAATCTGATTCAGCGTAGCGTTCTCTTCCCCCCGCTGCACCATCTCCTCACTGCCCTCAACGCCAAGTACTTGTTTGCAGTGTCGCGCCATCGGCAAGGTGAAATTACCTAAGCCGCAAAACAAATCAAGCACACTATCTCCACTGTTTAGTGCCAACAGCTCCAATGCCCGCGCCACAATCTGACGATTTATACTCGCGTTGACTTGAGTAAAGTCCTGGGGATGAAACTTGAGCTGAAGCTGACTGGCGGGAAGAAAGTAACTCAGTCGCTCCTCACTATCAGGATAGATTTTATGCACACTGTCTGGGCCAGCTGGCTGCAGATACATCTCAATCTGATGTAACTCTGCAAAGCCAAGCAAGCGTTCAGTGTCTGCGCAGGTAAGTGGCTTTAGATGTCGAAAAACCAGGGCAACGATGCCAGCGGATTGTGCTTCTGCTGCGGACTCGCCTACAGCCACTTCGATTTGTGGAATTTCCGTTGCCCCATCCATTGCCGAGATCAATTCTCGTAGCGCCGGAATCAAGTCTGCGACTTCTGCACTCAACACCTGACAGTCTGACATCACGGTGATATACGTGGAGTATTTCTCTCGAAAGCCCACCAGTGCACCACCCTTTTTTTCCACCAGACGTACAGCAAGCCGCGCTTTTCGTCGGTAATGCTGGGTATCGCCAGTTATGCGTGGCAATAATTCGAAATCCGCATCCTTTATTCCGGCATTATGTTCTAACTGTTCCAGCAACACCGACTCTTTGAATGCCAGCTGCTCACGCACATCCATATGGCGTAAGGAACAACCACCGCAGGTGCCCGTATATTCGCAGCCGCTATCAACCCGCTGCGGGGAAGCCTTTATAACCGAGAGAGTATTAAGCTCATCAAACTTACCTCGCCGCCGCACATAACTGGCCTGCACTTGTTCTCCCGGCAAGGCACCATCGACAAACACGACCTTGCCCTCGATATGGGAAACTCCCCTGCCTTCATGGCTTAGGGATTCGATATCTATGGTGACTGGCTCTTTGGGTAAAGCGCGACGTCGGCGTCTGGATGGCATATTCGGGAATTAGTTGGATATTGCGGAGTAAATTGGCAGTTAATGTGTATTGATCAGAGCGGAACTTGGCGAGCCTTGACGTTTATTTGGAATACACGCCGGTGGAGAGGTAGCGATCGCCGCGATCACAAATAATCGCCACGATGGTGGCATTTTCTAACTCCTGATTCAGCTGCAACGCAGCCCATATGGAGCCGCCCGATGAAACACCGCAGAATATCCCTTCCTCGGTCGCCAGGGCACGCATGGTTTGTTCGGCATCCTGTTGCTCGATATCGATAATTCTATCTACACGACTCCGGTCAAATATTTTTGGCAGGTAAGCTTCTGGCCAACGCCTGATACCCGGAATACGAGATCCGTCTTTTGGTTGCAGACCCACTATCTCAACGTCGGGTTTTTGTTCTTTCAAATAGCGCGACACGCCCATGATAGTGCCAGTCGTCCCCATAGAACTCACAAAATGGGTCACTTCACCTTTGGTATCGCGCCAAATTTCTGGACCAGTGTGGACGTAATGTGCATTGGGATTGTCTTGATTCGCAAACTGATCCAGAACTTTTCCCTTACCTTGCTCTTGCATACGTTGCGCGAGGTCCCGCGCGCCTTCCATGCCCTGCTCCTCAGTCACCAATATCAATTCCGCACCGTAGGCCAACATGGATGCCTTGCGTTCATCGCTAAGGTTGTCCGGCATGATGAGTGTCATCTGGTAACCCTTGACTGCCGCCACCATGGCCAGGGCGATCCCAGTGTTGCCACTGGTGGCTTCGATGAGCCTGTCGCCGGGTTTAATATCCCCTCTCAATTCTGCTTGCAGAATCATATTGTGGGCAGGTCGGTCCTTGACCGAACCAGCGGGATTATCACCTTCCAGCTTTGCCAGAATCGTATTGCTGGAATTGCCCGGCAAACGTTGCAAGCGCACTAAAGGGGTGTTGCCGATCTGTTTTTCTATGCTGGCGTAGGACATGACCACAGGTGGGACGCAGGGAAAGCGCAAAATTCTACATGGTTTAAATAGTGGGTAAAAGCCGTGGCGACAGGAATCAGCGCGCGACAGATTGCCCGCAGGCGTTAACTAAACAGATAGCGACTGTGTAAGGGTTTGTCGCCCAGATGAGCGAACAGTGCTTCTCTCAGTAGCCGCTTAGCGGTTTTCGCCGTCGCTGCATTTGCTAAATCAAGTTCACGCAGGGCGATGAGGTGTTCTCCCAAATAACATTCCGACCTCTCAGAAGTTGAGAGATCTTCAGAAGTCGCCTCGAAACCAATGTCTGGTGTAAACCGATAACTGACATTGGTTTGAATCGGTTGATGGGAAATACAGTCCACCTCAAGATTCAGTGCATAGCCTAGTTCCGCCAGCAGGCGCATCTCAAACTGTCGTAAAATAGGTTCCATATCATCTTCACCCTGCAAGCCCAGCAACGCATCCTGGTAAGCTCTGTACAGTTGTTTATGCTCTTCTTGATTGTGCAGCAATCGAGTCAGAAGCTCGTTGACATAGAGTCCGCTAAATAGCCGGTTGCCCTGTAATTGGATTGGCGACAAATTACATTCCAGGGTCGTTAAGGTGCGAACTTCAGAACGCCCGCTGAAAGACGCCAATAATGGCTGAAACAACTGCAGTAACGAGCGGTATTTGGATTTCTCGCGCCGTGCACCTTTGGCTACTGCCCTCACCCGTCCGTAATCCAGGGTAAAAAAATCCACCAGCAAACTGGTATTTTGAAACGGTCTGCTGTGCAGAACATAGGCTGGTTGTAAAGTGACCCGCGTTTCCATGTAACCACTACCCTACTGATCCATATATCCGAGACTCTGCAGGGCTCGTTCGTCATCCGCCCAACCTGACTTTACCTTTACCCATAGATTAAGCATAACTTTGGTCTCAAAGGCGTGTTCCATATCTTCCCGCGCAGCGCTACCAATGCGCTTGAGTCGCTCGCCGTCCTTGCCTACGAGAATTTTCTTTTGACCTTGTTTGTCCACCAAAATCAAACCGTGAATGTGAAGCACTTCGCCTTCCTGCTTGAATTGCTCGATTTCCACCGTGACCTCATAAGGTAGTTCGTCACCCAACTGGCGGGTCACTTTCTCCCGAATCAACTCGGCAGCGAGAAAACGAGAACTCTTGTCTGTTACCTGATCGTCTGGGAACAGGAAAGGCCCCGCGGGCAGGCATTCGTGAACCAGGCCTTCTAAAGTATCCAGATTGTGGCCACCAAGCGCTGATACTGGAATGATCTCTTTAAATCGGAAGCGTTTGGACAGGCCGTCGATGTGAGGTAATAGTGAGGATTTGTCTGTTACCAAATCAACTTTGTTAATCACTAAAATTACCGGCACCGATAGATTTTCAAGATGGCTGAGTACGAGTTCGTCACCACTGTTAAAGCTGGTGCGCTCCACAACGAACAGAATCG
>JANQJM010000232.1 GCA_028281635.1 Pseudomonadales bacterium | reverse complement strand
ACATTCAACAGACGGTTCTGATCGTTGTATTCCAGCGTGAAGCCCTGCTCGGCTCCTCTGTCGTCACTGACCACATTGCCTGCCGCGTCATACTGAAGCGTTCGGATTACGCCATCCGTGTCGACGGACAGCAATCGATTGCTATTGGGATCGTAGCTGTAGACTTCGGTGGAGGTATCGCTATCGACTATTCTTGTCAGGCTAAGGCGATTACCTACACCGTCATAAGTAAAGGCCTGGTTACCATAGTCACCTGTTGCGTCCTGAAGACGGTTCAACAGATCGTAGACGAAGGTCTGGGATTCGTTGGTGTCGACGCTGTCGGCGATGGCAGTGATGTTGTCGACAGCATTTTGGGTATAGCTCAGGCCCAGGATGTCCGGGTTCTGCCCTGCACTGTCCTGCACAGTGATGCCGGTGACCCGGTAATCCAGGTCGTTGCTGATTACCAGGTCGAGGCCGTTGCCATAGTCCAAGCTGTTCATTGGCCCGAATGGCAGATAACCGATATTGTCGGCAAGGGTTTGCGCACTGCCGCCCGCCTGGGCCAGTGTACTTACACCTTCTGTTCTGCCCAACACATCCAATTGATGATTGACGATGCGCCCACTGGGATAAGTGGTCTGGATGAGGTTGTCCGCCAGGTCGTAGGCATAGGCTGTGGTATAGGCATTACCCTGAATCACTACCGAGGAGCTAAGTTGATTGCCGCGGTAGTCGTAGGTAAAAGTCGTGCTACCGGTCTGGTCGGTAATCTGCGTCAGGCGTCCAACACCGAAGCCAGCACTGAGCTGGTCATAGCTGTAAGCAATGTTCTCTGTTGGACTGGCGGGATAGCTCACCGACGTGAGACGGTTGAGTGCGTCATAGCTGTTGTTGGTCACGATGCCACGGGAATCGGTCTTGCTGGTCTGGTTGCCGGCATCGTCATACACAAAGACAGTGATTCCGGTATCAGGACTGTTCTGTTGGATCAGATTGTTCAGCCCGTCGTAGGTAAACGTGGTGGTTAAGCCACGCTGGTCGGTCACGCTGGTGAGATTGTCGCGGGCATCGTAGGTGAAGCTGCTGTTGTTGTTGATGGCATCAGTGACGGTGGTCAATCTGTTCAGGGCATCAAAGGCCTGTAGAGTGTTCTGGTTAATGCCAGAAGGATCCAATGACACACTGGTCTCGTTGCCATTGTTGTCGTAAGCCATCTGGCTAGTTTGATTGGCGCCACCGACAACCTGGTAGATGCGGCTTAGTTCATCATAGATTCGACTCTGAGTACGTGTAATCGAACCACCCGCAGCCCTGGTTGTTTCAACCGTAATATTTCCAGCATCATCGAGTGTAAATTCCTGCCTTTCTCCAAGATTGTTACTAATCGCTGTGAGTCTTCGAGCTGTGTCGTATTCGTAGTTGAGAAAGGATCCATTGGGCAGAGTGACACGGGTGAGTTGACCAGCATCGTCATAGTCATTGGTTGTGACTGCATCGTTGCCTGAGCCGGAAGGATCAACCACGGTTGAAGTGAGCAGCCAACCTCGAGGGTGGTAGGTCATATTGGTAACCACTCCATTGCTGTCGATCATGGAGAGGGGCTGACCGCGGGAATTATAGTTCGTTACCTGGGCGGTCTGACTCAGTGGGTTGGTGACCGTGTCAATGAAACCTTCAGGTGTATAGGTATAGGTAGTGATATCGCTGACATCGGTGCGAGGCCCATCCTGGGTAGCCACCATAAATTGACCATCCACGCCGGCTGGGTAGTAAGTAAAGGTGGTGGTCCTGGTGCGTCCGTTAGTGCTATAGGGTACCGATTGCGAAGTGGTATCAGTCTCAGTTCTGGTTAGGAGATTGCCATTTGAGTCGTAAGTAAAGTCTGTCGTTCTGCCTGGCTCTACGATTTGGGTTGGCAAACGTAGCGTGGGATGCCACGTTGTAGTAATGGTTCTCTGATCAGACGTTCCGAACGCTTCGGTGCGACTTGTTTCCAATCCCCGGGCACCGTGTGTGTAGTTTGTGACATTACCATTCCAGTCCGTAGTACTACTTCTGAAACCCAGTGTGTCGTAAGTTGAAGTTTGAGTCGCGGCAGGAAAATATGCTGCTGGTGATGCCTGACGTGTTGCAGAAGCGATTAGTCCTTCAGTATTAAATGTGTAGAGCGTATCAAGCCCCAGATCGTTGGTTTCAGTACGCGTGTCCCCCGCAATGTCATAACTGATATCAAAGTGCGACACACCACCCCCGAGTTCTGTTGACACAGCACGCCCAAATTCGTCATAGCTATAGCTGACCATGACATCACCGTTCTCATCGATGATTCCAGTCATACCATCCGGATAGCGCACATCCGCATACAGATAGGTGCGTACAGGATTGTCGTTGGGTTCCGCAGGAGTGAGATCAGGGTAAATGGCGGTTTCAATCATGCCTCGCGCGGTGTAGGTGTATCGATACTCGTTTCCGTCCGGATCGATAACACGAGTCAGCAAAGTTGGATCGCCGAGGTCTTCATAGAAAAACTGCAGAGAATGCCCAAAGTCATCAGCAACGCTGACAAGTTGGGCAGTATTTACAAGATCGTAAGTGAGGTAGTGGGACAGTCCACTGGGTGAAGTCATTTGCAACAAACGGCCAGCAAGATCATAGATCTCTATTTCATTGTTTTCTTTGACCACCTGCCAACCTGGGGCGAGCGGATGTGAGACATCCAGTCGAGATACTGTGCTTTTATAAGAGTTTTCCGGTTCGTAGTCGCTCCCGTTTAACCTGTAACGTTCCTGCTTTCCATCAAAGCGATAGACATTGATAACCTCCGGAATATCATTTGGGTTGATGCCCGCTTCTTCAAAACTAGCCAGGAGATATCTGTCGTAGTAGTGGCGCCATTTACTGGCAATGTTTCCATTGTAGTTAACGAGTTTGTCTTGAGGATCGGTAAAGATTTCTGCTTCATAGCGTCGAAATCCGTTCCTTGAGGAAGTGGCTGAAATAGTCGTTATGCCACTTGGAGGAATCTCCTGGACCGGGAAATCTGGATCCGGAATCAAGCCAGCACTCGATCTGATCTTGTTTCCCAGGCTGTTGTAGAAACGTTCCAGTCTCAGTGGAAATGGACCAGATCCAACGTAATCGACTTCACTTCTGAATTTGTGGCCCGTATTGAAATTGATAGGGTTGGGCCCGCATTGATCACAGCCTCCTCCATCGCGTGGTTGGGGGCAGGTTTCACTGCCTTGCTCACAAGGCAGATCACAACTTGCTCCAGGGCTTGTACCTGCCAGGTTTTCCTCCCGAAACTCAGCAGGTGGTTGACACTCTTGCGCTCCACTTTTTACGATCTGTGCGCTCGAAGGCCGCCAAGGAGTAATTTGCTGATTGTCACAGCGCGGAAAGGCAGGTTCAAATGAGCAGTGATATAACTCTCGATTGGTTACATTTGGATCTAGTTCAACACCTGAGAAGAACATAAATTGCTTGCCGTCCGGGCAGAATGCTCTCACCTGATGACCAAGCATCTTCATACACGCGCTCGTGGGACTTCCAGCGTAAGAAATCGGAACCCCATTGAAAGCTAATCTATATAGATTACCGCTGTGCTGTGCGGAAACCTGGAAAGAAAAGACGGTAGAAATGATGAAAGCTGTGATAAATCGCACGGGGTATCCTCTTCTCATTATCGTTTTGATCAATTGCAAGCGAGTTTTTACGATGTCAATTTGATCTTTTGTGCTTGATTCGAACAGCAAATTGATGCCCATTCGACTGGCGCTGGCATTCCCTGTTTACTTAACCTAACTAATCAATTTAAAACTGATCCCTTTGGAGAATTGACGAAAGTGGCAGGAGAAATTCGAGAAGCCACGGAGAATTCACCATGTTCTCAAACTCTCACCGGACGGAACTCGAGCACAAGTAGACATTAGGTTTACAAATGGTTGACAAACCTGCTTTCAGAGTGGAAATCTGAATTACATGACAGAACTGACTTGGAATTGCAGTGCTTTTAAGGACTTAAGAGCAGAGAAGCTATACGAAATACTTCGATTACGCGCTGAGATATTCATCGTCGAGCAGAATTGCGCCTACCTCGACCCCGATGGTGACGATCAAATTGCCTGGCATGTCTTGGGCACTGGAGAAGAGAAGCTCCTGGCCTACACCCGCTTACTGCCTCCAGGCGTTAAATACGACTCCTGCTCCATCGGTCGGGTAGTGACGCACGAGTCGATTCGTCGAGGCGGATACGGTCGTGAACTCATGGAGAAGTCCATGAGCTATTGCCAGGAACTTTGGCCGAATCAAGACGTCACCATATCCGCCCAAGAGTACCTCAAGCGTTTTTACCACAGCCTGGGTTTTGAGACGGAATCAGAGTCTTATTTGGAAGATGGCATCCCGCACGTAAGAATGCGGTACGCGAAGTAGTTCTGCCAATCTGGTCTTAAGATGCCTGTTGTTCAGCACCCTGCTGTCTACCTTCCTGCAGGATATGATCTGGAACCTGTTGCAAGTCCCACACGATTCCGAACAAAGAAAGCAGCTTAAGAACCAGGTAAGTTAGGTCCAGCTCCCACCAGTAGAATCCTGCCCGCGCCGAATTCATGAACCGATGATGATTGTTATGCCAGGACGCCCCCATGGTAGGGATGCACAAGAGCCAGACATTGGTGGTTGTGTCATCCGTATTGAATCGGCGCAAATTAAAAAACCCTGGTTTCTGCCCGTGTGCCAAAGTGTTCACACAGGAAGAAGCATGCACTGACAATACCGTGCTCACAATAAATACCCAAACTATCGCACTGAACCCCAACCCCGAGCTGCCAAACACTGTTGTGTACTGACCTAGTAGGTACAAGGCGATAACAACCAGGTAAGGAAAAAGGTAGTGATACTTGTTGACCCAGACCAGTTCCGGAAATTTGGACAGATCTTTTACCTTATCAAGATCAGTATCCACATACCTGGGATCGTACAACCAACCGAAATGCGCAAACCAGTAGCCACGATGGACTGGCGAATGAGGATCATCGGGTTGGTCGGATTCACGGTGATGGTGGCGATGGTGCTCAGCCCACCAGAGTGGACCTCGTTGTCCCCCCGAGGCAGCCAGTAAAGCGAGAAAGAGCTGAAAGGCTCGGGAGGTTTTGTAACTGCGATGAGCGAAATAGCGATGGGACCCTGCTTCCCAGGCAAAGACACGGACGAAGAACAGAACAACCGACCAGTAAATGATCTGCTCTGTCACCGGCAAGATAAAGACAGTGAGGCAAAGGACATGTACCAGCACCATCCGCACCTTAATAATAGCCAGGCTCTCGGACTTCTGAATACCGGTGGTTTCCAGGCTGGCCATATGCGTCCTCGTCTTGGATTAGTGAACTTCGCCCGTCAACTGAGTGGTGCTAATTTAACACTCAAGTGGTTGAATCTCCAATAGGATTTTTCAACTGGAAGCAGGGAACACTGATAGTTTGCAATTTGGTTTTCTGCGCGAAGTGAAGAGAAGGGAAAGTAAACTGTCTGCAACATGGATTGGGATTCCAATAAGCAGCAAAGAAAAACGGACAGCTCAATGATTAGTGTCCGAGGATATTGCACCAACCAGACGAACTGCCCAAAACTGCACATTTGAGGTGATAATCTATCGAAATTGACGTGTCCAGCAGGGTGACATCCGGCTGACTTAGAGTGACATCAACAAGACATTGAAGATGTTGAGCAAGCTACTTTGTTTTGACCCATGTCCGCTAATCGGCGTTAGTAAACCGTCTAATTCATTCGCCTGACAAACACCCTGAACGGCTGGAAACAGATGAAGTATTCCTTTGAATGCTACAGGCAGTACTAGCTGAGAAGGCCATTTCCATATTGACACCAGATTAGTCTGAAACAATCTGTTTCAATCCTGATCTCGTTACAGAATCAGCAGCTTAATAGGAAAGCGATGTCCCTCATTGGGGATATCCCCGGCACATAATGTGTACCGATTGTTGGTATGGTTTCCGCGCGTGACGAATTACTGCGCTAGCAGCAGATTCTTAGCTGAATCAAATCCTTCCAGAGTCTTTAGATCCTGTTCCGGCCATAGAGCGCTTGTCCCGACTATAGCAACAGAAGCAAACAAAAAGCCTGGCACGATTTCGTAGAGATCGAAGATGCCGCCACTAACGTTCGACCATAGTACGACTGTTAAGGCACCAATGAGCATGCCCACAAGGGCTGACAGCGCTGTCATCTTGCGCCAGAACAAAGAAAATACAATCACCGGACCAAACGCCGCACCAAAGCCTGCCCAGGCGTAGCTCACCAAATCCAGTACACCACTCTCACGATCGCTGGCGATCAACAAAGCGAGCAAGGCAATCGCAATCACGGCGGCTCGGCTTACTGCCAATAACTCCTTCTGCGAAGCCTGGGGTCGGATAAAAACGCGATAGATGTCTTCGCTGATGACGCTGGATGACACCAACAACTGAGAGTCGATAGTCGACATGATTGCAGAGAGAATTGCAGCAGTTATGATTCCTGCCACCCAAGGATTGAACAGGCTCTGGCTCAGCGCAATGAACACCGTTTCAGGATTGGTTAGCGGTGCGTCAGCAAAATAAGCGATGCCAGCCAGCCCCGTTGAGACTGAACCAAACAATACAACCAGCATCCAACTCATCGCCATGCGCCGAGCTGGTTTCAGTTTGTCAGGATCTTCCGCCGCCATAAATCGCGCAAGGATGTGGGGTTGCCCCATATAGCCCAATCCCCAGGCCACCAGCGAAAGCCAACCCAGCAAAGTCATATTGGCTAAAAGCACAGTGCTATCGGGATTCACACTTTGCATATCATTCCACACATTGGCTACACCCCCACCGCTCTGGATTACCGCGATGGGCGCGATCAAAAGTGCGGCCAACATCAGCAGCGCCTGAATCGCGTCCGTCCAGGCAACTGCCAGGAAACCGCCGATGAAGGTATAAGCCACAATGATGAGTCCACCTACCACCAG
>JANQJM010000206.1 GCA_028281635.1 Pseudomonadales bacterium | reverse complement strand
CTGCCGGAACGTTTTCCAGACTTTCGTAGGCCGGATCAGTAAAAAAGCTTTTGCAACGACTGATTTCCTCTTCGGTTAGCGTCTGCGGACCGTCTTTGATCAGATCCCACTCGCTAAACACTTTGCGTTTGAATTCTTCAATTCCGGTTTCTTTAACCAGGATTTTTATTCGAGCCTTGTATTTATTATCGCGTCGGCCTTCACGATTATAGACCCGGAGAATCGCTTCCAGAGCTGTGAGCAAATGTTGTTTCTCTACAAACTCGAATACTTCTTGTCCGATTACCGGCGTGCGGCCCAGGCCACCCCCAGCGAGAATTCGGAAACCAATCTCCCCGGCGTCGTTCTGAGTAAGGAATACCCCAATATCGTGAACCTGGGTAGCCGCTTGATCTACCGCAGTGCCACAAACGGCAATCTTGAACTTACGGGGCAGATAGGCGAACTCGGGATGGAAAGTAGACCATTGACGAATAATTTCGCACCAGGGTCGGCTGTCTTCCAGTTCGTCTACGGCGGCACCGGCGAATTGATCGGTAGTGGTATTGCGAATGCAGTTGCCACTGGTCTGGATAGCATGCATTTCGACTTCCGCCAGGTGTGCCAGGATGTCTGGTACGTCTTCCAGAGCGGGCCAGTTAAACTGGATGTTCTGTCGTGTGGTGAAATGACCGTAGCCTTTATCGAAATGACGCGCGATATAGCCCAGCTTACGCAACTGGGTTGAGGACAGCAGACCGTAAGGCACCGCTATTCGCAGCATCGGCGCCAGTCTTTGCACATAGAGACCGTTCTGCAGACGTAACGGCAGAAATTCAGAGTCACTCAACTTGCCATCGAGGTAGCGATCAGTTTGATCGCGAAACTGTGCGACCCTGTCGGCTAACATCTGGTGGTCGTATTCGTCGTATCGATACATCTTAACCCCTATGCGCGATTGAACGATAAATTGTAATCAAAGCTGGCAGGGTTCTCTATGCCAGATTGCCTAGGTCAAATTCGGAGCCAGCAAGCGGCTGAGTTCTTTGCTATCCACACCCTTACGTTGTGCCAGGTCCTGAACTTGTTCCTCGGTGATCTTGCCCACAGAAAAATACTTGGCTTCAGGGTGGCTGAAATATAAGCCGCTAACGCTCGCTGCGGGAGTCATGGCGAAGCTCTCCGTTAGTTTTACCCCGATTGTCTGTTCTGCATCCAGCAATCGAAACAATGTTTCTTTCTCGGAATGATCGGGGCAGGCAGGATAGCCTGGGGCAGGACGGATGCCCTGGTACTTTTCGCTGATGAGTTCATCGTTGCTCAACGTCTCGTCCGGTTGGTAGGCCCAGAATTCCTTGCGCACGCGCTCATGCATATGCTCGGCAAATGCCTCTGCCAATCTGTCCGCTAGTGCCTTTACCAGAAGAGCGCTGTAATCATTGTTTTCTTTCTCATAGTGAGAGACCAGTTCGTCCACGCCCAGTCCGGCAGTGACAACAAAACCGCCAATATAATCCTGAACCGAAACCGAACCGTCTGCGACAAAATCTGCCAGGCAAAGATGGGATAGAGATTCATCCTTGCTCATTTGCTGCCGCAGAAAGTGCAGGGTAGCGAGTGGGTGGTTCGATCCATTTTGACTAAACAGAGCAACGTCGTTAGCTCCATTGCGTTGAGCGGGCCAAAAACCGATAACAGCTTTGGCTCGCAGAAGATTCTCATCGATGATCTTGTCCAGCATCTTCTGAGCATCGTCAAATAGCTCGCGGGCCGCTTTCCCAACTTTTTCGTCCTGAAGAATTGCGGGGTACTTGCCGGCCAGAGACCAGGTAATAAAGAACGGTGTCCAATCGATGTAATCCCGCAGCGTGCTGAGATCATAATCTTCAAACACACGAGTGCCAGTAAAAATCGGAGTGGCGGGTTTTTGCTTGGCGAAATCTGCACTCAAGGCGTTCTTATTGGCCGCGCTGTAGTCAACGAGTTCGCGTTTGCTTGAACGATTGGCAGATCTAACGCGTATAGCCTCGTATTCCTCTCGGATCGAAGAACAAAAAGAGCCTTTCTTGTCTGCATTCAGCAGGTCGCTAACTACAGTCACTGAGCGCGAGGCGTCGGGCACATACACCGTGCCATCGTTCTGATAGTTTTCTTCGATCTTGACTGCAGTATGGGCCTTGGAAGTTGTGGCGCCACCGATAAGCAAGGGAATCTTGAAATCCAATCGCTGCATTTCGCTGGCGACATGCACCATCTCGTCCAGAGAAGGTGTAATAAGACCACTCAAACCAATGATATCCACGTCCTCATCTTTTGCGACTTGCAAGATTTTCTCTGCGGGGACCATGACCCCCAGATCGATGACTTCATAGTTGTTGCAGCCGAGTACGACCCCGACGATATTCTTGCCAATATCATGTACATCGCCCTTCACGGTGGCGAGAAGAATCTTACCTTTGCTGCTTAGCGCGTTATCTGTTTTTTCCGCTTCGATATATGGCAGTAAATAGGCTACGGCTTGCTTCATTACCCGGGCGCTCTTTACAACCTGGGGTAAGAACATCTTGCCGGAGCCAAACAAATCGCCGACTTCGCCCATCCCTTGCATCAGCGGGCCTTCGATTACCTGGATAGGCCGGTCGAATTGTTGTCTGGCTTCTTCAGTATCTTCATCGATAAATTTTGTGATGCCATTAACCAGGGCGTGACTTAATCGCTCGGCAACAGGAGCATCGCGCCAGGCCAGATCTTCCTCAGCTTTGACACTGCCTTCACCGCTATAGGACTGCGCAACTGTCATCAATTGCTCAGTCGCCTCTGCATGCCGGTTTAAGATCACATCTTCCACAGCAACTTTGAGTTCTTTCGGGAAGTCATCGTAAACCGCAAGCTGTCCGGCGTTTACGATGCCCATGGTAAGCCCCGCCTTGATGGCGTGGAAAAGAAATACCGAATGAATAGCTTCCCTGACGATATTGTTGCCGCGAAAGGAAAATGAGACATTGGAAATGCCCCCGGAAATCAAAGCGCCAGGTAGATTCTTTTTGATGTAACTACAGCTTTCGATGAAATCGACCGCATAGTTATTGTGTTCTTCTATACCCGTCGCTACAGCGAATACATTTGGGTCGAAAATAATGTCACGGGCTGGGAAGTTCAGCTTCTCAGTCAACAGCGTGTAGCTGCGATGGCAAATTTCATTTTTGCGCGCAGCAGAGTCAGCCTGGCCTTGTTCATCAAATGCCATGACGATGACAGCCGCTCCATAGCGCAGGCACAAAGTGGCTTTTTCCAGGAACTCAGCTTCACCTTCTTTGAGGCTAATGGAATTGACAATGGCTTTACCTTGAATGCATTTAAGCCCGGATTCGATGATCTCCCACTTGGAAGAGTCGACCATTATGGGAACCCGGCTAATGTCTGGCTCAGCAGCGATCAGGCGTAGAAATTTCACCATGGCTGCTTCTGAATCCAACATGCCTTCGTCCATGTTGATGTCGATAATTTGCGCGCCAGCTTCTACCTGCTGTCGTGCTACATCCAGTGCTTCCTCAAAATTTTCTTCGCGAATAAGGCGGGCGAATCGCGCTGAGCCAGTGACGTTGGTGCGTTCACCGACATTCACGAACAGTGATTCATCCGTGATATTGCAAGCTTCGAGACCGCTCAATTGGCAAGCAGCTTTTGGCTCGGGAATCTGCCGAGGCGGTAAGCCCTCTATTGCGGCTGATAGTGCTTTTATGTGTTCTGGCGTCGTTCCACAGCATCCACCGATAATATTGACCCACCCCTGTCGGGCGAAATCGCCAACCAGCTCGGCCATTTGCTCTGGAGTTTGATCGTATTCACCGAACTCATTCGGTAGTCCGGCATTTGGATGAGTGGTGACGTAGGTGGAAACCAAGGAAGCGGTTTCTTCAATGTGAGGTCTTAGTTGCTCTGCGCCAAGGGCACAGTTGAACCCCACAGCCAGGGCATTGGCATGAGCAACAGAATTGCAAAAGGCCTCAACTGTCTGGCCGGAAAGCGTGCGTCCGCTGGCATCTGTGATCGTGCCCGATACCAACAGTGGTAACTCGACATCCAATTCCTCAAAGCATCTATGCACAGCAAAAATCGCAGCTTTGGCATTCAAGGTGTCGAAAGAGGTTTCAATGAAAATGATATCGGCGCCACCATCGATGAGACCACGAGTTGAAATGGAGTAGTCTTCAACCAGGGCATCGAAGCTTGTGTTGCGAAACCCCGGATCGTTCACGTCGGGTGAAATTGATGCACTGCGATTGGTCGGCCCCAGGACCCCTGCAACGAAGCGAGGAACACCGGGATTGCTGGCCATGAATTCATCACAGGCTTCGCGAGCGACTTTGGCGCCGGCGACATTCAGTTCGTAGGTGAGATCTTCCAACTCATAGTCGGACTGCGCTGCCTGGGTTGCTGAAAATGTATTCGTCTCAACGATGTCTGCCCCTGCCTGCAAGTAGGCCAGGTGAATATCTTTGATGATCTGGGGCCTGGTCAGACAGAGTATGTCGCTGTTACCAGTCAGATCGCAGCTATGATCCTTGAAGCGCTCGCCACGGAATTCGGCTTCTTGCAGCTTTCGCGACTGGATCATGGTGCCCATGGCACCGTCCAGCAGCAAAATGCGCTGTGTAAGGGCGTCTTTGAGGAGTTGGGTACTTGCTAAAACTTTCATCTTTACTGCCTAACCGGGGGCGTGAATTCTACCAGAAGCCAGAACTTGCGCCATCTAGCGGCTATTTGTCTCGCTCATAGCCAATAATTGAGCAATTCACTCAGGTATTCTCAACCAGTCTCTAATCCAGTATCATTACCCTGTTAATCCTGCTTGAGAGGGACCCAATGGTCAGCATTACCGAATCTGCTCAAGAATATCTGATTGAGCTACTGGCAAAGCAAAACGTAGAGGGCATTGCAGTACGGGTATTTATCCTGGATGCGGGCACACCCCGCGCAGAGACCTGCATTTCTTTTTGTCGGCCGGGTGAAGAAAAAGAGGACGACGAAGTGCAGCAATATGAAGGTTTTAAGGCCTTCATTGATGAGCCAAGTATACCGTTTTTAGAAGATGCCGTGGTGGATTTTCAAAAAGACTCCATGGGTGGTCAGTTAACTATCAAAGCACCCAATTCGCGGATGCCCAAGATAAATGAAGATAGCCCGTTAGAAGATCGAATTAATTACGTGCTCTACAACGAGATTAATCCCGGACTGGCTGCCCACGGCGGCATGGTGACCCTGGAAGAAATTTTCGATGAAAGTATCGCCGTGCTTCGATTCGGAGGTGGCTGTCAGGGTTGTGGTATGGTGGATGTCACCCTGAAAGAGGGGGTAGAAAAAACACTGATCCAACAGATCCCACAATTAACCGAAGTGCGCGATGTCACCGATCACTCGAATAAGGAAAACGCCTACTACCGCTAATCGGGGTAGGCGTCCGCCAGTTCCGCATACACAGCCTCTTTAAAATCAGCACTGTTCGGGTCCAGCTTGTGGATGATGTCCACTAAATACTCGTTATCTTCCCGACCCTGCCACACCTTCTGATAGCTGCCTTCCTTGTAGCCCTTGTCCTGGCGAAACATGTTCAAGACGTTTTTGCCCACATACTGTCGAAATAACTCGGTCCAGCTCAGTTCACAATCCACCATGATGGCTGCGAATACGGCGAGCTCAATACGGCGTGCTACGGACAGAGCGATTAACAGCTCAAGCTTGGACAGCAGATCCAGGTCGGCTAATTGGTAGCAAGTCCCGTCAAAATCCACAGTGTTTTGAGACCGTGCAGTACCCAAGGCCGTTTGCAGGTCTGTTTCAGGGTCTGAGTCACTGTCGGTGCTGCGTAACAAGACTTCTGAAAGGATAAAATGCCAAATATCGATGAGCTCCATCTGCAGTTGCGGCAGATCTTTGTCCTGTTTCTTCCACCATTTCCAGCCATGATGCTCGATTGCTTCTGCGCCTTCGATAGCAACTGCGCGTAGATAGGGATAACGGGCTTGCACCCAATTGGGGTCGACTTTCGAATTCATGCTGCCTTGCAATGACAACATTATGGCGGCTTGGTCAGAAGACAGCATGTAGTGGATGGATTCTTACTGGGGATGGAGCTAATGATTAATCGGCAACGGCCTGGAGTTTCGCTTGTTTGGCCAGAGTACTGAGCATTTCTTTGCGGCTTTGCAGCATATCACTATAAGACTTTCGCGCTGCGACAACTTCAGCGTCGGAATCATCGGATGCGTCCAGCTCTTCGAGCCAGGTTTCGAGCACCTGAATTTCACTAGTGAGTTGCGCAGTGCCTTCTTCGATCAATTTTTGATCAATTGAAATACTGGAATCTTCTACAAGCTTTTCCGTTGTATCCCCTTTACCCATGATGAGAAGGGCCCCCTAGACATTATTCTGACGTTGAAAATCGCAGCCTTAACCCAGTACTGCCTGTTTGCGTTCTTTTCTGCGGTTCATATGACCTACTTTTTGGCAGCGATTCAGAATGGCATAGACCCTAAATTGGGTCAAGAATTGGACTTTGAGTCGGTCTGAGTAGTGGAGTCGCTATAAACCAGCAGCGATTTCGCTCCAAGCCTGAGCTAGGGCCTGCCGTGGCAATTGGTGCTGCGCAGGGCGATTCCAGGCGGTCAGCATTAGCTTCACGTCTGATTTTCTGATCAGACGCAGCTGAGCATAGCCAATTTCAGAGTAGGGTATTTCCCAGGCATCGAAGCCTGAATGATCCAACTTGCGTAGCTGACTCAGGGTATAGCGAGTTGCGCCGTCGGATTTATCATGCAAGAGCTCGGCGATAACGGCTATCCTGTACAGCTCATTGAGCGCGGCGTTTTGTTGTTCAGTATCCAGTTCCAGTTTTAATTTCGCTCGCAGTGCAATGCAAGCCTGATTGTAGGCACTCCAAAGTGGGAACTGCTGGCGACAAAGCTGAGTTGCACGATCAAAATCTCCGTCTTGTTTCGCGCTGGCAACTTGATCTTGCCAGCTCTCATCATTTTGCTGCTTTTCTTCGATAGAAATTCCAGAAGTCGCTTGTTCAGCTTGCCTGGCATCTCGAGTCTGGGTTGTGCTGTGAGAACTTCTAAAGAATGAACTCTCTTCCAGATGAGGGTTTTTCAGACCTCCATTTATAGGAGGTAGCGGCATCGTGCGGTCGACCGTGTATTCCACTTCCATGGTCTGATGCTTGTGCAATCCGTAGATGATTGCCCCTAACAAGCTCAACGCAACTACTATGACAAAGAATTCAAGCAAAATACTGACTCACTTCCGGTTGCCGATTGTTAGCCTGGGTGATGCTTAGGTAAACAATGCTACTACTCTGCCGAAAGCTGACAAAGCAATCACCAAGGCATCCTAACCTAGGCGCCTCCGAACTCGTTAAGACAGCGGAGGTAGCACTCTCCATTGGCTCATTACAGCAAGTTTTCGTATGCAGCGTTATACCTCATGCGCTTCTATTAAAAAATCTACTGATCTGGGCGGAGCCTCAGTATGACGATTTTTGCGTTCCACAAGCATTATTCTGACTGCAAAACCGGCCCTCTGTGAAGCGGGATTGTTCCTACAGTCTAGCGATATCCAAATCAGTGGCGGCATTCTGCAGCTCTTCAATTCAGGCCAATCCCT
>JANQJM010000185.1 GCA_028281635.1 Pseudomonadales bacterium | reverse complement strand
ACATCTACGAATACTCCTGCCATGAAGGCAACTACAGCATGGTTGGTGCCTTGCGAGGTGAAAGAGTAGTTGAGGTGAGAGCTGAACTGGGCCTGGACAACTAGACGTTCTCAGAAAGCTTTCGAGATCGTCAGAGTAACGACTACTGGCGGTCTCAGCTGTTCCTAATCGCTACTGCATAGACTAGGATATTCAGTCCGTTGTTAAGACTGAGGCGATTTCCTGCTATGTGCCGAAACATCAAAATTCTCTTCAATTTCGATCCGCCCGCCACAGACGAGGAAATCCGTGCCGCGGCCATACAATTCGTGCGCAAGGTGAGTGGCTCCAGCAAACCCTCGAAAGCCAACGAGGCAGCGTTTAATGCCGCCATCGACGAGATTGCCGACTCTGTGCAATCGTTGCTGCATAATCTGATTACCAACGCCCCGCCGAAAAATCGCGAACAAGAAAAGTTGAAAGCGCAGGCAAGAGCAGCCAAACGTTTCGGCACGCCGGTTACCGCCACAACAAACCAGGACAGGAGACCTTCATGATCATTCGCTTCATCGGTATTGCTTTTGGCTGGATAGTCACATTGGCTCTTGTCAGCTGCGGAGAGCAAGCAGTGGAAACAGCTGAGCAAAGTTCGGAGCCAGCAACTGATTCAGCACCAGTGGAATTTCAACCCAACCTGGATGATCCCTATATCTGGTTAGAGGAAGTGGAAGGCGAAGAAGCTCTGGCCTGGGCAGCCGAACAAAATGCGCTCTCCATACCCCGTCTGCAAGGCGACCCACGTTACGAAGAGATCCGTCAGGAAATCGAAGCGGTACTGACATCCGATGACCGAATTCCCTCACCGGCACTGATCGACGGTCAGGTCTACAATTTCTGGCAGGACGACGTGAATGTACGCGGCCTGCTCAGACGCACTTCACTTGCCAGTTACCAGACTGATGAGCCGCAATGGGAGACCGTTATCGATATCGATTCCCTGGCTGAAGTTGAAGATGCCAATTGGGTGTATAAAGGAAGAACGTGTCTGCACACCGATCCGTCACGTTGTCTGCTACGGCTCAGTGATGGTGGCAAGGATGCTGTAGTAATCCGGGAATTCGATCTTGAGAATAAGAACTTTGTCGATGGGGGTTTCGTAGTTGCCGAAGGCAAGACCAATGTTGACTGGCTGGATGCAGACACCTTGATTATCGGTACTGATTTCGGCGCAGACTCGCTAACCACGTCTGGGTATGCGCGCACCCTTCGCCTGTGGCAGCGGGGAACCAATCTCGACACAGCTCAACAGATTATCGAAGTAGAACGAGAAGACATGGGCGTCTACTTCGCCTCGCTGATGGAGAACGAATCCACGTATAGCATTGTCACGCGCCGACCCGATTTCTTCACGGAGCAGAATTGGCTGGTAACTGGCCAGGGCGAACTGGCAGACATCCCCTTTCCTATCGATGTTGACGTGCGTGGCGTTTTCGGCGATCGGCTATTGGCTTTGATGCGCAGCGACTGGTCACCGGATGGTGAGGACACCTATCCGGCAGGGAGTTTGATTGCCATGGATATCGAAGCCAGCGTGGCCGCCAATGCTGCAACCAATGTCAGCATCGTGCTAAACCCAGGCTCCGATGATGCACTGGATGCAATTAACAGCATCGGTATCACCAGCGATGCCATCTACGTCAGCGCACTTAAGGATGTTTCCGGACAACTCCTGCGCATACAAGCGAATGATGACGACTGGGAAGTCTCGTCGGTAGCGCTTCCCGAAAACGGTGCTATACAAATCGTTTCGGCAGATGACTATTCAGACACCCTGATAGTGCGCTACCAGAGTTTCCTGACACCGCAAACCCTCTATCTGGTAGAAGGCGATGCCGAGCCAGTCGCGATCAAGGCGCTGCAACCTCAATTTGATGCAGAGCCGTTCGATGTACAACAACGCTTTGTCGCCAGCGCCGATGGCACTCCCATTCCCTACTACGTGGTACATGCCAAAGACATTCCGCTGGATGGTTCGACCCCAACCAGATTAACCGCTTATGGTGGATTCGAAGTGTCACGAACACCGGTCTATATGAGTGCCCAAGGACAAGCCTGGTTGAAGCGTGGCGGAGCCTATGTTCTGGCCAACATTCGTGGCGGCGGTGAATACGGTCCCGAATGGCATCAAAGCGCACTCCTGGAAAACCGCTACAAGGTCTATGAAGATTTCATTGCGGTAGCAGAAGATTTAATCGACAGCGGCATCACCAGCCCCGAACATCTGGGCGTTACCGGTGGCAGCAATGGCGGCCTGCTGGTTACCGCGGTTATGGTGCAAAGACCTGATCTTTACAATGCCATTATCAGTGCTGTCCCACTCATCGATATGCTGCGCTACCATCGCCTGCTGGCCGGTGCCAGCTGGATGGCAGAGTATGGCAATCCTGATATTCCCGAACACTTCGACTTCATAGCCGAGTACTCTCCTTACCAAAATGTGGTACCTGGCGCGGACTATCCAGAGATATTTCTCTGGACCAATCCGAAAGATGATCGGGTGCATCCCGGCCACGCCCGCAAGATGGCCGCGCGTATGATGGAACAAGGTCATGAGCTAATTTATTTCGAGAATACGGAGGGCGGTCACGGAGGTGGCGCCAATCTCAATCAGCTAGCACAAACTCAGGCCATGGAAATCGTGTACCTGATGCAGCAATTGGCAGACTAGTCAGGACCACAAAAAGGAACCAAACGACGCACATGGAATCTGGCGCCAGAAACTCGCTGCTACTATTTTCGCTTGTGGCAAACTTTGCGTTTGCCCAGAGCAGCTACAACCCGCCGCGCAATGAATTCGATCAGCCCGATCTGCAAGGCTATTGGATTAATCGGGTAAGCGCAGCATTCCAACGACCCCAAGAGCTGGGTTTGAAACGGGCCTATACAGCCGCCGAGGCTGAGGAAATCATCCGTGGACGTGAGGCGGCACAACAACAACGCATACAACCTAGCGACCCAGATCGAGGCGCGCCTCCGGCCGGCGAACTCATCACCAATGTTGCAGATGCCAATTTTCACCCTGAATTTGCCAAAGACTTACCACTCATCGACGGCGAGTACCGCACTTCCTTAATCATTGACCCTCCCAATGGCCGCATCGCACCAAATCCTGAGTTTCGCGATTACTATTTGCAACATTTCGATGCTGGCTACGACGCCTTTGATGACGCGAAACTGCGCCCGGCCAACGAACGTTGCTTGAACTCACCTGGCCAGGTGCCGCTGGTTATTCAGATTGGTCCGGAAGATTCCAAGACCATGCAGATTCTGCAGTTTGAGGACTATGTGGTGTTGAATGCAGAATACGCGACAGCTGTGCGTATTATTCCTTTAACCACTGAAGAGAACAGCATTAGCTGGCCTCAATGGCGAGGAGCCTCCGTTGGGCGCTATGAGGGAGGTTCACTGATCGTTACCAGCAAAAACTTCAGGATTGAACAATCCAATCGCAGAATACGTACATCCTCAGAGTTGGAAATCACCGAAGTATTCTCCCGTGCAGGGGAAGATCAGCTCTTGTACCGATTCACTTTCACCGACCCGGTCGCCTTGCAGCAACCTTTCACTGGTGAGATTCCTCTGGACCGTATGGGCAAATCAGAAATCATTTACGAATCTGCCTGCCATGAAGGTAATCATGCAGTCCGCGGTATTCTCGCTGGTGCACGCCGCGGTGATGTCGACGCCGAATTGGGATTAAGCTCAGCAGGCACCCCATAGACTATGTTCTGGTTAGCTTTCCCTGCCTTGGCAGCAATGCTTTACTGGAGCTGCCGGGAGAAACCGCTGCGATCAATATTGAATCTGGAGAAAGATGGCGTCTTACTGCTGCAAAACTGCCGACCCGAAGCAGTGCTTGCCCTGCTCCCTGAGGGCTATGAATTTCTCGACTACAGATATTCCATTACCGGCTGTGCACTGTCTACTTTTCACCGGGACGTCACCAGCAGCCCTTATGTATTCAAGAGCCAACAGCCGATCTACACCCTGATCTGTTATGGCAGCAAAGGCAAGATGCTCAGCGTCGTGCCAGGCAGCCATCGCCAGACGCCCTTGGTCTGGAACTCAGCAAAAATTATAAGCTCCGAGCAGGCAAACGCAGTTTTGTTTCACTGCGATGTACTGCACGCCGGAGTTATCTCTCGGGATTTAAATCGCCAGGCAGTGCAATACAAAATTGCCCATCGAGATGATTTGGCTTTGCTTGGCAACCTGCAAGGCATCGATGTGAACAAACAGGAAGCTAATTCGGTACCGCTTGTTTACGAATGGTTGTGCCGCAAACTGTCACTGATGTTTCCGTTTCTGATCAATCACGTGTTTACACGCTATCTGCAACAACAAGATGATTCATGGTTGAACAGACTGTTACTGACCCTGTTTGGTCGCTCTTTTTACAATCGCTAGTTCCACAAAGGTTTACGGTATCGATGAACCCAACTGAGAAGGAACCAGAATTCATTGAAGCTGATCCCGAAGCGCGGCGCAGAGCTATGACGATTGTTGCTGCAAGCATCGTCTTCGGTGGTCTGATCGTATTTCTAATTCTTGCACTGGAAGGACCCTTGCAAGGCTGGCTGGAAGACAATATTGCTTTGCTGGTAAGCCGACCGTGGATAGTCTTCATCTTTGGCCTGATTCTGGTGTCCCCTATCCTCTGGGGTGCATGCTATCTGTTCAGATATGGGAGCAGCGTCGTTCAACATCAACAGTTGCCCGCGCCAGGTTACGGCATCATCCGACGCATGAGCATTCAGCGTGGTCGCGAAGCAGTTTTCAAAGGCAGACTGGTGCAAGCTGCTTCCGCATTCATCATACTCTGTGCGGGAATGATCCCAATCATTCTGACAGCCCTCTTTGTACTCCTGGGCAATATGGACTAGCAAACGAAACCGGCAAACTCACTATGATTTTCTACTACGCACCCAGAACTGTTTCCGTAGCATCCCACATTACTTTGAATGAAGCCGCTGCCGACTATGAATTGCGGCGACTGGATTTCTCCATGACAGAGCAGCGATCCGATGACTACCTGAGGGTGAACCCGAAGGGACGCGTCCCGGCATTGGTAACCGACCAGGGTATTCTCACCGAGACTCCCGCGATTCTTGCCTATGTAGCACAGTCCTATCCGGCAGCTCGATTGGCTCCGCTTGATGATCCCTTCATCTTCGCCAAGATGCAGGAATTCAACGCTTATCTATGTGCAACCGTCCACGTTGCCCATGCCCATAAGATTCGCGGCAGTCGCTGGGTCGATGATGACAATGCCATTAAGGCCATGCAGGCGAAGGTGCCCCAGACAATGGGCGAGTGTTTCGCGCTTATAGATAAGGAGATGTTTGCAGGTCCCTGGGTTATGGGCTCCGATTATTCAATCTGCGACCCCTATCTTTTTACCGTTGAGAACTGGCTTGAAGGCGATGGTGTAGATATCGATGATTTTCCAAGAATCGCCGAACATAATCAGCGCATGCGAGAGCGGGAAGCGGTGAAGCCTGTGCTTGAGCTACACGGCCTTTAAGGCGGAAACACCAACATGAAGCCGTAATTCTTTCCGCAGGCTGAGTTTTTCCGAAATCTGATAGCACTGAGCCAGAGAGAGTGATACAAAAACACCGCTAGCGGGCTATTCTCAAGCCCAATAGGGGGAAACATGAGCGATACTCAGAGTATTTCGCGTCGGGCCTTTCTAAAGAACAGCGCGATCATTGGCAGCGCCGCCTCACTGGGAGTAGGCACTGTCGCTGCCCAACCTTCGACCAACCCGCTCTACCCTACCCACAATGACAGGACCAAGGGATGGCTGCGCTTCATCTGGGAAAAAGCGACCACTCCCGATGATTGGGGTTATCGCGAAGACATTGAGCTTCCCTGGGGAATACAGATTCCTCGTGGCGAGATAGATTTCACCGTAGACAGGATTGGACCTCATCCCTGGTGGGATCAATATGCGGCACCACCGATGCTCAGCTATCCGCGCTTCGATCTGGCCGATTCCAGTTACCCGGTTCTGCTAATGGCTGACCAGACTCCTGCCTGGCGTGAAGTCTATACCCGCATCATGGATGAGCTGGCATCCAGACATACTTCTTATTGGGCCGCTATCGATTGGAATACCTTCATCGGACCCAGTCCGCAACGGGACAAGTACGGTCCATTCAATGCACCGGGTTACCAGCTCTGGCCTGAACGAGTGCGTGGCAACTACGACAGACCGGGTTGGACAGCCAATGGGGTTGAACCCTGGGGTTTGCAACCAGACCCGATCGGCGCCGATGGCAATCTGTTTTTTCGCGGCTGGCTAAACCTGGTTCTCTCCATCTACAAATACGTGTCGGGGGATGACAAGTGGGAGCAGCCCTGGGAGATTGCAGGCTATGAGAATGAACATTTTGAATGGACGCAGCCCAGAATTGTCGAACACTTGTTCCAGCAATATACCGATCATCCTGAAGGACCTCATTGTGAGAACACCAAGATTTGGCCGCTCTGCAACTCTGCTGCCGGGCTAGGCATCTTTCTGTCGGATCAATTGGGTGTTACCAACGCCCATGGGGTTTTTGAAGATTGGGTTGAGTTCATGAAAGACAATTACATGAGCATCAATGATCAAAACGAACTGGAATGGGCAACCTTGTACTATGACCCGCTTGAAAACTTTAAAGTAAACACACCGGGTGGTGCGGGCACAGCGACTGCCTTTTACTTGCTGCCTCAATCACCAGAGATTGCTACCTTTGTCTATGAAGGCATCGCCAATAGCAGCGGCTTCCGCGATAGCTCCCGCGAAATTCGCCCTAATCCCCTGGCACAAGTGATGGCTAAAGCACTGGGTGACGATGTGGCATTTGAACGACTGCAAGCAGCGGCTGAACAATTCTCCGAACCCAGATTCTTTGGTGACGACATGGACCGCTTCGGCTGGTGGTCTGACCGCGACGAGCCCTGGCCACGCGGAACTTCAACCGCCCAACAGATGATGAGCGAAATCGCTGAAGGCAACTGGATCGAAGCGTTCCAGGTGAGGCATATGGACAAGTACACAGCTCCCACTCTGGAAGGCGTCGACTACCCAAATCTCGGAGTGGATACGGCCTGGAATGACAAGGAGAATGGCATCCTGCACATCGGCACCTATGTAGGAGACCGCAATGCCTCTGGACGCACTACCAGCTGGCAGATAAGCAATCTGCCCAATGCTGCCGAAGCAGTTGTCATTCGTGATGGCAATGCCCTCAGTGACGTGCAAGTTGTGGATGCCAATACTATTCGCGTTACAACAGACATTGGGCAACATCAGTATCAGGTGCGCACCGGATACTTCGGTCAGGAAGTGGCAGTAAACCAGCCCGACCCTGCTGCGATGGCAAGCACTTCACAGTTCGCGACCACCAAACGCACCGCGGAACAAAATGCCAAAGCGGCAGAATCGATCATGACCAGCGGCGGCGGTGGATGTCCCTGCTGCGCCAACGGTGCGTAACAACGAGTTTGCAATCGAAGAGGACTTTTTGATGCACAGTCAATACGCCAGCAGTAGGCCAATGCTTTTGGCAGGTCTGCTTTCACTACTACTAGCCTCAGGATTTGTCTTTAGTGCGACACCTGACTCCGCGGAAACAGACCAAAAAGAAGTCATTCTCAAAGTCGAAAATATGACTTGAGCTGGATGTATAGTTGCCGTGCGCAGCTCACTACGAAAGCTTGAAGGCATAAAATCGGTAGAAGTGGATCTGGATCTCGAAGAAGCCATTGTGCGCTATGTGCCTGAATTGGTAACGGTCGAGGCCATGACGAAAGCGACCACCGCTATCGGCTTTCCTTCTTCCGAGAAAACGCCATAGTCCTGATCAGCAGCCACTTATTCATCGAACCAATGCAAGGCGAAAGCAAAAAAACCTCACCCTATCTGATCGGCGGCCTGTTAACGTCAATCGTTGCCAGTGTCTGCTGCATCGGCCCCTTGTTTCTTCTTGCAACAGGAATCAGTGCCGCCTGGATGAGCCAGATGATGGCGCTGGAACCTTTCCAGCCATTGTTCGCCGCACTGACAATCGGACTGTTCGGAATCGCCGGTTGGCGAATCGATTGGTCCAGCAGTACAGAAACTGCGACCACGGATTGCCAGGCGGCGAAAGCAAGTCTTCATCTCAAGCAAGCCTATATTGCGTTAAGCACACTGGCACTCATCCTGATAACCAGCACCTGGTGGATTCAGTTTCTTGCATAGCGGAAACAAAAAAGGGCCCGGTCTTGCGACCAGGCCCTTTAGTTTCTTACCCGAAGTATTTTCGAGTCTAGTCGTTAACCGCCCACTTACTCTGATCGGCGTCCTTCCAGGTCATAAACCCGAAGAACATTTCTTCCCAGCTTTGCTCGCCACCATACACAGTGATAGATGGGTCTGGATTGAAGGGATTCTGTGCCGAGTTATCGAAGGCACTATCAACCAGAATAGTCGTACCAGCGGGCAGGAATACAGGCTCTTCGAAATGGTAAGTCAACTGCCAATTAAAGTTGTAGTGCGGCTGATTAAACAGAAGTTGTTCCGTGCCATCTGGAAATTGAGCGATGTACTTCACTCGCTTACCACGGAAGTGCATATGGGGCAGCACGCTTTGCAGATAAACATCTCGATCCAGTTCGATGCTGGCCTGCATTGCGTGATCCTTGACACCAGGTGGTACTGCGATATCCCAGGTCACGGCAGGTCGGCCTGATACCCGTTCTTCTGGTACCACACCTTCTGGATAGAAGTAGATACCAAGCTCTGTTTCATCTACGGTTTCCTTACCAGACGTTGTGTAGTGCATCTGAAACACGATCGTGGAGCCCGCCTCCAACAAGGCACCTGTGTTTTCGTCTTCCATGCGGTTCTGGTAACCAGGCGCGTAGCCAGCCAGTGTAGGCACTTCAGGATTTAAGGCCAGCACGCTGTTCTGCCCCTCACCTCGAGCCTCTCCACCGGAGGGAGGAATCACTGATGGAATCACGTGGTGCACCACAGTGGGATCACCGGGAGAAACTTCACTTCCTCTCACCCAGCGTGATTCGGTGAGCTCCGTTAAAGGCACCGCCAGGTTGCGATAATCCAGCACGCCGGTGGCTGGAATCTGCTGCGCGGGAATCTTCACAATCAAATCTGGCTCACCCAATGTCCACTTGGTATCTGGCCAGGTCAGTTCGGTGAGCGGATCGCGATCTGATTCGTTGCGTGAACCGGCAGCGATCCAGTTCAGCAACTTTTGAATCTCAACTTTGCTCATGCCTGGGGCGCCGTCGAATTTACCGACATGATGATCAATCTGTCCGGGCGGCATGCGTCGCGTCATTACGACCTCGCGGATCATTGGCGACCAGCCCTGCACGGCCTGATGATTATTCAGTGCAAACGGTGCAATCCCGTTTTCACGGTGACAGGTGGCGCAGTTCTCGGCCAGAATGGGAGCGACTTCCTCAGCGTAAGAAATGGAAGCGTCCGGCGTCATGCCATAGGCAATCTCACAACCGGTAACAGGCATCTGCGCTTTGCTCACGTCTTCGCCGGCAGCAATCTCATCCAGCGCAGCGGACAAGTTAGTGTCAACAGGACCACGATACACAATGCGGAATGATCGGGGATCATACACGATGGCTTCACCGGCACGACTGATTTCCATTGCCTGGGAAACCATCTGTGTCTCATCCATCAAAATTGGCAAATCTGAACCATAGGACGCAGCCGCGGCAGACACAGCTTCGCGATCAACACTACCCTCAGCATTCAGCATCATGAATTGGAAATTCACCTCAGCATAACGGTCACGAACAGCGTCAAAGTCAGATGCCACGCCGTTCAGTGAATCACAGCTATTAGCCTGTGTGAGAAAAATCACGGCATTCTGATCGTCATACCAACTCATGGAATGCGATGCGCCATTCTGATCCAGCAGGGTGAAATCCCCCACTCTTTCAACTGCGCCTGCGATTGAAGCCAAGCAGGCCACTAACAATCCAAGTATCAGTTTTTGCATTTGCATGAAGAGTCACTCCTGAAATTACCACTCCGAAATCTGGAGTCGGTCTAATTCTCGATAAGCATGGCTGGCTGAAGAAACCAGTTGTAGCAAGGCCTCCAGCCACACTGCTGTAGCCTCTACTTTGAGCCAATTGCAGGCCACGGATCATGACCTATATCAAGATGGAGTGGGTTTTGGGCGTGCAAGCCGCGTAGATTGGGGGTTTTAAATGGGGCTAAAGCCAGAAGTCCGGGTTTTGGTCAGCCAATATTAAAGGAAAATAAATCAGTCCCTGAGAAACCGATCGCTGAACTCTTCCCAGTTTCGAACTGGTTCATTGGCCGCTACCCGATCTAGCAGCGTAGACATCAATTCACGGGAACGAAAAGCGGAAGCGGCCGATGTGAGCAGTTCCAATGGGATATTGTCATTAAACCTTGTGTTGTAGAGACCAACGGCCTGCTGCAGTTGCTCATTTGAATAGGCTTGCATTCTGTGTTGGCTGTCGCTTCCGGCTGCTGACTCTCGGATTATTGGTTTCATACCAGCTAATCTGCTGATAGCTCTAGGGCGCGTAACTGAACTGATAACTACCCTCGTGCTGGGCAGGATTCCCCTCAACCACGGTCTCCCAGACTACGGTGTAGTCGCCCGGAGTAACCGTGTCCAGAATCTCTATCATCAGATCATCGGCCGCCATGGTGTGCAGCCCTCTCAAAGCAAGGTCTCCCTCCGGCCCGACGAGTCGCAGACTGCTTTGTGAAACGTCCGGCAAGGCTGTGTAATACAAACGAAGCGTGCGTGGCGCTCGAGTCAGAACCGACCCTATATCGGGCTCGGCTCTAATCAATGGCGATTGCTCCGTATTAGCTGAACAGGAGGCCAATACCCCTGCAATAATAATGAACGCTGCTTTCCAAGCTCGAGCTAGCACACTTCTCTCCTTAACCCACGGTGATTAATACGGTTGTTCGATAGACTATGTTCGCTGTTCTTCGTGAACAAGATGACAAATTGCCGCATTGCCATCGGCACAGTGATTCGCCTCTCGTTGGCTCCCCATGTCTTGGTAAACGCTGATGCTGGCAAGCTAAATGTAGCAAGTTGTAATTTTAGCGACTCAGCAAATCTACCCGCTTGATGTAATAGCTTGAAATATAGGGTTTTTCAGCTTGCAGACTTGAATCCACAATTCCCTGAGGCATTTTGTCGCACCTGTCGCCTCAAGCCTGCTCGCGTATACTCGGCTACCGAAAACTAACCTGTCTGTTTTGTAGATTCTGAAAGGTAGAGACCAGCGAAATGACAAACTTCACTTCTCACTTAGTGTCTTTCACCATGCGCTTTCCCATCTGGAGAGTGCTGGGTTTTTTGCTACTCACGACATGTTCTCAAGCCATTAAAGCCAACGACAGCACAGTACTTGCCAGAGAGTATCCAGAACTCCAACAGTTACTGTTGGCACATGATGTGGTGCAAGCTCGCGCTTACGAGGAAATCACCATTACCAACAGCTCCCCCACCGCCGCAATCGGGCAGCGGGTACTGATGGAAACACTGCAGGAGTTGGAAGAAACCAAAGGTTCCCACTATCACACCGCCGGTGATCATTCCTCTATGCTCGGACCCCATCGGGTATTTGAAAGCCGGGCCACACCAGGTTTGCTTGGCGTGATCCGGGAGGATCACAATGCGGAAGAAGTACGCTCCGCCCTGGCCGATATTGGCAACCTGCCTCCGGTAGCAGTAGACACACTGCAAAGAGGCAGGCAATTCATAGAGCAACTTATTGAGATTTACCTCAATCCCGTGTTCGAAGATAAAAAAGCAGCGGTCTCAGATGCTGTGCAAGCTTACCTCGAAGATGAGAGGCATTCGGTTGCCTACAAACCAAAATCAGATGAGCTTTTGTCTGATCACCCCTACGCCTACGCCTACAAGGCAGGATTCCCACAGCTGAGCGGACTCACCTGGGCGTCCCAGTGGTTAAAGGTAGCCCTGCTGGAGATTCTCGTCTTTGCACCGGACAAAGAGACCCGGGATGCGGATATACAAACAATGCTCTCTTTATATGGCGAGAAGATAACCCGACTTCACGGCAGTTTCGTCTCGCTGCCCAGCGACATTCCGACCAACCCAGTCATCGCTCCCAATTTCTATGGCTTGCATCCCGATGCGGCCTACATCATCGACAATCTTGAATTGTTGAAAGTGGTCATAGGCGACATATTGGCTCACCCTGAAGTGGAAGACCGCTGGCTGGAGATTGAACGTGCGGTAGCCAACTACACTGAAAAAACTTCAAACCTGAGCGACGAAACGGACTACCTGTTGTATGTGCTTCGGGGCGGAATCTATAACGCTGGCGGGCCAGCTCGCGGAGGTCTCACGGTGCCAGATCGCAACTGGACCAGAGAGCAAGTAGAGAATCCCCACATCAGCACCAGCCCAATGGCTCAATAGTTAGGGAAAACTGAATGATTCCGTCAGCGCCAAGCTCTAGAAACATCCAGGCACTATTAACAGGCATAGTTTCCCTGATTGCTGCTTGCGGTATCAGCCATGCAGCTACCGAACGGGTCGGCGACTTCGCCCTGCTGGATGAAACAGGCAGATTTCATCAACTGAGTCGCTATCAGCATCGCGAGGCTGTCGTCATGTTGGCCTACGATGCTACATGCCCTGCCGCCGAGGAGGCCTCACTGGAATTAGCCAGACTGCAAAAGCAGTATGGCGAACATATCGAGTTTCTGGCGTTGGACGTCAGTGGAGCCTCCCGCGAACAACGACAGCAATGGGCGATACCCTATCCCACCCTGGGTGACGAGAAGCTGCTGGTCGCAGAAAGCCTGTCCCTGTCGCAAGCCGGGGAGGTGCTCATGTTTAATCCTGAGCGTATGTCACTTTATTACCGGGGCGGTGCGCAAAACGCGCTTGCAGATAGATTGCTGGCCGTTGAGAACGGCGAGGCAAGCGATACCCTCACCACTGAAGTAAGCGGCTGCCAGATTGACTATGCTGATTTGGCCATGCACCAGCAGAATCCGCCGGATTACAGCACTGAAGTTGCACCAATCATTGTCGAGAATTGTGCTATCTGCCACCGCTGGGGTGGCGCAGGCCCTTTTGCCTTCGACGGCTATGTTTCATTGTTGGGCTGGTCACCGATGGTGAGAGAAGTGCTTCTGAACAAACGCATGCCACCCATGCAGGTTGACTCTGAATTAAGCGATTCCCCTAACGCCCATGAAATTTCAGCTGAGGAGCGACAAAAACTGATCCACTGGATGGCGGCGGGCGCGCCTCGGGGCGAAGGCTCTGTGGATCCGCTGGAAGAAATTCCGTTGGAGAAAGAATTTGTCTGGCAACTTGGCGAACCAGACTTTGTCGTCAAAGCACCGACGAATATCGTGCCAGCCGTAGGCATCCTGGACTACGAGTATCTGGAAGTCGAATTGCCCTTTGAGGAAGAGAAATGGGTTCGGGCTTTTCAGTATTCGCCTGGGGACGAGAGAATACTTCATCACCTGATGACCTTTGTGATTGGTCCCGATGAAGATTTCTGGGGACCAGAAAAAACCGAAACCACTCCTGAACGACGCTTCCTGGGTAGCTTTATACCCGGTGAAAATCCAGCGACAGTGTTTCCAGAAAACTCTGGAGTACGAATCCCCGCTGGTCACAAACTCGCACTGCAATTCCACTATGTCACCAACGGAGTGGAAATTCGCGAGACTACCAGCATCGGACTCTATTTTGCGGATGAAGCTCCGGAAAACGAGATCCTGACCCGCGCCGTTGCTGAGCGCTTCACCATAGCGCCAGAAGATCCAGAGCATCCAATCGCTGCCAACTATAAATTCGACCAGCGCGTAAAGTTACTGGCAGTGAGAGCGCGCATGAATTACCGCGGCAAACATATGAAGTTCACGGTACAGCCTCCAGGTGGTGACGACGATGTTGTGTTCAGCATCCCAGCCTACAACTACGGCTGGCAACCACATTACTGGCTAACTGAACCCCGCACCCTGGAACCTGGCACCAACGTGCAGGTCGCGGGCGCTTTTGATAACTCGCTATCCAATCCGTTTAATCCTGATCCCAGAGAGGAAGTCACCTGGGGGTTGGAGAGCTGGGAAGAAATGTTCACTGGTTATCTCACCTACTATGTTGATGAGTAATTGAAAGGAATTGTTATGTTACGAAGAATCTTGTTAGGCATCTCGTTTCTCGCCTTTACCACTATAAGCGCTGCAGACGAGTGGCTGAAATCTCTACCCGATTTTGAGTTACTGGATCAGCATGGCACTACCCATTCCCTTGAACAGTATCGGGATAGAGAATTGATTGTTATGTATGTACAGGGTGTGGGTTGCCCAATTGCCCGTATCGCATTACCTCAATTCCGGGAAGTGCGGGACATGTATCAGGAAAAGAACATCGAATTTCTAATGTTCAATGCCAACATCCAGGATGATCTGAAGCGCATCAATCGGGAAGCCACCGAGTTTGGCATCGATTTTACTATTCTGAAAGACAGTGACCAGCTGTTGGCCAAATCACTCGGCGTTGAACGAACAGCCGAGGTGTTCATTATTGATCCGAAGACACAGGAAGTTCTGTTTCGCGGGCCAATCAATGACCAGCTTGGCTACGAAACCCAGCGTAACGAAGCACACGATGAATACCTCAAAGATGCGCTGAATACTGTGCTAGCCGGCGGCACTGTCAATATGCAGGATATTCCCGACTCGAAAGGTTGTCTGGTCGCCATTTTCGATACTTAGACGACATATAGCTCCTGATAAACCTCGCTGGAGTATTCCCCAGCGAGGCTCATTGCTGACCAGGCAATAACCCTCCCAAGTTTGAGGTTTTTACACCGCTTTCCCCAACCTTCCCCAGCCACTGCAAACTGGAACCCAACTCTCTCTGGTTTAGATTCCAACACAAAAACGAGTAACTGAATTCTGACCTTACAAACCTGTTCGTTCTGCGTCACTGTGTCGCATCGACGTTCGACAATGAATTTCACTAAAGTACCCGCCAACATGCTTGAGTTAGGAGACCGCTATGTCTTTCCTGAAAGTTGAATTCCCTGATTGTTTTCGCCTGTTGTCAGTCTGCTTCATGACTGCTTTCCTAATGCTTCCTGGAGTTGCAGCGGCAGACACCCTGCAAGTGGACTTCGATGAAGCACTGCGTGGAGTGCAGTTCGATCCAGCCACCCTGGACTTCAACGGCGAAGGACAAGGCGTAGGTAACGGTGTCCCCGATGCGATTGAACTGGCACTGATTTCAGCAGTCCTGGCAGACGCAAACCTGGATTTTTCAACTGATGGCGGTGTATCACATGATGCTGTCTACGCAGCTTATGTATCAGGTATCGAGGTCGCCATGACCGATCTGGAACCTCTTCTCGCGACCTGGTCTACCAGTGCCGAAGTTGGACTGGGTTACGCCATGCTGGGAGCCACTTCTTTCCAGCAGATGGACGCCATGGTTGCCGGGTTCGGCGTTGGACTGGATGGTGACTATTCCTTTGCCCTTGCGGTGGGTGAGTGGTTTAAAGCTGAAGGCGACGCAGATGGCGACGGCTTTTCCAATATAGAAGAATTCAGCGCACTAAGTGATCGAAGCGCCAGTGCCTATGTTGCTGCTGCGCTCGACCCAAGCGCCCAACCGGATACAAGTCAGCCCATCGAACTGGTTTCAGTTAACGACTCACGAAAAACACTTGGCATCATTTTGTATCCAGGCTTCGAAGTTCTGGACGTCTACGGTCCGCTTGAGATGTGGGCCTATGTGCCGGACTACAACATCGTTATGATCGCAGAAGAAGCCGGTCCGGTGATGTCGGCCCAGGGTGTAGCCACGGTAGCCACACACTCCTTCGAAACAGCACCACAGTTGGACATTGTAATGGTGCCAGGTGGCACAGGTTCCAGACAGCAACTGGAAAATCAGAATTTTCTTGACTATCTGGAAGTAGTAAACGAAACAACTGAATTTACCACTTCGGTTTGCACGGGCTCCGCTCTCCTCGCTAAAGCTGGCGTATTAAACGGTCACAGAGCGACTGCCAACAAACGCTTCTTCTTTTTATCGGAACAGCAGAGCAAAGAAGTGGATTGGGTTGTTGATGCACGCTGGGTAGAGAGTGGCAAGATGTTCACTTCATCCGGAGTTTCTGCTGGCACTGATATGGCGCTGGGATTGGTCGCCAAGACCCATGGCATTCAGGCCGCGCGTGACCTCGCCAGCAGTGTCGAGTATGAGTGGCATGAGGAAGCAGACGTAGACCCCTTCGCACAATTCGTACAACGTGCCCAACCAGAGGGCATAGGATTGGGAGAACTAATTCGCTCTGAGCCCGCCGCAGGGACGGAACTGCAACAAACACCGCGTTTTTTGCGGCTGTATTTCGATCGATTACCCGAGGTCTCTGCGAGCACGGTAACCCTGCATCGTACAGACGATCCGGACACCTCCATCCCCCTACCGGGAATGCACAATATGGGAGCTGATGATCTGATGATGTCTGTCGGATCCGAATTGACTCCTGGCACTTACGTAGTGCGTTGGAACGCAAGCTATAGAAACGAAGTCTCCCCGCAGTCAGGTGAATTCGAATTTGTTGTAGCAAGCCAATAGCACTTCCGACTTTTTCAAATTCCCAGCAGCCTGACTCTCTGTAGTCAGGCTGCTGCGTCAATTTGTCGCTGTGGCAAAGAGTCACATCGACAATTTCCAGCGCCCACAATTACTATCTCGCCGCGCACCAATCTTTTGAGTTTTTAATCTCAAGATGTTTGCAAAGCAGAGGCATCTCCTTGGCTCTGCCCGAAAAAAAATCTTAGACCTCTAACGAAAACTGAATGGCCACTGATATGAATTTTGTTTTACGAAACCTGTTGGCAACATCGCTAGCCTCTCTTCCTCTCTCCTTCTCCCTTTCATCACTCGCACAGGAGTCCGCCGGTGAGAACATCGATGATGAGAGTTGGAGAGTTCAGGAAATTATCGTAATAGGCAACCAGTCCAGTTATCAGAACCAAAATGCCAGTGTCGTCCGTGGCAACATTCCGCTTATTGAATTGCCACAATCAGTTCAGGTTCTCAATCGCGCACTGCTGGATGACCAGGACTTACAAACACTTACCCAGGCACTGGCGAATGTGTCAGGTGTGGTACCCAACCAGGAAGCGGAGACCGTCCTGGTAAACCCAATTGTAAGAGGCTTTGAGTCAGAAATTTTTCTGGACGGACTGTTGGGCTACGGGGATACAGCAGTGATTGATCCCTCATCTCTCATTGGTGTTGAACGAGTTGAAGTGGCAAAAGGACCTACCTCCACCTTGTACGGCGGCGGAACGGGAGCCCCTGTTGGCGGCTTAATTAATCTTGTCACCAAAACCCCTCACGCAGAATCTGCAGTTGATCTTAGCTTGTACGGCGGTAGTTTTGGTACCTATTCAGGTGCCATCGATATCAACCAGCCACTTTCTGATGACATTGGCTTCCGCCTGGCTGCAGAAAGCTACACCTCTGATGACTACATCGAAGGAGCAGACACCGATCGTTTGACTGTCAATCCCTCATTACGAATCGAGTTAGGGGAACAAACAGAATTCCTGTTCCGTGGAATCTTTAACAAGATCGAACAACTTGAATACACTGGATTACCCGCTGAAGTTGCAAACCTGCCCGGCGTCGATCCCTACCAGTTTACGGGCGCTCTCGATGGCCCGCGCACCGAAGTACGCAATCTGTCATTGCATGGTGTTCTAAACCACCAATTCTCAGACAGCTTGTCTGCCAAAATCCAACTACGCCGCTACGAGAACGAATTCGAGGAATATTCTTCTTTTGCCTATACCGCGTTTTTCCCTGTAACAGGATCTTCGGCATTCATACTCAAAGGACAACTACCGGTTGACCTTGAGGAAACCACATTGGACGTCAGCTTCAACTGGGAAGTTGATGGCGGAGCTGTAGCGCACTCATTGTTGGGTGGTGTCTTTCTGGATTCCACAGACTATCAGGGTGGATCAGCATTCGATTTTAATCCAATAGGGATTCTTGATTATGCGTCGGGAGTTAATGATTTGTCTTTTGGGCCAGTTCCACCGATCGATCCGGCAGGGCTTTTTTTAAACAAATACGAAACCCGCGCGATTTATCTGCAAGATCAGATTAGCTTTAGCGACAATTTCAAAGCACTCGTCAGCGGTCGTTACACACGCTACGAACACTCAGAGGGATTTCCCTCCCTAACCAGTTTTGACACAGACCACAGTGAATTCGATTATCGACTAGGGCTTACCTACCTGATCAACGATAGCTTCTCGCTGTTCGCAGGCTATGCTACGGGCTCCAGACTTAGCCTGTTCTTCACAGGAGAAAATGGTTCACCACCTGAACCTGAAACTTCACGTTCAGCCGAAGCTGGCATCAAATTTGACTTCGAAGATTCACAAATCTCAGGTTCTCTAGTGGCATTCAGGTTGTTGAGAGACAACATTCCTACCCTGCTTTCACTTGATCCATTCGCACAGGGGCAGGCCGGAGAACAAGAATCAGATGGAGTGGAACTCGATCTGATCTGGGAGCCAACAACCAATTGGTCAGTTCTTTTCAACTATGCAGTAATGAATGCCGAGATCAAAGAAGCCATCCCCACCTCATTTGGTAACTTTGCCGTTGGGGCAGGACTCTCAAGAATACCTGATTATCGGGGACGCCTGGCGGGCCACTATCGATTCTCTGGAGGTGAATTGGATGGGCTTAGCCTGGGAGCAGGCATCAGCTTTTCAGATGAAGCACCGCTGACGGATTTCAATGTCTTTTACTCAGACGATTACGCAGTAATTGATCTACATGCTGATTACGCATTCGACAACTTTGAACTAGGGCTAAACGTGCAGAACCTGCTGGATGATGAGTATTTCATCCCATTTCAGTTTCTGCTCGGTGAAGTAGTGCGGCCTGGAATGCCGTTAGCCGCATTCGTGACCATTAAAGTGAACTTGTAGGTGTATTCCTGGCCACATAGCCAGCAAGCGATTTTCCAGAATAGTTAAACTTTTGGCTGTTAGCTTCGTCTAATCTCATAAGACAGGATCAAAAGGGATCCTCTCTGGCAATAATGCGGGGAAAGCTATGACAGTCTATACAGACAATGTATCTGAAGATTCGCAATTAACAATCGAATCTCACAGCGCACTGGCAAAAACGCTGCACTGGGGATTCATCGCCGTTTTCATCTTTGCGCTTTACAAACAGATTGATGAAGTTGAGGAACTCGAAGACTTTGCCTTGCTGCAGTTTGAAATGGCCTACGCGTCCTTTTTTCTGATTCTCCTGATTGCCAGATTCTTCTATATGCGCAGGACGCGCCCTACCGTGCTGCCTGACGACACACCCAGGATGATGAAAAATCTGGCGAAAGCGGTACATCTCGGGATGTATGCAAGCCTGGGATTAATCGCCATAACAGGATTGACCATCGGCAGCTTGTATTGGTCGGGAATTAAAAGTGGCACCCTGCTTGATGCTGTTATCCTGCTGCATGAAATTGCCTACTGGACCAGCGTGAATCTCATCGCTGCCCATGTTATTGCAGCCATCTACCATCGGCAGAAAAGAGACGGCATTTGGGATTCGATGGTGCCGGTACTAAAAGAGAATGAGGCAAAATGAGTTTTACCCTGAAGAGAACAACTAGTACTCGCTTCCTCTTTTACTCCTCCTACTCTAAGAAATGAGCGAATTGACGGTACCAGGCCAGTAGCGTAGTGTTAAAAAGTTAGCGATCTGTCAATCCCTGGGAGGCAACGTGGGATGCGCGCAACACTACTAATCTCCTCCTGCACCTTGCTGCTGCTCGGCTCCTTCGCAGCAGCCCAAGACCAAACCGCTCGCAATCTCCAGGCGCTGGCAGAACTGGAAGCGGCGCGTGAAGTCCTCGATGTCATCGAATTCGAATTCGGCCGTGACGCCATGGCGCTTGTTGAGCCCATGGAACAGCTTGCCGATCGACTAATGACCTTGAATCAATTCGATGAGGCTGACGCATTATTAGATCGTGCCGTGCAGATAACTCGATACCATAATGGCCTGCATTCCCCCGCCCAACTCTCCCTTATCAGGAAACGTATCGAGAATTTCACGAATCGCCAGGCCTGGGATGATGCTCGTGATCAAATGGAGTATTTGTTTACCTATTACCTGCGGCTGCCAGTAGCGCTCAATGCAAACCTGATCGATGATTTTCTCGAGCTGGCGGAACAACACCTGCGAGGCGTGACGGAAGATTCAATTGAAGAGCAGGGTTTTCATTTTAACCGGGCCCACCAACTGAATCTGGTAATGATCATAGCAGCCCGACAGTTACACGGGGACAACAGTCCTGTACTTGTCCCGCTGCTCTATCGACAAGCCCAGCACTATTACATGTTCCGAAAGATATTCGACAACAACGGGGCAAATAACACGACCTTTCGAGATTCGCTGCAGGAGTATTCCACCAGTGGCGCACGTGCCCGGCATATGTTGAGAAAAGACCTGAAAAGAATCTACTACCTCGAAGGTCTCGATTTGCTTAATCAAATAGAAACCATCTATTCAGAGCCAGATGCGCCTGGTCTGGTTGGGCAGGCAATGAGCGAGTTGTATCTTGCTGATTGGCACAACCTGTTCGATTTTTCGGATCTGGCAGTCGAAGGTTACGAACGAGCTTATGCTTTACTGATTGACTCGGGAGAGAGTCGCGAACGAGTCAATGCGTTTTTTAGCCAACCCAGAATACTTCCATTGCCACAGTTTCACGCAAACATAGATGCAGCGCTTGTGGAATTGCCATCTACTAATAACACTGCTGATTCCCAGCTGATGCTGACCGAGTGGACCACCTCTATTCCAACCATAGCGAGTCCACTCAATTCCTTTCACCGCGATGACGAAGAATCAGATTACGCATTGCTGTCGATGCAACTACCAGCAGAGAACAGAGTTTCGTTTCTCTACTCGAACAGATTTCCAACCAGCATCGGGCGAGTATCCGCGATGGAAGCTATTACCGGCTTCAGACAAATCGAGGATGGAAGAAAAGAAGCGCAGGAGAGACTGGAGCAACTGCGCTTTCGTCCGAAAATGGTCGATGGCAGCGTGGTGGAGAGTAGTAGCTTGCTGAGAGTTGAAATTGCCGCTGAAGACTAAGCTGTTTGCCGAATGCTCTATTCTGCTTTACGCACATACCGCCCATCAAACCAGGGCGCCCATTCTTCGGTGTCGTGATTAAACTGCTCAAAGAACTGACGCACACTGCCATCAGCATTCGGCGTCCAGGTGCCGCGGAAGTTCCACACCGCACCAGCGAAATTGTAAAGGCTGCCTTCTAACACCATGGCCTCACCACGCAATCCACCTACGATATCGATGGCGTAAGCTCCGCCGGAAACCCAGACCTGCCGCCACTCCCGAGTCACCGGATTGTAGTAGTTGATGCTGGTACCGGTAGTCACTCCTCCACCCCCACTCCAGCTTTCCATCAGCATACAACCGTCCTCCATCTTCACAATGGAATTCTCTCCGGCACGACTGCCAGTATTGCTGTCAAACACTTCCCACTCCCCTACCCAGAAATCAAAATCTGAAAATCCTTCCAGCGCTTCACAACCCGTTTGTTGGGCTACTACCTGAGAAATGTTCAGCAGAATACAAAGTGCTAGGAACAGCAGACGAATAAGCATTTCAAATACTCTCAAATATCAATATTATTTCTTAAAAATCAATATCTTAAACTCGTAACAAAGGTGCCACAATACGACACAAAGAAGCATTTGCATTGCAGCAGCAGTCTTGGCAACCTTGAACTCAGAATAATACTGGATAGTGGGGTTACACCATGTCTCTTCGTTCATTTTTCTCCGTAATTGTTGGTTTTTGTTTCATTTCTCTAAGTGTCCAGGCAGCAGATGTTCCTCGGGTAGGCACTTATGATTTTCCAACTTCCACCCAAAATGCGGAAGCCCAGGAACAATTCATGCTGGGTGTCGGCTACTTGCACAGCTTTGGCAATACCCAGGCTCAGGCCGCTTTTCGCAGAGCCCAGGAACTGGATCCTGATTTCGCCATGGCCTATTGGGGTGAAGTCTTTACCTATCAGCACCCCTTCTTTGGCCCCATGAGTGATGGACCAGCCGCGGTGTTGGAGCGGCTGGCACCAACCCCTGAACTCAGGTTAGCGAAGGCACCCACTGACAGAGAAAAAGGATTTCTGAAGGCCGCTGAGGCGTATGCCACGACACCAGGCGGCATGCCTGAACGCCGTATCGCCTGGAACCAAGCCATGGAAGAGGTCTATGAAAAGTATCCGGATGACGATGAGGTCATTGCCTTCTATACAGTTTCAACCCTGGCTGCTGCCGGTGCCTCGGGTGAAATGCGTGAACGCATGAACATGAAGGCTGGTGCCCTGGCTCTGGAACTGTTCAAGCGCAATGACAATCACCCCGGTGCGGCACATTACGTGATTCACGCCTTTGATGATCCGATTCATGCACCTATCGCGCTTGAAGCCGCATTGAAGTATCGCGACATCGCACCAGCAGTTTCCCATGCCCGACATATGCCTTCTCACATCTTTATTCAGCATGGCATGTGGGACTATGTGGCTGAGTGGAATGACTCCGCGTATCTGGTTGCGCGCGAACTGTGGAAGCCAGGTGATGCAGTGGGCGAACAGAATCATGCTTCGGACTGGGGTCAGTATGGCGATCTGCAACGGGGCGACCTGGAACGATCCAAACTGTGGATCACCCGCGCCGAAGAAACTCTCTCCGAAAATCCTGGTGACGAGCGCTCTACCAATACACTTAAGATCATGAAAGCGCGCCACACTATCGAGACTCGTAATTGGCAACTGACTGAACTCAACAATGATCTCACTGGTGACCAGTTATTGGCTTTGGGAATGAGTGCGGCTAATCTCGGCGAGCTGGATCTGGCCGATCGCGTTGCCGAGCGTCTGGGTCAACTCGCCTCAGATAGCCCCAATAATGCCAACCTGCAAATCATGTATGCACAGGTGACTGCACTGGCGAAGGTGAAACGCCATGGCATGGCTGCGGCTGAAGAAGCAGATGCACTGCTGAAAGACGCCATAGCTAGAAAGGAAGCTGGGCGTCTGCCTAATGGTGCAGCAACACCATTGAAGCCAATTCATGAATTGGCTGGCGAGATTCATCTGGAGCTGGGCAACACTGCCGAAGCGGCTGAACTGTTTGAGACCTCTCTATTACGTCTGCCAAACCGCCCACTTTCGCTGTTAGGTGCTGCTCGTGCTTATGCGGCCATGGGCGATGATGAGAATGCTGACCGGAAGTATGCGCAACTGTTAATGATCTGGAGCGATGACACCCTGCCATCAGTGCAGGAAGCCAAGCGCTTCGTTGCAATCAACTAGTTTGTTAAAGCGGTAACAGCGATGAAGAAACAAGAAATGGAAAAAGTTGCTGGCAATGGTCTGATTAATCGGCGCCACCTGCTAGGCCTTGGTCTGGGCGGTGCCGGTATGGCTGTTGCCAACTCGGTGCTTGGACAAGACCTGCAGATTCCTGAATGGTCGAAGGCCCCAGGTACCAGCGCGAGTGCCTATGGCAGCCGCTCGTCTCATGCCGAAAACATGATGCGCATGGCTGGTAATCCAAACCCAATCTACCCCGGCGGCGGCTCGTCCCGCTCCCCTTTGCAGCACTTGCAGGGAACCATTACTCCCAATGCGCTGCACTTCGAACGTCACCATGCAGGTATTCCGGATATCGATCCCGCGCAGCACAAACTGGTCATCAACGGACTCGTTCGCCAGCCATTGGTGTTCAGCTATGAAGATCTTTTGCGCTACCCCATGGTCAGCAAGATTTATTTCCTGGAGTGTTCCGGCAACAGTGGCGCGGTGCTCAGGCAACGGGATCCCGATCCAAATGGCACGGCGCAGAGTCTGCATGGCCTGGTGTCCTGTGCCGAATGGACAGGAATTCCATTGTCTACCCTGCTGGATGAAGCGGGCGTGTTACCCGAAGCCAACTGGGTAGCGGCGGTAGGTGCAGATGCTGCCAGTATGGGCCGCTCTGTACCCATCGGAAAAGCCATGGACGACTCCATGGTGGCATTGTTTCAAAACGGCGAGCCGGTCATGCCAGGACAAGGCTATCCAATGCGTCTGTTTAACCCTGGCTGGGAAGGTAATACCAGCGTGAAGTGGCTTACTCAACTCAAACTCACCAATGAGTCGCCTCACTTCCGTGATGAAACCAGCAAGTACACCGATACCCTGCCTGATCGCAGCAGTCTGAAATTTACGTTTCCGATGGGAACCAAGTCGCTCATCACCTCTCCCTCCGGACAAATGTCGTTAAATCGACGCGGCATCTATCGCGTAACCGGTATTGCCTGGTCAGGGTCCGGCACTATTCGTCGCGTGGAAGTAAGTGCTGACGGCGGGCGCAGCTGGGCGGATGCGCTGATTGACAGTCATCAGAGCGAGAAATCCCTGACGCGGTTCAGCATTCCCTGGGAATGGGATGGCGGTGATGCCATTTTGCAGAGCCGGGCAACTGACAGTCTGGGTAATGTACAGCCAACCCGCGACTCCATTATTGCGGATAAAGGCCTTATTACCACCTACCACAACCACTGTATTCAAAGCTGGGGCGTTAACTCGGCAGGCGAGGTACGCAATGTCTACGCTTAAGAAATGCTGCTGTGTTTGCACCATTAGCGTCATCGCCTGCTGGTCGTACATTTCCAGTTCGCAGGAACCTGTGGGGCTTGGCACGCCGGTTACTGAAGAGCAGCTGGCAGAGTTTGACCTGATAGCGGAACCCGATGGTGGCGGCTTTCCCTCTGGCAGTGGAACTGCGCGGCAAGGTAAAGCGGTTTATGAGGCACGCTGTGCCGCTTGTCATGCTCTCAACGGTGAAGGGGTCTCAGGCAATACGGTCATCGTGGGCGGCGACATGAATTCCGAAGGCACACCGCTACGTACCGTCGGCAGCTATTGGCCCTATGCCAGCACGGTTTTCGACTTTGTCCGTCGCGCCATGCCAGCGGATGCTCCGAAATCGCTTTCTGATGAAGAAGTCTATCAGGTGGTAGCTTACGTGCTGTTCCTCAATGGTATTGTCGGTGAAGATGAAATCCTGAATGCTGAGACGCTTCCCAACGTAGAGATGCCAAATGCCGATGGGTTTATCGATCGGAGTCATATCCTTTAGCTGATCAGCTCGATTTACAAACGGTCTCTAATCAGAGGCCGTTTTCGTTTACGCATCTACCTCACTTCCTCACTTCGACGCGGCTGATTCTGAACGCATCGAAGTTGTTGCGTAAGATCAACCAGAGTGAAAATAACTGCTTACCCACTTTAGAAGTCCGACCTCTCGATTTAACATCGAACTCATGATTCCACGGAGTTCAATCGATGATATTCAAACAACTCTTTGAGCCACTCTCCAGCACCTACACCTATCTAATCGCTTGTGAAGATACCAGGCAGGCAGCCCTGATTGATCCAGTTGTGCCAACAATGGAACGGGATCTTGCCGTACTCAAAGACCTCGGGCTACAACTGCAGATGACACTGGAAACCCATGTCCACGCAGACCACATCACTGCAGCTCTGCATCTGCGGCAGGAAGTAGGCTGCCAGATCGCCTTTCCGGCAATCGACAATCTCTCTTGCGCCGATGTACAGATTTCTGACAGAAACCCGCTGCAAGTAGGAAACTTGAACATCATGCCCCTTTACACACCCGGGCATACTGATGATCACTTTTGCTTTCTGATTGATGACAAATTATTTACCGGCGACTGCTTGCTGATCGATGGCTGCGGACGAACAGATTTTCAGAATGGCGACAGTGCGCAACTTTATAGAAGCATCAGTGAAATTCTGTACAATCTGCCTGAGGAGACGCTGGTCTATCCAGGGCATGACTACAATGGCAGATTCGTCTCGTCCATAGCGCAGGAACGAACGCGAAACCCTCGTATCAGGCATTCCACCACCGAAGAAGAATTTGTGCAGACTATGGCCGAGCTCGATCTCCCCCATCCGACGTTTATCGAGTATGCCGTACCCGGCAATCGACTCTGTGGCGAGTGTCCCAGCGATCTTCCTGAGCAGATGGAAAAATACTGCCAACAAATGACCGAAAGTCCTCAAGGCTAGTTTCAAATGGAAAACTTCACACCGGTCAGCGCCATTATCGGAGGACTATTGATAGGTGCGGCTGCCACTCTTACTCTGTGGACAACCGGCCGCATCGCTGGCATCAGCGGAATCATTGCGGGTGCTTTGTTTCCGAAGAAAACCGATGTCGCATGGCGATTGTTATTCCTTGCAGGGATGCTTACCGGTGGACTCATGTATCTGCTCTTTAACCAGGGCTCGATAAATATTCAAATTCAATCTTCACCTCTTACCACCATAGCGGCTGGACTATTGGTGGGATTCGGCACTCGGCTGGGGAGTGGATGTACCAGTGGGCACGGAATCTGTGGAATTGCCAGGTTTTCCAAACGCTCTTTCCTCGCCACTTCTGTCTTTATCCTGTCGGGAGTGCTGACTGTCTATGTGACAAACCATGTCTGAAAACGCCACTGCTCCCGAAACCATTTCGAACCAAACCGCGTTGTCATTGTTTATGGCGGGTGTGCTGTTTGGATTGGGTTTAACGATCTCCGGCATGACCAATCCGGCCAAGGTGATAGGCTTTCTGGATTTCTTTAACAACTGGGACCCGAGTCTGCTGCTGGTAATGACGGCAGGCCTTGCAGTATCCATACCCGGATTTCAGTTCGTTACAAAAACTGAGCATCCACTATTCGAGCCCCGCTTTTATTTGCCAACCCGTACCGATATCGATGCCAAGCTCTTGCTTGGCGCCATGCTTTTTGGATTGGGCTGGGGTCTGGCTGGATTCTGCCCTGGCCCGGCAATCACTTCTCTGATCTCACTTGATGGAAATGTGTTTCTGTTCGTACTCGCCATGTTCGCAGGGGTGACAATCCACCACAACGCTTTCGACTGATTGTGGGATACCTATATCACCTGTTTCAGAAAAGGCTGCTTATAACTGTGGATGCGACAAATGCATCACTGACAAACAACCAAAACAGCAGCAATATTGCCAACAACCAATGGAGAATTTGCTGGCCTCCTGTGTTGCTGGCTGACATAGTTGCTGCGCTTGATTAATGGCTCACTGAGATTGCCAGCACGGGTTGTGCAGAGTATACAGCGACTGCCTAATGGGTTAGCTTAAGCCCGCACAATAACAATAATATCGAGCAGTATCATGACAGGCATTCTCGCCAAGGAACGCATCATTGCTGCGCCAGACTATAACCGCTGGCGCGTCCCTCTCGCCTCAATCGCTATTCATCTCTGTATCGGCTCGGTATACGCCTGGAGCATTTACAACCCCTCCTTAACTCGTGTGCACGGTGTTGTTACGAGTGCTGCCGACGATTGGAGCCTCAGTGAGGTAGTGTGGGTATTTACTGTAGCAATTGTCTTTCTGGGACTGGCCGCCGCCTTTGCCGGCAAGTGGTTGGAAGAAGTAGGGCCACGTAAGGTAGGTGTAGTATCGGCCTGTTGCTGGGGCGGTGGCTACCTGATTGGTGCAGTTGGCATCATGACCCATCAGCTCTGGCTACTCTATCTTGGCTATGGCGTCATCGGCGGTTGCGGACTTGGCTTGGGCTACGTATCACCTGTTAGCACTTTGATTCGCTGGTTTCCCGACAGGAGAGGTATGGCGGCTGGCATGGCCATCATGGGATTCGGTGGCGGCGCCATGATCGGCACACCGATGAAAGAGTACTTCATTCGCCTGTTTTATCAGGCACCGGAATATTTGGGCACCCAGGACCAGGTGCAACTGATTACCGAGGCGGGAAGACGCTTCGCTGAAATAGCCGGCGAATTAAGAGAAGTCGTTGTGGTCGGCGCCGCAGAAGTTCGCGACATGACCATAGCCGGACCCGAGGGCGTATACCTTGTGGATACCGGTGCCACAGGTGTAGCCGAGGCCTTTCTGATGATTGGACTCATCTACCTGGTGGTAATGCTTATTGCCGCGTTTTCCTACCGCCTACCGGCTCCCGAGTGGAAACCGAAAGGCTGGGAAGAACCAACCGAAGCAGAACGCGGAGCTCTGATCACCACCCATAATGTGGACATCGATCAGGCCCTGAAGACGCCGCAGTTCTATCAACTGTGGATCGTCTTATGCCTGAACGTAACTGCAGGTATCGGAGTATTAGGTGTCGCTCGCACCATGATTACCGAGATCTTCGGTTCTTCACTTCCGCAAGTTGTGGATACCACATTCGCCGCAACCTATGTCGTCATGATTAGTGCTTTCAACATGGTTGGACGCTTCATCTGGGCTAGTGCTTCTGACTACATTGGTCGTCGCAATACCTATTGGGTGTTTTTTGTACTGGGCATTCTGTTATATCTCTCCATCCCCTGGACAGCACAACAAGTAAGCGTTAGCCCTTCAGTAGTCTGGTTGATTTATTTCTATGCTGCCACGATGATTATCTTTACTATGTACGGTGGTGGGTTCGCCACTATACCTGCCTATCTTGCCGATATCTTCGGGACGCGCTTTGTGGGTGGTATTCATGGCCGACTGCTGACGGCCTGGAGCACCGCCGGCGTGCTGGGTCCGCTTGCCATAACTTCGCTACGGCAAAATTCCGTGAACACTGCCATCAATGATCTGGCAGCCAGCATTAACGCCAGTGACTTTCAGGCACACTTCGGTGCGCCGGTTTCGCAATTGGATGAGCTGATCGCCCAAAATACTGTCACCATCGCCCGGCTAATGGAAATTGCGCCACCTGGCACGACCGATCCCACCAGCAGCCTCTATAACTCCACCATGATCTTGATGGCCCTGTTGTTAGCTATAGCATTGGTAAGCAATGCCCTGATGAGGCCGGTTGATCCACGTCACCACATGCAGGAAAAGCCTGCATAGAATACATGACTCTTATGCCCGCTCCGGCGATAATAGCCGGCCGTGTCAGTTTCGGCCGCGCTAGAGAAAACCAGAGTGGAAGATTTAAAACGAAGAGCCCGCGAAGCCCTGCAAAACAGTTACGCACCCTATAGTGGATTCCGGGTAGCCGCCGCTGTGCGGGATGAACGGGGCAAAGTGTATACCGGGGTCAATGTCGAAAACGGGTCTTACGGCCTCACCCAATGTGCAGAACGTTCTGCTATCTGCACAGCCATTGGTGAAGGGGCCACTGAGATTCATGAAGTGGTAGTCTACACCCCAACCAGCGAGCCAAGCACTCCCTGTGGAGCCTGCAGACAAGTCATCAGCGAATTCGCCAGGAATGCAACTGTGTTAAGTTTCTGTGACTCCGAATCAGAAGTGCTGACCAATAGTGCCGACTTGATTCCCAAAGCGTTTTCATTAAATGGGAACAAGAGTTGAATGCTATGAGCAACGAAATCAAACGTCTCAGCATGAGTGATCTGAACGGCCCCAACCGTGAACACTTCATCAATGAGTTGCATGTTGGTTTGAAAGAGTATGGCTTCGTTGTACTGCGAGACCACAGCATAAAACGCGAGCAATTGGATCGTGCTTACCGTTTGGCCAGAGAGTTCTTCGATCTGCCTTTGGAAACGAAACTGCAATACGACAGTGGCAAAGGTGGCGCCCGTGGCTATACCTCCTTTGGTAGAGAGAATGCCAAAGGCAACCCTCATGCAGATCTCAAAGAGTTCTGGCATGTGGGACAAGACGTGGAGGCGTCCAGTCCTTACATCGATGAGTACCCACCCAATGTCTGGCCAAGCGAATTACCAGAATTCAAAGAAGTGTTTGAGCAGCTCTATCGAGATCTGGAAACCCTGGGCAAAACCGTACTTGAGGCTTTGGGTGAGGCTATGGGTTTGGAAAAAGAGTTTTTCCGCGACATGGTGACCGACGGCAATTCGATTTGCCGTATTCTGCACTACCCCAGTGTTGAAGGACTGGACACATCCAACTCCATGCGAGCGGCGGCTCACGCCGACATCAATCTGCTCACCTTGCTGGTTGGAGCAACCGATTCCGGCCTCGAATTGTTAGACAAAGACGGCAACTGGATGCCAGTAATCAGCAATGAGGAAGAAATCGTTTTGGACACTGGTGACATGATGTCGCGATTAACCAACGACGTATTACCTTCAACGGTGCATCGAGTGATCAATCCAGACAGACAGGACACGTCTCGTTATTCCATGCCCTTCTTTTTGCACCCCCACAGTGCTGCCAGCCTCAATTGCTTGCCGCAATGTGAAGGCCGCACTGGCCCCAAGTATCCGCCGATTACGGCTGGAGAATTTTTAAATCAGCGGCTGGAAGAGATTGGTCTGACTAAAACCTGACCTATCCCAGGGACAGGAAGAATCCTGCTATGGCAGCACTCATCAGATTTGCCATGAAGCCGGCGAAGACAGCGCGCAGTCCCAATTCAGCAATATCACTGCGGCGATTTGGTGCCATCAAGCCAATACCGCCTAACACAATTCCTATGGATGAGAAATTAGCAAAACCACAGAGTGCGAAGGTAACAATAGCCTGTGCTCGCGCACTCATCATCTCCATCTGTGAGGTAAACTCGACAAAGGCGACAAATTCGTTAAACACAAGCTTCTGCCCTATCAGGCTGCCTGCGAGTCGTGTCTCTTCCCAGGGAATACCAATGGCAAACGCCAGGGGTTGAAACAAATAACCCAGAATCAGTTGCAGAGAAAGCGAATCGAAACCAATTGCTCCACCTATCCACGCAAGTACAGTGTTCAAAAGCGCAATCAGGCCAACGAAGGCGAGCACCATAGCCCCAACGTTGAGGGCTAATGTCATACCGCTGCTCGCTCCGGAAGCTGCGGCATCAATAACATTCACATGGGCTTCGAACTCTAACTTGAATTCCTCTTCCTCACTCTGCACTTTCTCCGACTCGGGGAGTAATAGCTTGGCCATCAGAAAACCGCCAGGCGCAGCCATAAAGCTCGCTGCCAGTAAATACTGAATCTCAACCCCCAGCAGCACGTAACCAGCCAACACCGAACCGGCCACTGTCGACATACCACCCACCATGATGGCGAACAGCTCGGATCGGGTCATGGTAGCTATATAAGGACGTACCACTAACGGCGCTTCTGTTTGACCGACGAAGATATTGGCAGTAGCGGACATGGATTCCGGCTGACTGGTTTTCAGTAACTTCTGTAATCCGCCCCCGATTACCCGAATCAGCCAACCCATAATCCCCAGGTAGTACAACACAGACACCAATGAAGAAAAGAAAACGATTACTGGCAGCACATGAAATGCAAAAATGAATCCTACTTCGAAGGCACCGATTGGACCGAAAACGAAGTCGATACCGTCCTGGGCATTGGCTAGCACGCTGGCAACACCATTGGATATGGCTTCCAATACGGCAACACCTACCGGCAAGTACAAGGCAATCCCACCGAGAGTAAACTGCAACAACAGAGCGAAACCGACCGTACGCCAGTTTACAAACTTGCGCTTGGCAGAGAGCCCGTAGGCAATACCAAAGAGAACCAGGATACCAAACAGGCTAACCAAAGAATCCATGTGATTGTTTCCCCTAAGACTATCCTTCCAGGTAGCCTCGTTGTTGTAATTCTAGTTGCACCTGTCGGCTGAGATCTTGTGGCGTCTCCTCACCTGACAATACCATGTGAGCATGATCCCGGGTGGGTGCAATGTGCTCATGAAACATGGGAATCACGGTTTTTGCAAACTGTTGCTCTATTGATTCCGGACTGCGTCCCCGCTCAACAGCATCGCGGGCCATTCGTCGTGAAAGACATACTTCGAGAGGTGTGTCGATGAATAATCGCAGATCAAACTCACTGCGCAACTGCACATGGCTCAATAGCAGTATGCCTTCCACAATAAGTAACTTGCTTGGTTCCAGAGGACGGGTATGCGCATGCCGCGTGTGACGTGTGTAATCGTAGTTCGGTACATCCACTGCCATCCCCGCTTTCAATTCACGCAAATGAGTTAGCAGCAGATCATGTTCCAGTGCCGAGGGATGGTCGAAATTCACCTGTTCCCTTTCCTGCATCGAGAGATCGGCCAGATCATGGTAATAGGAATCCTCTGCCAATATTTCTATTCCAAGACTTGGAAAGGATATTTGCAGTTCCTGACGCAGCACTTGCGCTAGTGAAGTTTTACCAGAGCCTGAAGGGCCAGTGATGGCGATAATGCTGGTGACCAAAAAATTGACCCACTAATTTCCTAATGCTTTGGCAGCTAATTATTTCGTGCATCGGCTGCGAGAGTCAAAGCCAGTTTGCATTTGCCACTCGCCGATTACTTGTTGTCCAGAAGTGCCGCGATTTCACCTTCCCTGGGAAAGCGATTCTCTGAGAATTTGGAGAATATCGTGTTGCCGTCGACGACGACGTCAAAAACTCCTCCCCCGCCACCGATTAACTCGGGGACTACACCCACAGCTGTCGCGATCTCGGCAGACACACGGTCCGCTTCAGGCCGATAGTTTCAAGCCGTGCAATAGGTAATGCTTATTACCATGTGTGAATCTCCCATAACCCATGAAGAGTAGGCGTAATTCAGCCTAGCAAGGTCTTTATCAGTTCATTTTCCTGTAATATGGACGTGGGAGTCTATCAGCAATTTTAAGATCAACAGTTTCTTGCTTTAGGAATCTACTATGCGCACCAAACTCGCTTCTGTCATCAGCTTAGCGGCATGCATTACTTCTCAATCTCTGCTGTCCCAAGAGACACCGCAAGGGTGGTTCGATGCAGGCCGGGAAACTGTAGCAAGAAATTTAGCTCTGCGATCTGCCCAGGGAGACGGCATCGCGCGCAATGTCATTCTGTTCGTTGGTGATGGCATGGGAGTCTCCACCGTTACCGCAGCCCGTATATTCGAAGGACAGTTACGCGGAGAAACCGGTGAAGAAAACATGCTGAGTTTCGAAACCTTTCCCAGCCTGGCACTTTCCAAGACTTATAACACGAATGCCCAAGTCGCGGATTCTGCAGGCACCATGTCCGCTATGGCCACCGGCATAAAAACCAAAGCCGGACTGATCAGCGTTAATCAAAATGTTATCCGGGGTGATTGTGATAGCCAGGCCGGAAATCAAACTCTCACTTTCCTGGAACGGGCTGAGATGCGTGGCTTGTCCACGGGCGTGGTTACCACTGCGCGCCTGACCCATGCTACACCGGCAGCAAACTATGCCCACATCATGGACAGAGATTTTGAGGACGACGCCGATGCAGCAAGCCTGAGCTTTCCCGGAGATTGTGCAGATATCGCTCGTCAACTGATCGAGTTTGGCAGCAATACGTTGGGCAGTGACGGTCTGGAGGTTGCCATGGGCGGCGGCCGCGCCAGCTTCATCCCGGCATCAGTGACCGATCCCGAATCCGGGCGCAATGGCAACCGACTCGATGGTCGAGATTTGACTGAGGAATGGGAAACTCTGGAACCTAACAGTCATTACGTGTGGAACAAAGATCAGTTCGATGCTATTGATCCGGCAACTACTGATCATCTTCTGGGACTTTTCCAACCCTCCCACATGCAATATGAATTGGATCGTCCGCAGGACGCTGCGGGTGAACCCGATCTCAGTGACATGACTGCCAAGGCTATTGATATTCTTGCCAGGAACAGCAACGGCTATTTTCTGCAGGTAGAGTCGGGTCGCATTGACCACGCCCACCATGCGACAAGCCCGATTCGTGCACTAACGGATGCCATTGAGTTTTCTAACGCAATACGCACAGCGGTAGAGCGTGTCGACTTGAGTGAAACACTTATCATCGTTACCGCGGACCATAGCCACGTGTTCACCATTGCCGGCTACCCCAAGCGCGGCAACCCAATCCTTGGCAAATCAGTGGGCGTGGATGCCGCTGGCAATCCGCTGGAAGAGCCCAGCCTGGCTGCCGACGGTCTACCATACACAACATTAAGCTATGCCAACGGCGAACCCGCCTCATTTGGCGGACAGCCCCTGGCGCTGACAGAATACCGGCGACCCAACCTGACCAACGTGGATACCACTGCCCGAAGCTTCAGGCCTGAAGTCACGGTACCCATGGGCTCCGAAACCCATGGCGGCGAAGACGTTGCGATCTATGCTATCGGACCTGGATCAGACTTGATTCGAGGGGTAATGGAACAGAATGTGATCTTTCACGTCATGATGGAAGCGAGTCAGCTAAGCCAACGCTAGACTCAATTGAGCTGAAAGTCATAAACGCTGCCGATATTGAGTAACTGACTCAATTCATCAAGCGCGGTTCGACATTCGATCAGGAGATTTGGATCGACCAGTTCGTCTGGCACAATTGAATCGCGATAGTGCTTTTCCACCCAATCCCGAAGCTCTTGGTATAGCCCCTCGTTCAGAAACACGCGGGCCTTGCTCTGATTGATCTGGTTATCGCTCATCACCACGCGCAAGCGCAAACAGGCGGGACCACCGCCATTGTTCATGCTTTGCCGCAGATTGAAGTAGTGCACTTTAGCTAATGAGTTACTGCCCGCTTCGAGATCTTGCAAGTTCCCGTGGACCGAACTCACTTCCTCACACTCGCTGGGAACCACCAGTTGCGCTCCTTTCTGCCCTGGCAACTGCAACAGTTG
>JANQJM010000182.1 GCA_028281635.1 Pseudomonadales bacterium | reverse complement strand
CGAACTGGATAAATCCCTGGACCACAGGCTATGGATATTGGCTGGCGATCCACTGCAATTGCTTCCAGAACTGGTGCGAACTCAAAAGGTCGATGCCGTATTCTGGAACCGCTGCTATGAACCCTGGCGCACCGAACGCGACCGAAAAATAAAATCCGCACTGGAAGCGGCTGGCACATCGGCCAACAGCTTTAATGGCAGCCTGCTTTGGGAGCCCTGGCAAAATCTGAAGACCGACGGCACGCCCTATAAAGTATTCACGCCCTTTTACAAAAACGGTATCGCAGGTGGGGTCAGTAGCCACAGTGTGATTGCAGCGCAACCCAATCTCAATCTAGTAGACTGCCAGCAGGCAGATGACAAGCTCGCTAAGCTGAACTTGATGCCAGCGATACCCTGGTACACAGGCTTCGGCGAACACTTCAGTCCTGGCGAAATCGGCGCCGAAACAAAGTTGCAGCGATTCATCAATACTGGCATCAGCAACTACAAAGCAGGACGAGACTATCCTGCTCTGAATAATGTCTCGCGGCTTTCCCCCCATTTGCACTTTGGCGAGATCTCACCGCACCGGATTTGGAATGAGGCGGAGTCGGCAGCCCAATTCGATGGGGCGGCTGCTCAGGCGGAACATTTTCAGCGAGAGCTCGCGTGGCGTGAGTTCTCTTATTCCCTGCTGTATCACTTCCCTACCCTGACAGAAGAAAACCTGAACCCACGCTTCAACGATTTCCCCTGGCACCATGACGATGCACTGCTTCGTCGATGGCAACGTGGAGAGACCGGATACCCTTTAGTGGATGCAGGCATGCGCGAGTTATGGACCACAGGCTATATGCATAATCGTGTACGCATGGTGGTGGGATCGTTTCTGGTGAAGAATTTATTGCAGCACTGGCATGCCGGCGCACACTGGTTCTGGGACTGCCTGCTGGATGCCGACCTCCCTAATAATACTTGCAGCTGGCAATGGGTCGCAGGCTGTGGGGCCGACGCTGCGCCTTACTTCCGCGTGTTTAATCCCATCACGCAGTCGCAGAAATTCGAAGCGGAAGCCTATATCAGACGTTATGTACCCGAACTCGCCAAACTACCGGATCGGTATATTCACGAACCAGCGACAGCACCGGGCGTCGAACTCGCCGCTGCGGAGGTGAAGATTGGCAAGAACTACCCGCAACCTATCGTCGATCTGAAGGCGTCACGGGAACGCGCTCTCAGCGCCTACCAGACCATCAAAGGCTGACCATCAGACGCTAGCAGATTACTCCACTTCGAGGGACTGGCCTGCCATCTGCACAGCACGCACGATCGCGCGGGCCTTGTTTTGGGTCTCTTCCCATTCCTTGTCCGGTTGAGAATCGGCAACGATACCCGCACCAGCCTGCACGTAGAGCGTGTTGTCCTTAATCACCGCAGTGCGAATCGCAATGGCCATATCCATGTTGTCGTTCCAGGACAAATAGCCCATGGCGCCACCGTAGATGCCACGTTTATCTGGCTCCAGCTCATCGATGATTTCCATGGCTCGCACTTTCGGTGCGCCACTCAAGGTGCCAACTGGTAATGTCGATTGCAAGACGTCCAGTGCAGTCTTGTCATCGCTGATATCACTTTCGACAATGGAAGCGATATGCATGACGTGTGAGTAACGTTCCACAAACATTTTGCGCGGCACATGCACCGAACCAATCTTGGAAACCCGACCCGAATCATTGCGGCTTAGATCAATCAACATCAGATGCTCAGCGATTTCCTTCTCATCTGCCAACAACTCCTGTTCCAAGGCCTGATCCTCTTTCTCCGTCGCTCCCCGCTTGCGAGTACCAGCCAGCGGTCGCACGGTAATCTTGCCTGCTTCAACACGAGCCAAAATTTCCGGTGACGCACTCACTACATGATGATCACCCATATCAAAGAACACCATGTAAGGCGAAGGATTGAGATAGCGCAGCGCGCGATACACCTGGATAGGATCACCATCAAACTTCACCGACATGCGTTGTGCCAGCACCACCTGCATGACATCACCGGCAACGATGTATTCCTTGATTCGTTCTACCGCTGCCTGATAGTCCCGCTCGCTGAAGTAATGAGTGAAATCCTGTTCAGAAATCGCAGTGTTTTCCTGGTGGGCAGGTATTTGCACTGGCTGTTGCAGCTTGGCTGAGAGTTCGTCCAAGCGTTTTTGCGCATTGTCATAGGCCGCTGCTTGAGAAGGATCGACATTGATAACGAAGGAAATTGTGCCGCGCAAGTTATCGAACACCACAACCTCTTCAGACACCATCAGCAGAATGTCCGGCGTACCAATGGCATCCCGACCTTCCGCCTTACCAATACTGGTTTCCACATAGCGCACCGTGTCATAGGCAAAGTAACCTACCAGCCCACCGGTGAAGCGTTGTTCCTGAGTAACCGGAGCGACGCGGTAACGGGATTTGAACTCCGTGACAAACTCAAAGGGATCATCAGTTTCGACCTGCTCAACCACTTCCCCTTTAGTCTCAACACTCACCGCTTTTCCGGAAACACGGATGATAGTGTTGCTGGGTAATCCAATGATGGAGAAGCGACCCCACTTCTCTCCGCCCTGTACCGACTCGAAGAAATAGCTATGCTTGCCTTTGCCCAGTTTTAGGTAAGTGCTAAGGGGAGTTTCAGTATCAGCCAACACTTCACGCACCACGGGAATGCGGTTGTAGCCCTGCTCAAGCAACTGCTGAAATTGTGCGGGGGTCATGGCCGACAAAAGTAAGAAACCTCAGTGGTTCTCTCTGGCTGCCTGTCCAAGTTGGGCCCGCATGGCAGCAATGGTTTCGCGGTAGTCGGCACTGTTAAAAATAGCGGATCCAGCCACAAACATGTCGGCACCGGCATCGGCAATTTCCTTGATGTTGTCGATACCTACACCGCCATCAACTTCCAGACGGATAGAGTGGCCACTGGCATCGATCAATTTGCGAACTTTCTGCAGCTTCTTAAGCGTAGAAGGGATGAATTTTTGCCCACCAAAACCGGGATTCACCGACATCAACAGGATGACATCGATCTTGTCCATTACAAACTCCAGACAATCGACTGGTGTTGCCGGATTGAACACCAGACCCGATTTGCAACCCTGATCCCTGACCAGCTGCAGGGATCGATCGATATGTTGGGTCGCTTCCGGATGAAAACTGATGTAACTGGCACCGGCCTTGGCGAAATCCAGAATCAGTTGATCTACCGGTGTCACCATCAAGTGTACATCGATTGGCGCCGTGATCTTATGCTTGCGCAGCGCCTCACATACCATGGGACCAATGGTGAGATTGGGTACGTAGTGATTGTCCATGACATCAAAATGGATCACGTCGGCACCAGCATCCAGCACCGCATTCACTTCTTCTCCAAGGCGAGCGAAATCAGCCGAGAGAATGGAAGGCGCAATCAAATAGTCTTTCATAGCCAGCCTCAGATCGGTATGAGATCGGTGACAGTTCAGAGTGGCGGCTATTCTACAGACAATGGATAGGCTTGTCCTGACGCAGCAATATCCTGGAGGGAGGGCGTTCTAGGTTCTCATTCTGCGTGCTTCGCAGATTTCTTCGTAAGCAGAGCGAATCTTCGAAGCTTTTTCCTGGGCTTCTCGCATTGCTTGTTCAGAGAGGTTTTCTTGATTCAGTTTGTCGGGGTGATAGCGGGTCATCAATCGCAGATAGGCGGGACGGACTTCTTCGTTGCGCGCATCGGGCAATAATCGCAGCGTATTGTAGGCTTCCACCAACAAGCCGCTGCTGCGAGGCGTTGGACCATAATATCTTTGATGCCCACCGTGAAACTCAGCACAAAATTCCAGAAACCTTGCTTTATCGAAACCCAGAACTTCCGCCGCATCTCTGAGCAACATCTTTTCCTTCAGACGCATACTGCCCTTGCAAAACACTAACCTGAGCTGCACTTTCAAAAACAGTCTTGCGAGCTCGCTGCCACGCCCTATATAGGAAACTAGTTCTTCAATCAGTAACAAGACATCAGTGTTAAGTTGTTTGCCCAGCTCAAAGTAGTCGATGGCTTCCTGGCGTTGCCGTGGACTCAGATCCAGCAGCTGCATGACCGAGGTAGCATAATCCACTTCCTGGCTACTTACCCTGCCATCAATCTTGGAGAGCCTTCCCATCAAGGCAAACAGTGCGCGATGCAATACCTTTTGCGCCTTGCCGCCTGCGGGAACCTCACAACCAGGAGCGGTTCCGCTAAGTCGATCAGCAACTGCGCGTTTATAGGCTCGATTCTGAAAGGCAGCTAACATGAATTAGTCTCCGGTACCTGCTTCTACCAGTCTGTTCACTTCCTGCAATCGCTCTGGCGTTCCCACGTCGATCCAGAGCCCGGAATGCACTTCTCCACTTACTTTATCGGCCTTCATAGCCTCCTGCAGCAGGGGTATGTGAGAGCGGGGCTGTATTGGTAGTCCAACGAACAGATTCTTATGCATCACGCTGATACCGCTGAAGGTAAGACGTTCGTCCCTGGCATTGTGATCTTCATGCACTCTGCCGTCGTCATCGATGTAAAAATCCCCGTGAGGGTGGTGTTCGGCATTGGCCACCAAGACTAGATGAGCTAGTCGGTCTTCGCCATCGACTGGTTCTAATTTCGAGAAATCAAAATCAGTCCAGATGTCGGCATTAACTACAATAAAGCTATCATCCCTGAGTTTTGGCAGAGACTTGATGATGCCGCCGGCGGTTTCCAGACGAATTGCCTCCCGGGAGTATTCAATTTCCAGCCCGAACTGGGAACCGTCACCCAGTGCTTCTTCTATCTTCTCACCAAGATAGAAGTGATTGATCACCACGCCAGTGACACCAGCGGCCGATAATCGATCAAGCTGGTGTTCGATCAGGCTCTTGTCGCCTACTTTTAACAGAGGTTTGGGGAGGTCCGCAGTTAAGGGCTGCATGCGCTTTCCCAGCCCCGCCGCCAGGATCATTGCTCGCATAGTCTGGTACAGCTAGCTCTCTTGAATAGGGAGTCGTTCCTTGGCCAAAGGCAGCACCCTGCTTTGGAACCATTCCCTGAAAGGACTCAATTCTGAGTACCGGCTTGAGCTCTCCATAAAATAGTGAATGACCAGAGGAATATCGGCCAGATAGCGGGATTTATTATCTCTGAGACTGAGGCGGGAAAAGATGCCCATAACCTTCAGGTTGCGCTGCAAGCCCATAAGATCGAAGTCGCGAAAAAACTGCTGCCTGGTTACTGACTTAGTAATCCCAGCGGCCTGGGCCTGGGCCAGGTAATAGTCTGCCCACTCCACCACCTGTTGTTGGGGCCAGGAGATATAGCAGTCACGCAGCAGAGAAACCAGGTCATAGGTATAGGGCCCTGCCACCGCATCCTGAAAATCGATGATGCCTGGACTGGTTTCGCCTGCCACTATCATCAAATTACGGGAATGGTAATCGCGATGCACCACCACAGTGTGTTGGGACAGGGCTGAGTCTTCGAGAAATGCCAGAGTGTCTGCGATCAGTTGTTTCTCATCGCTGTTCAACTTCATGTTGAGCAGAGCACCGCAAAACCACTCTTCGAACAGCGACATTTCCCGATGTAACTCTTGCCTGTCATAGGGGCCAAGTCTATTTTTATCTCCATGCTGCTGAAAAGAAACCAAGGCATCTATGGCGTTGCGATAATAGGCATCCGAGCTTTTTGCGTCCTTGCTTAGCTGGGCTTGTTCAAGGTTGTTGAGCAAAATATCGTCACCAAAATCCTGCAACAACATAAAGCCCTGCTTAAAGTCCGTTGCAAAAACCTCTGGCACATTGGCACCAGCTTCAGCGAACAATTTGTCCACCTGCACAAAAGTCTCGCTGTCTTCGTATTCTGGTGGCGCGTCAACCGCAATGTAGTTCTGGTTTCGAAACCTTGTGCGGAAGTAACGGCGAAAGCTTGCATCACCACTCACAATGCTTAACTCAGCATCAGCATCAGGCGTTTCGTGGAGTCGAAGCAGTTGCTCCTGAACCCATTTCTGGAGGCTAAGCTGTCGTTGCTGTTTGCTGCTTTCTTGCTGGTCCATCGGGAGCCCTGACACCTTCCTTACAGGCCGCGTACTGGCGGCTTTCCAATCAAAAGCCAATCCATTATTATCAATCGGCAGGTAAATTTTTCAGATCGTTAGGCAGATTTTAACGCCTAAACCAATAAATCGGTTTTTCAGTCAATTTGTTTATCCAATCAACAAGAATTACCGATATCCAAACTACCCATCCCTCTCGCCCTACTCCCCTCACTCGTCTAGGCAGACATATTTTCGCCACTTGCGCGAGTAATGGCCTGCTGCTGGTGATCGCGATGGGCATATTCCTGGTTCTGTTGCCCGAACAGGCTGAGGGTCAGCTACCTGTCTACAACTGCCGCCCCAATGATGCCGGTGATGGCTGGATCTGCGAATCTACCGACGGCTCGCCGCTCCCCAACACAGCAAACGAAGACAATCAGTACAACAGCGATAACGCAGTGCTGCCAGGACCTGTGCCTGCACCCGAGCCTGAGCCATTCACGATTGAACCTGCGCAAGAACAGGAACCACAGGAACAAATAAGCGACCAGGCCGAACCGTTGTTCGCGCCCAGTGAAGCCGAGGCCATTGCGCCGATAGAAGAACTGGCCACAGATCCACCACCGCTTGCGATCCGGCCCGTGGAGTCCCGGTTTCCTCTGGATTGGGTGCCACGGGAAGCCATGACTGAACAGCAACGACAGGCTATCGGAGAGAACTGTTGCGGCGGATTCGTTGATCCGTTGCAAGAGCTGCCAGTTTTACCGGGCGACCCGGATCAATCTGACACTCTGTTTCAAACCAGTGTCGGGCTTAACCAGATTTCTGAAAACTTGATCAGTATCGATGGCGATGTGGTAGTGCAGCAAGGTTCCCGCACTATTGAAAACGATCAAACCACCAGTATCGATCGCGCCAACAACACGGTGCTTATGGACGGCAATGTGGTGTTTCGAGAGCGCGGTCTGTTACTGCTGGGTAATTCCGCATTCATCGATAATGATGAACAGGTGAATCGGGTAGAGACTGCACAATATGTTTTACATGACTATGGCGCTCACGGAAATGCCGACAGCATCGTTTACAGCAGCGATTCGGGACTGGTCACTATCGACAACGGCGAGTTCAGCCGCTGCGAACCGGAAAACCAATTCTGGACTCTGCGTGCCAACAATATCGTGCTGAATCAGGAACAAAATCGTGGCTACGCCCGCAATGCCAGCATCCGCCTGGGCAATGTACCAATCTTTTACTACCCGTTTACCCTGCCTTTCCCATTAGGGGATGCCCGGGTGTCTGGCTTCTTGCCACCCAGCGTCGGATCGACTCGCACCGGTGGTTTCGATTTCGAATTGCCCTACTACTTCAATCTGGCACCGCACTATGACGCGACGTTCTCACCACGAATCGTGTCTGATCGCGGTGCCATGGTGGGCGGAGAGTTTCGCTATCTGTCCAGTTGGTCCATGAATACTATGAATGGGACCTATTTGGCAGGTGATGATCAGTTTGACCCGGCCACTAAAGATATCTTCGGCTCAGACTCGCCACCGGAAGAAGATCGTTGGTTCGTTGGCTTTCAACATCAGGGAGCACTTGGCCGCAACTTCACCACCTTCGTCGACTACAACGAAGTTAGTGACCAGGATTACTTTTTCGATCTGGGTGGCGTTGGACTGAATGTGGTCAGTCGTACCCATCTGAATCAGCAGGGGCGTCTTAATTATAATTCCCAATTGTTGCGTGCAGATCTAAACGTACAACGCATTCAAATCATCGATCCATTCGTCAATGCATCGAATATCAACAAACCCTTCGATCGTTTACCTCAATTCACTTTCGATACGGGCACTGATTTACCACTGGGGTTTCGCATCGGCCTTCAAGGCGAAGTGACGTCCTTCGATCGGCAACTGGAAGAAGGTTTGTTGTCGCTGCCCCAGGTTGAAGGTGGCGCGCTGGTAACTGGCGAACGCATTAACCTGGAACCCAATCTGGCCTGGTCAGTTGAAACACCCGGTTGGTTTCTGCGTGCCAATGCCACCCACAAACACATTTCTTACTCACTAGAAAACCAGGCGCTGGATACATTGGAAGATCCAGAGATCAACGTCCCCGTTTATAGTTTCGACAGCGGATTGATTTTTGAGCGGCGCAACAACAGTGGCGCTAGCCAGACTTTGGAACCGAGACTGTTTTATCTCTTCAGTGAGTTTGAGGATCAGAGCAATCTGCCACTGTTCGACACCTCAGAGCTCAATTTCAGTTTCAATCAATTGTTTCGCGACGATCGCTTCAGCGGCGGCGATCGCATTGCCGACGCCGATCAGGTAACCGTGGCGCTGACCAGCCGCTTTTTCGACGCCCAAGGCAGTGAGCGAGCACGCTTCAGTGTTGGTCAGATCAAATACTTCGAAGACCGCCAGGTCAGCCTGGCGAATCCGCTGCAAAACTGGTTGCCTCGGTACTCGCTGTTGTCGGAACAGTCAGCCATCGCCGGAGAAGTAGCTCTGGTCATGGGCCAGAATTGGCGCCTGAACACCGATGTGCAGTGGGACGAGGACCGCAAGGAGGTCATCGAGGGCAGCTTTCAACTGCGCTACCACCGGGATAACTCCCATCTCTTTAACCTCTCCTACCGCTATCGGAGTCTGGTAAACTCTCCCTTCTTTATATTCCCGGCCGGTATCGATTCCCGTATCAAGCAGACCGATATCTCCGGAATCTGGCCAATCACCTCCACCTGGAAGGTATTGGGCCGCTGGAACTATGACCACAGCAATTCACGGAACCTGGAGAGTTTTGCCGGTGTCGAATGGAGTAATTGCTGCGCCACAATTCGGCTGATTGGCCGGGAATGGGTTGACGACGCCGAGTTGTTTGTCCCTAATATCGAACCCAACCGCGGGGTTTTTGTCCAAATCACCTTAAACGGCCTGGGCAATCTCACCGGTAGTGGACTCAGCACCCTGCTACAGGATGGTATCTGGGGTTTTAGAGACACTGACAACCCTTGACGAAATCGACATAGAAAAAGCCTAGACAGTCATAAATAGCGTAGTGATGGATAGTATGAACAAGATTTTCTCAGCAAGTCGCCTGGTGATCTCCACTGCGGTATTGGCGCTTACCCTGGCTTCCACTGCCAACGCCCAGCGCGTGCTGTTGGATAAGATTGTTGCCATAGTGGACCGCGATGTGGTGTTGCAGAGCGAACTCCTCGGCCGCCTTAGCGACGTGCGCGGCACCGCGGCCCGTGAAGGCCGTGAGCTACCCCCTGAAAACCAGCTGCGGGAAGAAATCCTGGAAGCACTCATACTGGAAAATATCCAGATGCAATTCGCCGAACGGGCCAGTATTCGCTATGACGACGACACCATTAATCGCGTACTTGGCAGTATGGCACAAGATAACAACATGAGCTTCGAGGAGTATGTACGCAACCTCGAGGCCGGTGGTGTCTATCTACGCACCAGAGAGCAGGTCCGTAAACAGCTGACCATGCAGGAACTGCAACGGGGCGCAGTTAACTCGCGCATCCACGTCACCGAACAGGAAATCGACAACTTCCTGAATTCGGAAATGGGTCAGGCCATCGTGGCTGCCGACTATCTGATAGACCATATCCTGGTACCCGTGTCTGGTACTGATTCCGATCAGATCAAATCTGCCAAACTAAAATTTGCTGCCGACATGGTGGCCAAGCTGGAGGAAGGTGAGACCATTGTGCAGGTCCGCGCCGAGGCTATTCAGTCCCGTGCGTTTCCCATCGATGGCACCAACTTCGCCTGGCGCAAGCTGGATCAACTGCCGAACCTGTTTGCCCGAGCGGTAGAGCCAATGACTGTAGGTGAAGTAGAAGGCCCAATTGAGGCAGGTAACGGCTTCCATATCGTACAACTACGCGACAAACGCGGTGGTACGGAGCAGATCGTCAAGCAGACCAATATCCGCCACATCATGTTGGCACCCAATGAGATTCGTGACGAGCAGCAGACTATTGAGTTGATTCATGACTTCCGTCGTCGCATCGTTGAAGATGGTGAGGACTTCGCCGGAATAGCCCGTCAGAACTCCGACGATGCCGCTTCCGTGGTGGCCGGTGGCGATCTTGACTGGGTGTCCGAAGGGGGGATGCCCCTGGAAATGGAAACGGTCATTAACGAACTGGAAGTAGGTGAAGTCAGTGAGCCTTTCCGTTCCCAAATGGGCTGGCACATCGCTGAGGTGCTAGGACGCCGCGATACTGATCTGAGCCAGGATTACACACGCAGCCAGGCCTACAACACACTGCGCAATCGCAAATTCGATCTGGAGCTGCAGAACTGGCTGATCGAAATTCGCGAAGAAGCCTTCGTCGAACTGGTCGACTAACACAGCGAAACGCAAACCGTGGTTCATCGAATCGCCATCACCCCCGGCGAGCCCGCTGGCATTGGTCCGGATTTATGTCTGACCCTTGCCCAGAATCCACCGCCGCAAACGGAGCTGGTCATCGTTGCCGATGGCGAGCTAATGCGCGCACGTGCGGCAGAATTAAGCCTCCCATTGCAACTGCATGAATTCGATGCGTCGGAGCCGGCCACAGCAACCACTCCTGGGTCGTTGAGCCTGGTCGGGGTGGAACTGGCAGAACCAGTACAAAGTGGCGAGCTTAATCCAGCAAACTCAAACTACGTATTGAATAGCTTACGCACTGCGGTCGATCGAATTCGCAAAGGGGAATTGGATGCGCTGGTTACCGGCCCGGTAAACAAAGCTGTCATCAACGACGCCGGTTTTGCATTTACCGGGCATACCGAATTTCTTGCTGATTACTGCCAGCAATCCCTGACAGTGATGATGCTGGCCACGGAAGGATTGCGAGTTGCCCTTGCCACTACGCATTTGCCACTGGCAGAGGTGCCAGGTGCTATTTCTAAAGACTCACTCACTGCGGTCATTGAGATATTGCATCGGGACCTGCAATCAAAATTTGGAATTGCCCAGCCAAGAATACTGGTCTGCGGACTCAATCCCCATGCTGGAGAAGGTGGACACATGGGCCGGGAAGAAATCGACATCATCGAACCGGTGCTCAACTCTTTTC
>JANQJM010000167.1 GCA_028281635.1 Pseudomonadales bacterium | reverse complement strand
TTGTCACTCAAAGAAGAGCACGTGGAAATAGTTTCAAGTTCGGCGGGCAAACGCAGCCTCGACCCCCAGCGACCAGCTCTGCGGGTGATCCATGCTGCTGATGAGGAACTGGAATTGCACCGGAAACGCATCGAAGAACTGGATCAAAAAAGTGAGCAGGGCTCTCTATGGAGCAGCCTGGAATCAGGTGGCAAGCCTTAGGTATATGTGGCCTGCAGATAAGCCCGGCACAACCGATTTTTCTTGAACAGGTGTCATTAAATCTATAGTATTTAGCGCTTTTGAGCCCGACAGAATTCTAACTAAATCAAATAAATACAGAAATCTAATAAGCAAATTAGGGGCAACGCACTGAGCAATTTCTGGCCACGCAATCGGCAGCAGAAACAGCTCCCTTCAATTAGCACAATTAATAGAATCCGATGAGGAAGAAGTTCTATGGAAACCCTTGAATGGAACAGCGATATGCTGTGGTCAGCCGTCATTCTGGCTGTCACGTTTATTGGCATTTTTACCGAGGAACTGCACAAGGTTCACCGAGTAAAGTGCGCTATGGCTGGCGCGGCAACGATGATCGTCGTTGGCCAAATTATGGGTTTCTATAACCCCGAAGAAGCCGTGCATGCCATCGATTGGAATGTGGTGTTTCTACTGGGCGGTATGATGACGATTGTGGCGATCATGATCCCAACCGGCGGCTTCCAACAATTGGCCTACTGGGCAGCAGACTTCAGTAAGGGCAGATTGTATCTGCTACTGGCCCTCATCGGTTCCCTGGTAACTGGTCTTTCATTATTACTGGATAATGTTACGACAGTTGTAATCTTCGGCCCGCTGATCATTCTTATCTGCCAGTCATTGCGTGTCAGTGCTATTCCGTTTTTGTTGGCGGCTGCGCTTCTATCTGATACCGGCGGAGTAGCGACACTGGTAGGTGATCCACCCAATCTCATGATTGGTTCAGCCTTTGATATCGACTTCAACACATTCCTGATTCACATGGGTTGGATGGTGTTGGTAGCTTGGCTGGTCGTATTGTTCATGCTGCGCTATCTGTTCAAGGAAGAGTTGGCAGTAACCCCTCATGAGTTAGATCTTACCGATCGCGAACCTCTGTCAGATCCCAAGACCTGGTATGGCGCCATGGGTGTGTTGGGCATTATGGTGATAGGTTTCGTCATGCATAACGCATTGCATTGGGAACCCTGGTTCGTAACGGCACTGGGTCTGACTGCACTGGCGTTTATTGGTAAAGACATCGATATGGAAGAAGCGTTCGCGCACACCGAGTTGGCGCTTCTAATGTTTTTCATTTCTCTGTTCATTATTGTTGGCGGCGTTGAGCACAGCCAGTTTCTGGAGTATCTCGGCCAATTCATAATTCCGTTTGTGCAAGAAGACCTGTTGACGGCCACATTACTGCTAATGTGGGTGGCAGCAATTCTGTCTGCGGCAATCGATAACATTCCTTTTACAGCTGCGATGATTCCAATCATTGCCGGCATGGAAACTCAGGGTATTAATGTCACGCCATTATTCTGGGGCCTGGCCGCTGGGGTCGGCATGGGCGGCAATGGTACCCACATTGGCTCAACTGCAAATGTGTTTATCGTCACTATCTCTGAGAAGATGGCAAAAGACGCTGGAGATCCCAGTCTGGCGATTACGCCTTACCTCTGGATGAGAAAAGGATTACCTGTAATGCTGGCTACTCTGGTGACCTGTACCATCATTATGTATTTATTTTGGGGATTCTTCTCAGAGCCCATCCGTTAAGGGTTTCCTATCTGTTTTCGCAGTTTTCGAAAAAGGCAACGCTTATGCGTTGCCTTTTTTCGTTTCGGGCACTGCTGGTATAGTTCCCATAACACTCAATCGTTGATACAAGCAAGCTAATGCTCAACCATTTCCTCAACTCGGCAGAGCTCAGCTCCACAGATGAAGTCATACTGTTTAGAGATGGCCGCATTATTGTGCAAGAGCAGCGCTACCTTTGGACAGTCGGTTCGGTTCCGGATCAGCTCGCGATAGCCAAGACCTTGCTGCTGGTCTCAACAGGCCGAAGAAATCTGGTGGTCATGGATCTTGAGTCCGATAAGCACATTCCGGATAACGCCGAACCGGCCTCATTGCGCAGCCTCTTGTTTAACTCTGATCGAGCACTGGCGACTGCAGGTAAAGCCAACCAAATACTGGATTGGTATAAAGGACATCGGTATTGCGGTTCCTGCGGTGAACCCACTGTACCTGACCCAAAACAGCTTGCCGTACATTGTTTGCGCTGCAATCGTCACTTTTTTCCTCGCATCAATCCCTGTGTCATCGTATTGGTGATCAAAGGCGACAAGATGCTGTTAGCGAAAAACGCTCGTTATCGTTCTGGTTTTCTGAGTTGCCTGGCTGGATTTATCGAAGTGGGGGAATCTGCAGAAGACACGGTTCTTAGAGAAGTTAAGGAAGAATCTGGGCTGGATGTACACAATATTCGCTATTTCAAGAGTCAGTCCTGGCCGTTCCCCTCTCAGCTCATGCTTGGTTTCTATGCTGATTACAAGTCGGGCGAGATTGTCCCCGAGCCTGGTGAGATAGAGGAAGCAGACTGGTATACCTACGACGAACTTCCAAATACTCCTTCGCGCAAGATCAGTGTGGCCGGAGAGCTGATCGACAACTTCGTGCGGCAGATGCAATCCAAGACTGGTTGAGATATAAATCAGCCTGAAGTATCTGATCTAAATAGGTGAAATAAGTGGAATTCTTAGCTGAATACGGAATGTTTCTGGCCAAAGTTGCGACTATCGTTGTAGCCCTGGTGATTGTTATTGGGGTAGCTGCAGCTAGCGGGCAGCGGGGAAAGAAGCCAGGCAAAAAAGGATCTCTTAAGGTTTCCTTCCTTAATGATCATTTTGAGGAAATGAAAGACTCGATCCGCTCGGCGGTGTTGGATAAGGATGCGCTCAAGTCCGTCCACAAAGAAGAAAAGAAGAAGCACAAGGCCGAGCAGAAAGAGCTGAAAGCGGCACAAAAGAAAGCAGAGTCTGACCATAAATCGGCTGACAAAAAGCGCACCTATGTATTGAATTTTAAGGGCAACATCGCTGCCGATGCCGTGGCTTGTCTGCGTGAAGAAATCTCTGCAGTGCTCTCGATGGCCACTTCCGATGATGAAGTGCTGCTCCGCCTGGAAAGCCCCGGCGGTATGGTGCATGCCTATGGGTTGGCGTCCTCACAACTCGTCAGACTAAAGAACGCACGCATTCCTTTAACTATTTGCGTTGACAAAGTCGCTGCCAGCGGAGGTTATATGATGGCCTGTCTGGCAGACAAATTGGTCGCCGCTCCATTCTCCATAATTGGTTCGATTGGCGTTCTGGTGCAACTTCCAAATTTTCACCGTGTGCTAAAGAAGTATGATGTCGACTACGAAATCATCAGCGCTGGTGAATACAAGCGAACCCTGACTACTTTCGGTGAGATCACTCAGAAAGGCAGAGACAAGGTTCAGGAAGACGTAGAGACCATTCACGATCTGTTTAAATCCTGGGTAAAGGATCATCGCCCCAGTGTGGAGATCGATAAGATATCTACTGGTGAAACCTGGGTGGGAACCCAGGCCAAAGAACGTTATATGGTCGATGAGATAAAGACCAGTGATGAATGCATTCTCAATGCCTGTGAAGGGGGTGATGTGTACGAAGTGGAGTACGAATTTCGCAAGACCATACAGGATCGCCTTGGTCGAGTGTTAGAGCAGAGCATCGATAGAGCAATGTCCCGCTGGTTTGAGCGCTCAAACATCGATACGTACCAATAGAATTAAATACAAGGAATAGAAATTGACGACATACAGAGCTTTCGAAGTAACTGAAGTAGAAGAAAAGACCTACCAGGGATCAATCGTTGAAAAGCAGTTAAGCGACCTTCCCGATGGTGAGGTCCTGATTCGTGTTTCCTATTCTTGTTTAAACTTTAAAGATGCACTCTCGGCCAGCGGCAACAAAGGGGTTACCCGTAACTATCCTCATACACCTGGTATCGATGCGGCGGGGATTGTTGAGGAGTCGACTAATGCTGATTTTGCCGCAGGCGATAGCGTTATCGTGTCGGGGTATGACCTTGGCATGAATACCGCTGGAGGTTTCGGTCAATACATTCGTGTGCCCGCAGCCTGGGTCATTCCTATTCCGGCCTCTCTGAGTCCGTTGGACGCAATGCGATTAGGTACCGCCGGCTTCACAGCAGCTTTGTGCATAGACAAGTTGTTAGCCAATGGTCTTCAAACATCTCAAGGCGATGTGCTAGTGACTGGTGCAACTGGAGGCGTAGGTATCATTGCAGTTATGCTGCTGGCCAAACTTGGGTTCAATGTAACGGCAAGTACCGGCAAGCAATCCAATCATGATTTGTTAACACAGTGTGGTGCCAGCAATATCATCGATCGCACCGAGTTATCTGAATCATCGCCGAAACCCTTGCTTAAGGAACAATGGGCAGGTGCTGTTGATGTTGTAGGTGGAGACACACTTTTCAACGTGATCAAGAGTTTGCAGTATGGAGCCAGTGTGGCGGCCTGTGGACTTGTTCAATCACCGATGTTTCAGGCGAGTGTTTTACCGTTTATCCTGCGTGGCGTGAATCTGTTAGGTGTGGATTCCGTAGAACTGCCCCTGGCCAAAAAGAAAGAAACCTGGCAGAAGTTAGCTAACGAATGGAAGTTGGATGGTCTTGATGCAATTTCTACCAACATCGGTATGGATCAGTTAGAAGCAAGCCTGGCTACTGTGCTAAAGGGTGGGGCGGTAGGTCGCTTCGTGCTCGAACACGAACGATAGAAGGCGAAACAAAGGGTGTGGAGGTGAGCTAATCCCGACGCAGTTTGCTGGAGAGTGCGATTGGTGTTGGGCAAAACAGCACGACGATGTAGGAAGACACCAGGAAAGTCAGGATCGCCGACATTTGAATCAGCAGCGAAGCCCGTTCACCTATCACTTCATATTGCGCGGCAACGAAGGCAATCAACAGCGAAAACTCGCTAATCTGTCCAAGCCGCAAGCCCGCATCCCAGGCCAAACGATTTCTTTCGCTAAATCTACGTAGCAGGTAGTGGAATACTACCGGCTTCACGCTCAGCGCAAGCGCAGCAAGTAGCAAAGCGGGCAGTAATATTTCTCCTAACAGGTTGATATTGAATTGTGCGCCGAGTGAAAAGAAGAACAAGACCAGGAAAAAGTCCCGTAAAGGTTTCAAACTGTATGCGATGTATTGTGAGATTGGATTGGTGGCGAGTGAAACGCCAGCGACAAAGGCACCAATTTCAGCAGAGAGACCAATTCCTGCGGCGACTGCAGCGATACCCAGGCACCAGCCGATTGCCAGCAAAAAAATGTATTCCTTGAACTGGTCAAAGCGTGCGACCAGATAAATCAACAAGAAACGGGTGCAAAGATAGGCCAGGCCGACCAACATTGGCAGAGCCAACAGGACGCGCAGGGTGCTGACTTCTTCCTGGCTGCCGGATTCCAGGAAAACCAGAATGAAAATGGCAATGAAATCCTGAAGTAGCAAGATCCCTACCATTAATTCACCCATGTGTTTCTGATGCAGCACCGTGGTTGGCAACAGTTTGATCCCGATGATAGTGCTTGAGAAGATCATGGCGAATCCAATGACCAGGGATTCGAGTTGACTGAAAGCAAATAGCAGGCCTGTGCCATAGCCAATAAGAACGAAAACCAGCGAGCTGGCTAGAGTGACCAGAAATGTTTTCTTCAAAGTAGCAAATAGCTTTGAAGGCTGCATGTCCAGTCCCAACAGAAAAAGTAGAAATATGATTCCGAACTCAGCTATATCAGTCAGCAGTGAAGGGTCGGAAATGTACTCAAGGCCAAAGGGTCCGAGTACAATCCCGACCACTATGTAAGCAACCAACAGTGGTTGTCTCAGGAACAGCGCAGCCGTGCTCAATATGGCTGCACCAGTGAAAATTAAAAAGAACGAAAAGAGAAGTGAATCTTGTTCCATGGAATAAGCGTTAGAGCACTTTCACTCTGGGGAAAACAGAGAATTCGAGATGACTATAGCCAGTTAGCGTCGGCGGAACAAGGGAGCTGGTTCTACAATCGTTGCCTGATAGCTGGTCTTGAAATCGTTGAATGCCGCTAAGCATTCTTCAGTGTCTTGATCATGTCGTAAAGAGAACGCATTAAATCCGCACTTTGACATGTAGAAAAGTTGGTCGCGTAATACATCCCCTATGGCGCGTATCTCCCCTTGGTAATTATATCTTTCTCTCAGTTCCCGAGCGTTTGTATAAGATCTGCCATCTGAAAACACCGGGAAGTTAAGCGCGATCAAGGGAAACGTATTCAGGCTGTCACCAATCTCATTCACATGCTCATGACTGTCCAGCCAAATTGCGAAATCACCGCCGTAGTCACTAATTTCATCCTGATAGAGTTTCCAGAAACCAAGCGGAACAATGAAATTTTTACCAGGTACCGCGCGCAGGACTTCTGGACCTGTTGCTTCTTTCAATACTGTCCATGGGTCTTGAACCAGCTCTCCGTCTTTAATCAGCTTTTGCATAAACTGTTTCCTTGAATGGATCTAGTCCGATTCGCTGATAAGTAGTGAGAAATGATTCATTCTCTTGTCTATTAGCTTTGTAGACATTAATGATTTTACGTAGCACTGCGGGAATTTCTTCCTGAGCAAATGCGGGGCCGATGATCTTTGCCAGGCTGGCATCATTTTTTGAGGAGCCGCCGAGGGAAACCTGATAGAACTCTTCGCCTTTTTTATCAACGCCGAGTATGCCGATATTGCCTACATGGTGATGTCCGCAGGCGTTCATGCATCCAGAGATATTGATATCGAGCTCTCCGATATTCATCAGTTCTTCCTGATCGGGAAATTCCCGTTGAATGGATTCGGCAATCGGAATCGACTTGGCATTGGCTAGGGCACAGAAGTCACCACCGGGGCAGCAAATAATGTCTGTCATCAGACCTAGATTCGGTGTGGCAAGAAACTCTGTCTGCAGAGCCTTGTAGAGGTCATGCAATTGGTCCTGGCGAACATCGGCAAGCACGATATTCTGTTCATGAGTGATCCGAACCTCTCCAAAAGAGTAAGTGTCAGCGATGTCTGCCAGGAAATCGAGTTGCTGATCAGTAATGTCGCCCGGAGCTACTCCGGTTTCTTTAAAACTGATAGTGACGATGCTGTAACCTGCCTGCTTGTGGGGGTTTACATTCTGGCTATGCCAGCTTGCGA
>JANQJM010000058.1 GCA_028281635.1 Pseudomonadales bacterium | reverse complement strand
ACTGTCACAAAGAATGAGGGGAGCTCGTTCAAGTTAATAGTGGTAGTGGAACTCTTGCTATTTGAATGGCATAAGCTAGTATTTTTGCGCCCGACTGGTTGCCGCAGTATCCGAGGATGGAACAATGGAATGCCCGAAGTGCAGTGGTGAGCTGGAATCCAAAGTGCACGAGCAGATTAAACTGGATCGTTGTAATCGGTGTTATGGCATTCTGGTTGAGGCTCACATGCTCACAGAGACTTTCGCGCAGTGGATGGCGGAGTCTTTCCTCGACGTCGGTTCACCCTCTTTGGGTAAGAAGTATGACAAGATCGATGATATCTGTTGCCCGGTCTGCAATGTGCAAATGGACAAAATAGAAGATCCTGTGCAGACCCATATCTGGATGGAATCCTGCCCGCAATGCGACCGCGTCTTTCTTGATGCAGGCGAGCTTACGGATTTAAAGCACGAGACATTCGCGGATCGCTTCAAGAGCATGCTCAAAGGCAAGCGCAAGAAATAGGTCTATCATTGTGGGTTTGCGTAAGTCCTTCCGATTTCAGGTTGTGGGATCGAAGTAGTGACAACTGGCCCCATTCCCATAATTTGAACTGTAACCGCTTCGTCTTTGGCCATGTCATAGTGATGACCGCCGGGAGGTTGGTAGATGAAAGTGCCTTCAGGCACTGCTTTCATATTGTCAGGATCGTAGATATCGGAAACCGGACCGTATGAGGTATACCAGGTTCCTTTTATAACTGTGATGTAGCGAGCGGTACTGTGGTAGTGAGGACGACTGCCAGTGCCGGGCTGGAATGTAATGCGCATCACATACAGACCTGGCTTGGATGGATCACCATAGATAAGGACCGAACGTGAGCCTTCTGCTGGCTCCAAAACATCCGGGGTGCCGATGATGAATCCCAGTTCATCTGGATCGATGTCTTGTGCCAGTGTCGCTGGTCCGGCCACCAGCAGGGAGATGCCAGCGATGGCGACTAATCGGGTGAATGGGCTACGCATTGGAGTTCTCCTTATGGTTATCTGCTGGCGTGGGCACAGCGCCAATGTATGTTCCCAAGCCTAAAACAGTGCCCGGAAAATGCCAAGGCAAATGGGTCAGGCGGACCCAGGAGCAGTTGGATAGCGATGACGGGAATAGCAGGAAACACCGGAATCTGGGGCCTGGCGACGAGCTGGGGCCAAAACCTGAAATGCCTTGAATGAAATCGATCTGCTGAGCTATCTTATTGAAATAGAGGAATCGGTTATGAAAACACTTCTCGCTTTATCAGCTGCATGCCTGATCCTGACGTCTTGTACGATGCCGCAACCCTTCGCATCGATGAGCGAGGAGGAACTCATGGCCTACAATAAAGGAAAGCCGATCTTGCAACAGGTTTATTGCACTAAAGAAGCGAGGACGTCTTCTCGTATTCGCAGAACTTATTGCGACACGGTGCAGGGATGGATCACCTATAACGAACGACAAATGATGGCCTTGGAAACGATTAATTCACCGACTTTTTCTGCGATTCGAGCCTCGCAATAAAATCAGTACACGGCAAACCAGCACATAGAAGTCACTTGCACAAAAAGGGGAGCTAAAGCTCCCCTTTTTGTTGTCTTAAATCAGAATTAGATGTCTACGCGGAATCTTGCGTAGTAGAAGGCGCCTTCAATACCCCATGGTGAAGAATCGGTGAAAGTGTTATCGGAGCCGATTGTTTCGTCAAGGAAGCTGAAGTGTTGGAAAAACTATTTGGATTTCGAGGCAGGCCAAAGTTGGTGACGATTTGAGTCCACTGATCATCACCTTCACCGAATTACGCGAGCCTCTATGCTGGCTCCTGTGATTGGGACGCAAAGCCGTTTCGTAGAATGAGAGTCAATACTGTAAAATTCTACCGAAAGCGCCTGATTTTGGTGCTAAATGAGGCGAAGTGTTACTATCTTGACGGGCTTCGTTAGCAGTATCCCGCCGCCTGGCAGCTCCCACCCTGTACCCATTCGATGGGAGGATCGGCATTCACCGCACGCAGAGTGTAGGAGTGCCCGGACAACTCGGTCCCATCGAACCACCACATGACGAAAATCGTGCCGCCCCACAGGCCAATCATCTGATTCTGATTGGGATTGGACCAGGGCGTTGTCATGGGCGGGATACCGTTAGTACCAGAGTTAAACTGACCAGGAAACTGCACCAGACCACGAAATGCGGCGAGTTCAGCAGCATTTCTAAAGGGCGTTGTGGCGTAAATCGCTTCCGAAAAGCGGGCTCGCAAGCCGTACTGTTGATAAGCAGGCACGGCAATTGATGCCAGTGTGCCGAGAATCGCCGTCACGGTCAGCAATTCCAGTAAGGTGAATCCTTGTTGTTTGCGAAGGGGCCGCATCTCGCTTTTTGCATAGGTACTCAATAATAGGGCGCCGATTATAGCGCTTTAAAACATGAGAACTCTAAAGAACGGGGCACATAAATCAGTTTTGAATAGTGAGGATCAACAGTATCCGGCCCATTGGCAACTGCCACCTTCCACCCATTCAATGGGGGGATCAGCATCCATGGCACGCAGAGTGTATGAGTGACCCGCCAGCAGACTGCCATCAAACCACCACATGACAAATATCTGGCCACTGAACACGCCGATGAAATAGTTATCGGCTCCGCCACCAAAACCAGGCCACTGCCAATTGGGAATGCCATTGGTACCGGATTGGAACTGGTTAGGATTACTCACCAGGCCTCTGAATGCGGCGAGTTCCATAGCATTTTTCCAGGGTGTCGTTGCCAGCAGGGCTTCTGAAAACCGTGCTCGCAGGCTGTATTGCTGATAAGCAGGAATCGCAATAGAGGCCAGGGTGCCAAGTATTGCGGTAACTGTTAACAGTTCAAGCAGGGTGAATCCTCGTTGGTTTCTTATTCTTTTCATGGCCAGATCGATCACCAGATTTGGAATGATTATAGCGGGGCAACTCGATAGAGAAACTATTAACATTAGGGGTATAACATTCTTGGGAAAATTTCGAATGTCTCAGCCAGCCAGAAATCTCAAGTTGGATGTTTTCGGTCGCACTATCATAGTGCGCCGCCGCGTTGATGCCTGGGAGGTCTGTTATGTGGGTAACGAAGGTAAGATTCGGCCTGCTGAGGATATTCGAATTCCCGAGGCCCTATCAGCGAGTGAGATTCCAAACTATATTGCCGATATCTGTCATGAGTGGGCAACGCCGCAATACGATGAGGTACGGGTAATTGAGTAAACAGATCGCACGCAGAGGCAATACACTGGCGCCACCTGATTTCATCCAGGATTTCCTTGCGCATGAATCCGCGGGCGGAGTTCTGCTGATCGGTGCCGCCTTGCTCGCTATTTTCTGCGCTAACAGTCCGCTCGCGGGATACTATCAGCTGCTACTGGATGTTCCGGTGGAACTGCGCATCAGCGATCTGGAAATTGCCAAGCCGCTGCTGCTTTGGATCAACGATGGCTTGATGGCCATGTTTTTCTTTCTCGTTGGTCTGGAATTGAAACGAGAAATCGTTGCTGGCGAATTGTCGGATCCTAAAAATATCGTATTGCCGGGTATCGGTGCCATAGGAGGAATGTTGGTACCAGCACTCATCTATGTGTATTTCAATTCTGGTGACGAATTTGCAGTTCAGGGTTGGGCGATCCCTGCGGCGACTGATATCGCATTCGCATTGGGAATATTGGCACTGCTTGGATCGAATGTGCCAACCTCGATCAAGGTCTTTTTGACATCGTTGGCGATAATTGACGACATCGGTGCCATAGTCATCATCGCTGTTTTTTATACGTCCCAGATTTCTCTGGTTGCTCTTGCACTGGCGTTATTGTGCCTTCCCGTTTTGTGGTGGCTGCACAAGCGAAACATCGTGGACAAGAGTCCTTACATGCTCATCGGTTTGGTGATGTGGGTGGCGATGTTGAAATCCGGTGTGCATGCCACCCTGGCGGGTGTGATCGTGGCTGCATTCATTCCTATGATCAACAAAGAGGATGAAACGCATTGTCCGCTCACGGAACTCGAACACGATTTGCACGGTGTGGTGGCTTACTGTGTGTTGCCGCTGTTCGCCTTCGTTAATGCCGGTGTCGACATGCGCACCATGGACAGCAGCCAGTTCTTGCATCCGGTCCCGGTTGGCATCGCGCTTGGACTGGTTGTAGGCAAACAGATTGGGATATTTGGTTTTTGCTGGTTGGCAGTTAAGTCTGGCTTGACCAGTTTACCCAAGGGGATGGATACAGTTTCGCTTTATGGAACTGCTGCACTCTGTGGTGTTGGATTTACCATGAGTCTGTTTATCGGATCGCTTGCCTTCGAAGCAACGGGAGTGAATATGTTGTTCGACGAGCGCTTCGGTATCATCGTCGGATCGATTGTGTCCGGGCTAATTGGCTTCTCGGTTTTGCACCGGCACCTTAACAGGGGACCAGCAACAAAACCGGTTAGTTGAATCGCTTCCTTATTGACTGGCTCAGATTCTCAATCCCCTCCACCACGCTTCGAACTGTATACAGCGCCACCAGCTTTACTTGCTGGGTGATGGACAAGATGCGCACAGAGTGCCAGCGCCTGCGTAACTTCTGCCATAGCGGTTGGTTATCCAGATAAAAAGCAAAGCGGCTCGATACTTTGGCCAGCAGGAAAGCGGCGAGTCCGAGAAAGATAATCCCGGGAATGATTGGCAGGACCAGGCCAATCACGCCGATGATGGCAAAAATCGCAACCACCACCAGCGCTACTGCTTTTATTACGACAGGTAGTCCGTCGGTTTCCATTTCAGTTCTCATAATCATCGCTCCAAGCTCTCACTAATGTTAATCAAGCAGCAAGCATGCCAAGTTCTAAGTTATTGAAAACTAAGAGATAAAAACGGAGATGGATGGTGACAGTGGCGAATCTCGCCACCCAAGGCTGAACAGCCGCTAAATACAGAGTTAGAACTCGCTAAAATTTGGAGAGGTCCAGCGGCAGCGAGTTGCCTAACCACATCGCAAGTTGAGTGTGGTCCTCCATGTCATTACCGGATTCAGCATGGATCAAAACATCCAGTTTTTTTCGCGCACTCTGTAACCAGGGAACCAGAGTTGCGAACAATTCACTGGAGAACAATACCTGGAACATCGCCTTCGGATGAGGGCCTACTGGTTGCAGGTGCATGCGTCCCACAACAACGGAGAATTTGCCCGAGATCTGCTTGCGCAGATCCCGGGCAAACTCTTCTTCTTTCGCATCGAAATAAATGTGCGCGTGATAGTTATGAATCATGCTGGCTCTGCCTGAGCTTGTGCCTGCGGCAGTTGCACTCGAAGTTCACCTGCACCGAGTAACACTTGTACGAAACAGGTTATGGCGAGAAACAGTGGATACTCCCAGCCGCCCCCTTCGTTGCTGAATACCCATCCGGCTCCCGCGTGTGCCCAGGTTGCGCCGAGTGCAACAACGGCAAGAACCGCTGCTGTTTCACGTACGCGGACTCCGAGAATCAAGAGAACACCACCAACAATTTCTGCACCTATTACCAGATAGGCAGATACCGCCGGAAGCCCCAGAGATTCGAAGAAGCCAACTGTGCCAGGCACTGTGAATACAACGAGTTTCAGATAAGCACTGTGGGCCAGAAAGATAATGCCGAGTGCGACACGTAGCACGGTAGCGCCATAGTTTTCATAGTTTTTCATGATTAAATCTCCGTAAATGTTGAGTTACGGTGGAAACTATAGAGCTTGTATAGTTGCAAATAAATTAGCAAAATATGCAATTTTAATTTGCAAGAATGCAAACACATGAATTGGAATGATTTAGCAGTCTTTATCGCGATTGCAGATGCTGGATCCCTGAGTGGAGCTGCCAGTCAACTAGGGGTCAATCACTCCACGGTTTTTCGGCGACTGGGTGAATTGGAGACTTCGCTCAATGCACGCTTGTTTGAACGGCTGCCGCAGGGCTATGTGCTGACTGCGTTGGGCGAGCGCATGCTGCAACTGAGTCGAGATGCGGAGGACGCCATCAACAAAATTCAGTTGGAAATTGCTGGTCAGGAACTGGAGCCAGCGGGAAAAGTAAAAGTCACTACCGCGCCCAACCTGGCTCGCACCATACTGCCTCGGGCACTCAAGCAACTCCGCAAAACCAATCCTCGCATCACTGTGGAGATTTCAGTAGGGGATAGCGACTACGATTTAAACCGACGGGAAGCTGATATTGCCTTAAGAGCGACACCAAATCCTCCAGAGAATCTGGTGGGTAAACGACTCATGAGTTTGAGTTGGTGGGTTTGCAGTGACGGCAGGAAACCAAGAAATCTGACCCAGCAAAAAGAACTGCAGGGAGCTACTCTGATTGGGGCAGACAGCAGCATGATGAGGTTGCCAGTCTTTCAATGGCTGGAAGCAAACTATGGCGACCAGGTTGTCGCCAGAGCGAATGATCTTTCAACGATGGCAGCTTTAGCCCAGCAAGGAATAGGCCTTGCTGTGTTGCCATCTGATCAACAGGAACGTGGTTTGAAGAGACTTTTCAAGGTGGGTCAATTCAGCGGACAACTGTGGATTCTCACCCATCCGGACCTGCGCTTTGCCCCCAGAATCCGGGCCGTTTGGGAAGCTATTGAAATGGCTGCGGCCGCGGTCAATCTGGATTCTCCCTAGCGCCTTGTCAGTCAGCAACTAGTCAAGCAGCCTGGTTTCGGTAAGTTGGGCAATTGCCGAAAGAGTTATCTGCGCCGCATTAAGCCCCAGCCGAAAATCGTCATCGGTAAAGGTGGTCCATACGTCCAGTGGGGTATGCCAGGTGGGGTTCCAGCCGGCACCGGTATGGGCGCCGCGCTCGTTTTCCCGCAGGCTAATGGAAGGGACGGTATTCATGAAGACACTGGAATCGGTATTGGTCATATGCGGACCAACAGTGGCGGGGTAGTCGGTGGTATAGGTGTCGGCTGCAGCCTTGAAAAAGAAAGCCAGACGCATGGATTCATCAACCAGTGCCGACACAGATTGGAATTCAATGTTCACATCTGCCTCCCGGCGCTGATCCCTGCTGACTATGCCTTCCGCATTCGGTGCGCCGTGATCCCATAACATCATGTCGTGTTGAACCATACCCAGCCAAACCGGCTCCGGGTACTCACCTGATCCAGCCGGACTCTCGATGCCTTGTAACTCACGACGCTGATCGAAGTAAGCCCGCGCACCATTTAGACCTGTCTCTTCGTTATTCCACAAGGCGAAGCGAATACTGATATCGGTTTCCACATCAGGGGAGCTAAAGATACGAGCCAGTTCCATAACGATCGCTGTACCAGAGCCATTGTCGTTAACAGCTTCATTAACTCCGTGTCCGTCCATGTGGGCACCAATGATGTACATCTGATCCGGGCGCGTGCTGCCGACCTTGGTGCAGAACACTTCAGAGCGTGGTCCATTTTCTGGCTCTTCGCGATTCAGCTCGCGAATACGTTCATCGGGCTGCGCTTCCAGATTGCGATTGACGCCGGTTCGTACCCGATAGCCATAGATGGATGAGCCACCGGGCCCATTGCCGTTGCGCCCGATCCTGCCACCGGTTCGAGTGTAGCGTTCTACATTCAAATCAGATTGTGGAATGCGAGTGCGGGGCGGGCGCGGTTCCGGGTCAAATACGTAGTCGATGCGCCCGGTAGGGCAGCCATAGGATTCCAGCCGTTCTTCGATCCAATCCACAGCCTGGCGATTGCGTGTCGTGCCCTGGCGTCGATCCCCAAATTGGGTCAGCCCTTTAATCGTGGCTTTGTAGCTTTCCAGATCCAGCCGGTCCACCAGCTCTCTGATGGTGTCTTCATCAACGGTTGTTTGAGTTGCTTGTGCGTAGGCAGTTGTCACACCGGTGGCGATTAATGAAGCCAGAAAAGAGATTCCGATAAAGCTGCACGGTCTGGACATAGCGGGGCCTATAGTGGATTTTCAATCTCTCGCAGCATAGGCAAGCTTGGCCTTTGTGTCTAGTTGGTCAATAATCGATTGTTCCAGGCTGGAGAGACAAAACACAATAAAAACCAATAAATTGGAAAGCAGTTAACTGGGGTGCGCCTGGGGAAACTGGCGAATTGGTTTTGGCTATATTCAACAACAAGCCGAGCAGCGAAGAGACAATAACAAAGAGAACAATGAACACAGGAGTCGTCATGAAAAGGCGTCAGTTTCTAAGTCATAGTCTTAGCTTCGGTGCAGCTGTTGCTACCCCGTTTGCACTCACCGAGTCTGCCTTTGCGGCCAGTATGCCAGGGGCCATTGTCGATATGGATGGCCTGACTCTGTCGCGGGCCATTCATGCCAAGCAAGTGAGTTGCAATGAAGTGATGCAGGCATACCTGGCGCATATCGCGCGTCACAATCCTGTCTACAACGCCATTGTCAGTATGCCCGATGAAGAGTCGCTATTGCGGCAAGCGTTGTTAGCCGATGAAGAATTGGCCCGGGGAGCTGATAAAGGCTGGATGCATGGTTTTCCCCATGCAGTGAAAGACTTGAGAGCAGTAGCAGGGCTGCGCTTTACCAGTGGTTCTCCCATGTTCGCAGAGAGAGTGGCTGAGCGAGACGATGCGATCGTTGCCCGTATGCGCGGTGCCGGCGCTATCTTCATCGGCAAAACCAATACACCAGAATTTGGTTTGGGTTCCCAGTCTTATAACCCAGTGTTTGGTGCCACAGGCAGCGCCTGGAATCCTGATCTTACCTCTGGCGGTAGCAGCGGCGGAGCCGCGAGTGGATTGGGCACCCATATGCTACCCGTCGCCGATGGCAGCGACATGATGGGTTCGCTGCGTAACCCCGGTGCCTTTAACAATGTGATCGGCTACCGGCCCAGTGTGAATGTAATGAGTGGAGCCGATTCAGAGCCTCGCGCGCTCTCTACGTCGGGTCCCATGGGCAGGAATACCATGGATACTATTGCCTTATTGGATACCATTGCTGCCTCGCGCGTTGCCAGAGATTTCAATCCCCTTGATCTGAGTAATGTGAAGATTGCCTGGTTTGGAGATTTGGGTGGCTATCTTGCTATGGAGCCAGGTGTAACAGATTTATGCGAATCCAGTTTGCAGCAAGTAGCTGAAACCGGTGCGTCAGTTGAAGCCACCTTGCCGCTATTCACTCTAACCGATCTGTGGGAATGCTGGACTACGCTACGCCATCGTGGAAGAGGTCGCAGTTCCAGGCGTTACTATGATCAACCGGAGATGCGAGCCTTGTTGAAGCCGGAGTTGATATGGGAAGTCGAACAGTCGTTGATTTTAACTGACGGCGATGAATCGAATGCCAGACGCATTCGTGCTGCCTGGTACCGGGAGCTGGATCGTTTGTTCGAGCAGTATGATTTTCTGATATTACCCACCGCACAGGTCTTTCCTTATCCTAAAGAGCAACACTGGCCAACCGAAGTTAACGGCCGGCCGATGGATACTTATCATCGTTGGATGGAGGTAGTCATTCTTGGCAGCCTCGGTGGCCTGCCCATTATCAATGTGCCAGTTGGTTTCGATGCACAGGGACGGCCCATGGGAATGCAGGTAATGGGTAAATTTGGAGACGACCAGCGGGTATTGGAATTTGGCCTGGCTTACGAGCAAATCACTGATTTTCTGCAGCAGCGTCCCGTTCTGCAAAGTGCATAGAACACTAAGCCCAGGGCTGATCCGTTTAGCACTACTGTTGGTTTGCCTTGGGCCGCCGTGCACAGCCGTTGCACAGGAGACGACTTCAACTTATCGCGTACCCCGCACCGAGCATGGTTACCCCGATCTGAATGGGGTGTGGAATTTCAATGACTCCACGCCTTTCGAACGGCCACGCGCATTCGGTGAGAGAGAGTTTCTTAATGCCGAGGAGCTGGAGGAGAAATTCGGCCGACTGGATTCCAGCGAAGAGAGGAGGGCGCAGCGAGAGAGCAATGTGTCTCAGCGCATTCTGGAGGTGCCAACGGACGACACCGGAGCCTACAACACGTTCTGGTCTTACTACGACGAGCCTTTTCCCAATACCCGCACTTCGATGATCGTCTATCCGCGAGATGGACGCATCCCCACCACGCAAAACGGTGTCATTACTCAACGTTCGCCGCCGCCCTCTAATCCTTGTAACGACGGTCTGGTAGTGATTGCCGACAGACCAGTGCGTATTTCCTTTGGCGCAGTGTCTTGTGATCGTCCAGAGGATTTTGGACTGGCTTCCCGTTGTTTGTTGTTCGCGCAGTCTACCGGCCCTTACATCAAAGCGAATTCCTACAACAACAATGTTCAGTTTGTTATCACCAAAGATCATGTAGTGCTCTATACCGAATTAGGGAATGATCCGCGCATAATTCCTTTGGATGGCAGGCCATTTTTGGATAAACGAATAGAAACCTGGACCGGCAACTCACGCGGACATTGGGACGGTGATACGCTGGTTGTAGAGACCCGCCATTTCAATCCCAAAATGGCCAGTATTTACATGCGGGCGCGGGCCTACGGCAGCGCCGAACATATGGTGCTGACCGAGCGCTTTACCCGGGTCGGGGAAAACGCCATGGTGTACGAATTCACGGTGGATGACCCGGCTACTTTTGTCGATCGCATCACTGCCGTAGTGCATTTTGCTAAACTCGATGCACCTATCTATGAGTTCGCCTGTCATGAGGGCAACTACGCATTAACCAATATGCTGCGGGCAGCCCGCCTGGAAGATGTGTATGGGGAGCGAAACTGAGGAAGACTGTTTCCAGGCACGTTTTTTCTGCTTCTGGTTTACTTCGGAACCGGCAGTGCCAGCGTCTCCTTAACTAATTCCATCACAACATAGCTGGTACTTTCCTGAACATCCGGGAGAGTTAACAAGGTCGTTCCCAGGAATTTTCGATAGGAGTCCATGTCCGATACCCGCGCTTTGATTAAATAATCGAAGTTGCCGGAAATCAGATAGCACTCCTGTACCTCCTCTAACTCGATTGCTGCTTTTTTGAAACGCTCAAAAATATCCTGTGACGTTCGTGTCAATCGAATTTGTACAAATACGATCAGGTCGGCATCAAGAAAATGCGGATTGAGTAAGGTGGTATAGCCGTTAATAACTCCATCCCGTTCCATGCGCCTGACCCGCTCCAGACACGGACTGGTGGAAAGCCCCACTCGTTTCGCCAACTCCGAGAAGGTAATGCGTCCGTCCTGTTGTAATTCGCGCAGGATTTTCTTGTCGATGGTGCTCAGTTGATAGTTGCTGCTCATAATATCTATACCGGTAAAAAATACCGTGAAAATTAGTTTTTACAGGAAAATATACTGAAATATTTGTTCCTGGCAAGCAATTCGGCAAAAAATTTGGCTGTTCTCTCTCTATAATTTCTGCCATCTATTTAGCGATTGTCCACGGGGTGTCCGACATGCTGATTGGTGTACCAAAAGAAATTAAGAATCACGAATACCGAATTGGTCTGACTCCAGCCGGAGCAGCGGAACTAGTGCGCCAAGGCCATGAAGTCATGGTGGAAATGAATGGAGGCGCCGGCGTAGGTTTCTCTGATGATGATTACCGGCAAGCCGGTGCTGACATCGCCGACTCAGCCGAGCAGATATTTGCTCGGGCTGACCTGATTGTGAAGGTGAAGGAGCCACAAGCTCAGGAATGTAAAATGTTGCGTGAGGGCCAGACCTTGTTCACCTATTTGCATTTAGCTCCAGATGCTCAACAGACGCAATTGCTTGTTGAGTCTGGTGCCACCTGTATCGCTTACGAAACCATAACCGATGAGGCCGGAGGATTGCCTTTACTGGCGCCAATGAGTGAAGTCGCTGGACGCATGGCTGCGCAGGAAGCTGCTCATTGTTTGGAAAAGGCGCAACAGGGAAGTGGTGTACTCATGGGAGGAGTGCCAGGTGTCCCTGGCGCATCGGTGTTGGTCGTTGGTGGCGGGGTAGTCGGGCTCAATGCGGCGCGGGTCGCTCTGGGCATGGGTGCCGATGTCACCATTGCCGATAGGTCGATAAAGCGCCTGCAGGAAATCGATGAGTTGTTTAATGGGCAAATCAAGACCATGTATTCAACGACCGAGGCAATCTCCAAAAAACTGCCTACCACCGATGCGGTTATCGGCGCGGTTCTGGTGCCCGGCGCAGCAGCGCCTCGGTTGATCACCCGAGACATGTTAAAGCTCATGCGCAAAGGTTCGGTTTTGGTTGATGTTGCTATCGACCAGGGTGGCTGTTTTGAAACCAGCAAGCCTACTACCCATGAAGAGCCAATCTATGTAGTCGATGGCATCGTGCATTACTGCGTGGCAAACATGCCTGGCGGTGTGGCGCGAACTTCAACCCTGGCTCTGACTAACGCAACCCTGCCGTTCGTTCTCGAACTGGCAGGCAAAGGCGCGCATCAAGCCTTATTGGCAGATAAGCATTTTCTGGCTGGTCTCAATGTGCATCGGGGACTGGTTACCAATGCAGCAGTAGCTGAAGCGCTGGATTATGAATTTGTCTCACCCAAATTGGCTTTGGCTCGGGATGCTTTGAAGCAAACTGCCTAGTGCTTCAAGAGGCAGCTTTGTCAAAAGTTGGCTGCCTCAGCAAAAACTGTCTTCCCTAACCTGTAACGCAATGTACAGGTATGTGCCTGCTCCTCGGAGCAGGCATTCTTTTTGCGCTATCCGATCGAAACTTTCACCAGGACGCCCAGTCGTTCACGTTGCCATCCTGACAGCTTGAGGGCACGAATTGAATTCGGCTCTGGGTATTATTCACTGTACAGCGGAAGTTCAGGGTATTGGCATCCACCAGTTTCACTTGCATGTGCAGGCCAATGTCTGAGTTCAACCATTCCGGTCGACGATAGGCGCGCAGTGCGATGACTCTATGCGGACCCTTTGGCTGATACTCGATGCGATCCCACATGTAGTCGGTTTGTCCAAACATGGTGGCGTAGCTGTACCAGGGGCCGCCATGTGCAGAGCCATCTGGCGCGGGAGATGAAGGAATCTCAGATGTCAGTGAGCCCCGCTCATAGAATTCTGTTTCAATGCGTCGGCGTAGTTCCCCGAGAATCAGCACGCCCTCGGTGACCTGCGCCCGCACGGTGTAATTCTGTACGTAAGGAACCGCCATGCTTAACAGCACACCGATGATTGCAGTAGTAGCCATCAACTCCAGCAGCGTGTAGCCCTGTTGCCGCAATGAGTGCCTTTGTCCTCTGAATCTCATCGTCCCAGCTCTCATTCATTCCACTAATATAGGAACTGGATTACTGCGGGTGACATAGATGTCAGTCAGACCCAACAGTTCCGGACGCGGGTGGCTTACCCGCAGATCACCGTCGACGTTTGCCACCACCATCGGTAAGCCAGTGTCTTCGCAGCGTAGCGATTCGCCAGGATCACCACCGTTGGACAGTACGGAGGCGATTTCCCAGAACACCAGCATGCAGGACTCAATCTGGTCCCGCTTGCGCTCTTCGGCCATGACTTCGGCCTGGGAAAGGGTTGAGGTAGAGCCAAGGGAGTTGGTAATTTGATAAGCGATGAACACACAACTTGCAATCACAATTCCCATCAGCACTTTTTCTTTTCTGTCCGGGCCTGCACTTGCTGCAGGTTCGTAACTTTGTGTGTTTTCTACAGCCTGTTCGGCTCTGATGAGTAAATCGTCGACTCTTGATTCGTTGCTCTCCTTGCTCTTTGCTTCAACATAACTTTCGATAGAAGCAAGGCCCTCGCAGCGTTCGCAGAGTACACGATCATCGACGTAGCTCGCACAGATTCCACAGACCGGAGTCTGACAGCTATCGCACATGGCTACCGCTGGTGCGCCAGGATGAAACTCACATTTCATTTGCCCTCTCTCCAGCTTCTCGATCAGTCTGGTTGTTGATCTGACTTGGTGAAACTATAGCAGAATCAGTACTTAGTGAAATTGGATGAAACCCGCAGTATCGGATCTTGCTCACGTATCCGCTATGTTTTTACGTGGTAGACTGAATCTCTTCATTTTTGTGACAAACGATCAGGTATTTGGAGTATGTGTTTTGAGCAAATTGAATCCAGATGAAGCGCGACACGAAGCGCTGGACGAGGCATCGGATAGCGACCTCAACAGAGCGCTGAGTCGACGTCAATTCATGGTAGGCTCCGCCTCCCTCGCGCGGGGTTCGCTGCTGGTATTGAGCATGCCAGCAATTCTTACTGCCTGCCGCGAAGCGGAACAAGCCAGATCCAGTGGCGCTGAGTTTAAAAATCTGACTCCAGAAGAAGGCGCAGAATTGGCTGCAATGGCTGCACGCATAATTCCCACAGACGAGACTCCCGGTGCAACAGAAGCGGGTGCCATCTATTTTATGGACAACGTGCTTGGTGACGAGCAGCGAACTGAAGTTCTGGCATCACTCCGGGATGGTTTGCGTGAGATGCAATACCAGGTGGCAGTAGACTACAGTGAATCCTATTTTCATCTGTTAGATGAAGTGCGTCAGGATGAGGTCCTGACAACGATTGAAACCACCCCTTTCTTTAATACAGTTCGTTACCTCACCTTGGCTGGGACGTTTACCATGCCGCAGTACGGAGGCAACCGCGATGACATGGGAATGCAACTGATTGGAATGGAGAGGCGTATGGCCTGGGCGCCACCATTTGGTTTCTACGACGCGGATTATATGGAAAGGGGAGAGTAATTATGGCTGAAGCTGCTCTCCCAAATTATCCCACCCGAGAGGAAGTCGACTTTGTCATCATTGGTTCCGGTGCGGCCGGCGGCATCATGGCGAAAGAGCTCGCTACTGCCGGTCATTCAGTCGTGCTGTTGGAACAGGGTCCGCATTTAACGGCGGAGGATTTCGAAAACGATGAATGGGCTGTCGACCACAATAACGAGCATATGTGGGGCGCCTCTAAAGGTTATCCCCAAACTTTTCGTAAGTCAGAAGCTGATGACGCGGAAGAACGAGATATAGTTTGTGGCTATGCCCATAATGTTGGCGGCAGTAGCATGCATTTTTCCGGCAACTTCTGGCGTTTTCGCCCCATCGATTTTATGGAAGCCAGCGTGCGTGGGACGATTGCTGGAACCAATTTCGCCGACTGGCCAATTTCCTATGAAGACCTGGAGCCGTATTACACCAAAGTAGATTGGGAAGTCGGCGTTTCGGGCCTGCAAGGTCCGTGGGATCCACCGCGTTCGCGGGAGTACCCCTGCGCTCCAATGCCTATTAAGGGGCCAGATGTCTTACTTGAGCGTGCGGCCAAAGCCCTGGGTTTGAATCCGTACCCAGCGCCGGTGGCAATTCTGTCGCAGCCTCACAATGGTCGACCGCCCTGTCAGCACTGTGGTTACTGCAATGGTTTCGGTTGTGAATTTAATGCCAAATCTTCTTCACTGGTGTCTATGATTCCATTGGCATTGGAATCTGGAAATTGTGAGCTCAGAACTTTCAGCACGGTTTATCGCATTGAAACCAATGCAGAAGGGCGCGCCACAGAAGTGTTGTACTACGATGCGGATGGCAATGAACAGGGGCAGCGCACGAAGGCTGTTGTGCTCTGTGCCAATGGCGCAGAAACCCCGCGTTTATTGTTTCTATCAGAATCCAGTCGTTTTCCTGATGGCTTGGCAAATTCGTCAGGTATGGTAGGCAAGAACTTAATGTTTAATGGCTACTCGACCACTGTCGGTTTGTTCAATGAGCCGGTCAATGGCTGGAAGAGTATTCCTGCCACACGAGTAATTCACGATTTCTATGAGTTAGATCCTGCCCTGGGTTTTTATGGCGGCGGTGGCATCGATGGTCGACATCCAACCCGGGGCACGCCGTTGGGTTTTGCGCTTTCCAGCCCGCTGATGTTTGGCGGGCCATCATGGGGCAGTGACTTCAAGAAAGACCTGGCCTATCGCTTCTCCCACTGCGCAGCGTTCGATGGTCACACTACTTCCCTGCCGCAGGAATCCAATAACATTACCCTCGATCCCAACGTACAGGACAAGTGGGGCAGGCCAGCAATTCGTTGTACTTATATGGACCATCAAGATGATATTGCCACCATGCGCTGGTTCTACGAGAAGTCTCTGGAGTTAATGGAGGCGGCCGGTGGCACCAATATCGGTGGCTTCTATGCCGAAGATGGTCAGGAAGGTAATGTGCACTTACTCGGCACCTGTCGAATGGGAGTTGACCCTTCTACATCCGTGATCGACGCAAACCATCGAACCCATGATGTGCCAAATCTCTTCTTGTGTGATGGTAGTTCCCTGGTGACCTCTGGTCGCGGTCAGCCAACCATGACCATCATGGCGCTCGCCTTCAGAGCAGCGGACATGATCAACCAAGCCGCTCAGCGCAATGAAATCTAGAGTAATAGCGCTTACAAAAAAAGGGTGTGAGGTTTAACCTCACACCCTTTTTTGTTGAGCTTTGGTTTAATTACTTCTGGTCGTCAGCAGATTCGATGTGTGCAAATACTGAATGTGTGCCGTCTTTGTTGATTAGTAGAATGTCATAGGGCGTAAAGCGATCGCCCATTTCCATTCCCGGCCCGCCAATCGGCATGCCCGGCACTGCCAGACCCATGGCACCATCCGGTGGTGCGGCCAGAAACTGGGCGATGAACTTTTCTGGAATGTGTCCTTCAAAGATGAAGCCTTCTGCGGTCACGGCTGTGTGACAAGAAGTCCACTCCGGTTTCAGGCCCAGCTCTTCTTTCACACTCGCCAAATCATTCGGATGATGAATAGTGGAGGAGTAGCCTCTTTCATCCATGTGTTCGATCCAGCCTACGCAGCAACCACAAGTGGGCTCCTTGTAGACATTAAGTGTGATGTCATCTATTGATTGCGCGCCGGCTAACGGCGCGATCAAGCATGCCAGCATGCCGAGTATTGCTCTGAAAAAACGTTTTCTGAGCAGCAGGTGTGCGCGAACAAAATTAGTGGCCATGTGCTTCTCCCCTAGCGGGTAATGACGTGGTATACGTTGCTTATTATAGGAACTTTCTGGGATTTATAAATTGTGATTTAAGCATATTTTTCAAGGTTTTGATGAGAAATTGATTTATCCCAAGCTCGACGAACATGAGCAAGCGGTAGAAATTAATTACTTCTTTCTACAATTCGCTCCAGGGGCATCAAGTTACTGGTTGGCCGGTAAGCCTGCCGTTCCAACAAATCATATTGATCCCCTGGTTCCAGAAAATAGAAATCTCCGCCGCTGTCGATCTGGCGCTCGGCATCGTAAATGACGACATAGCTCTTGCCGATTACACGGAATCGACTATTACGCACCACGATTGCTGTATCTTCGTCCAGGCCAATGCCAAGTAGCTCGGGTTTGGCGGCGATAATTTCCAGCAGATCAAATTGGCGATTGCGCCGCAACAAGTGCTGATCGATGGCGATATTTTCGATAAAGCCGAATCCTTCTTCATGATCGCCCATCATGATGGTGTTGCTGGCAGTATCACCCCTCGCCAGATAGGAACCCAGAATAGTGGCGCCAGCGGATGAGCCGCCGATGACTCCACCGCGGTTCAGCAACTCGATCAGTGCATCATGTACTTCGGTGTGCAGATAGGAGTCGGCCAGTCGCCATTGTCGGCCGCCAGGAAACCACACTCCTTGCGCATCATGAATCGCTTGTGCGAACTCGCGAGTATCGGCTTCATCCCTGTCATAAGTATGAATAAGTTGAAGATTGCTTAGTCCTGCCGCTCGAAACTGGGCCAGGCCTTGCCAATACTCATCATAGTGTTCAGCACCCCCGGCAGTAGGGATGACTACAATCCGCGCATCGAGGCCGCCAGCGAGTTCGGCGAATTCCTGCAGGATACTGAGATCTCTCATACCGCCGCCAACGATAACCAGTGAGCCATTATCCGGTCCGCGAGTCTGTGCCAGAGTCAGGGAAGAGAAAAACGTAAGAGTAAGTAGTAGCGTTAGTTTTTTCATCGATGATCCTTTTGATTGCACTATTGCCCCGGGCGATAGGTTTCCGGGAGCCCCGGTGCGTATTGCGGCGGGCTGCCAAACAAGGGTCCGCGCAGAAACTCGGTGCTGGCATCCAGGGACAGGGCGTTGAGTTCGGTAAACGCGGCGATCATAGCTTCGTAGTCGGGGCCATTGCCACCCAAAGCAACCGCGTTTGACCAGACCTGCTGGTAATGCTCGATACTGGCATAGCGCGCGAGAGTATAGAGTTCATCATAGTCCGGGCTTTCCTCGGCTGAACTGTTTGGTAAATAGACTACTCGCCACTGACCAACGGGCCGCACGCCAATTTTTTCCAGATAGGGGTAGACGCGATCTCGAGTAATGCTGTGAAACTGCTCGAAGCTTCCCTTTTGAATGCGTCGGTATTCCAGACCTAACACTTCTTCTCCGGGTCGGGCTTGTGCCAAACGAACGGGGCGTGGTCCGGTGCTGGCAGCATCCGGTGCGTTATTGGCGTCAACTAAGGCGAACTCTTCGCCAAGTCCGGGCATATAGATGGGACGGGTTTCCGCCATGTAACCCTGCAGAAAAACACCGCTGCGAGAACCCTGGGACACCTGTCTCCTGTTTTGTAAACCCTGGGTGGATGCATCGCTCAAGCCGCCATTTCCTGCGAGCATCAGAGAGCCGCCGGTATCGCCTGCAGCGGCACCTCCACGTGTGGCTTGCCAATGTTCATAGCTGGCGTAACGCGCGAAACGCAGGGCTTCATCCTGATCCGGGGTGGCGTCTTCACCCAGTGGGTAGATGACTTCAAAATCCCCCAGTATGCGTGCGCCCAGGCGTTCAAACCACGGCCAAACACCAGTCACACTCTGCTGGTACCAATAGTCATAGCTACCTGCATCTAGATAAGCATGACGCATCATGATGACTTCTTGTTGATTACTGCGCGGAACATCATTGCGAACTGGTGCCGGGTCGTTTTGGGCGAACAGGCTGGCATTCATTAGACAGCTCAGAATCATCCCCAGACTTAATCTGATGGGGGTTTGCTTGGACATCAAAGCCTCCTGGATTTTTTAGTGCGGGTCGCACATACAACAGCTTTCATTATCTATTAAAGAGGAACAATTAAAGCACATTTACATTGCCTGGAAAGGCCGCACATCCTATGCTGAGCTGGTTATGACCGCTCTTTCCGCCCCAGTAGCTGGTAAAGCACGTATCCAGTCCATCGACACTCTCCGCGGTGTGGCACTGTTGGGAATCCTGTTGATGAACATCATCGCATTTGCGAATCCCTTTGCGGCCTATCTGATACCCACTGCCGATGGCGCCGATAGCGGCATAAATCTCGCAACATTCATGACCATGGACATCTTTGTCGAAGGAGCGATGCGCGCCATATTTTCCATGTTGTTCGGTGCTGGCATGCTGATCTTTCTGAACAAACCAAACAGTGATACCGAGCGCACCAAAGGGCTCTATTATCGTCGCACGTTGTTGTTGGTTGCTTTCGGTTTGTTTAATGCCTATGTGTTGTTGTGGCTGGGCGACATCCTCTATGCCTACGGCATGACAGGACTCATTCTCTATTTCTTTCGCGATGTGCCCGCAAAAAAATTGGTCATGATTAGTGGCGGCATCTTTTTGTTGCTGACCATTGTCCACTCAAGTGGGTATTACCAGGCAAGTACTTTGGGTGCGGCGGTTGATCAGATCGAAGCACTGCCAGAAGGAACGACTCTGAGTGAAGAACAACAACAGACGCTGGATGATTGGGACGTCTTTCTTGAGCAGCAATTCGTTTCACCGGATTTGGTGGAGCTGCAGTTGCAGGTCATGCGATCAGGTTACTTTTCTGCCTTCATCAATCTTGCGCCAATCAACCTGGTGCTACAAACCGTTGCTTTTGTTGGTAATAGTTTCTGGGATGCACTGGCCATGATGTTGTTAGGCATGGCGTTTATGAAATGGGGATTGTTGGATGCTTCTCGCAGTCTGCGCACTTATGGCTTAATGGCGCTCATAGGGCTCGGCATTGGTTTTCCATTAAACACCTGGGAATCGGTGATGTTTGTGAGCAGCGGTTTCGATTTGCAATGGACAGCTTTCAACCGCCCAACTTACGACCTTGGTCGTTTATCTTTGGCGGTTGGGTACATAGGTGTGGTGATGTTGATCTGCAAGCTGGGCATTCTGTCCTGGGCGCGTTTCATCCTGGCCAGGGTAGGTCAGATGGCGTTAACGAATTACCTGTCCCATTCGCTCATTTGCGGGTTCATTTTTATGGGGTGGGGATTGGGCCTGGCAGGCCAACTTGAACGTCTGGAAATCTATTATGTCGTGTTGGGCATTTGGGTTTTCCAGCTCATTGCCAGCCCGCTATGGCTGCATTACTTCCGCTTTGGGCCGGCGGAATGGTTGTGGCGCAGCCTGACCTATAGGCAGCGCCAGCCATTGCGCATTCAATCGACTTGATTGTCTGAATTCAGTCAACACCCGGGTTTCATTGCTAACTGGCGTGCTTTGGCGTACCATGCGTGCCGCTTTCGACTTCCCGATTGCCATTTCTACTGCGCCGTTTGCTTCTTCAGAACACGCAGTTCCGCAGTACCTTTGTATATTCAAATTTTCTGCTCAGGCAGAAACTTACGCCTCTAAATCAAGCAGTAAGCTGCTTATTCTATAGAACGGGTGTGAGTATCGTTCGGACATTCTAGAGATGTTGGAAAGAATGCACTTTAGTTTCGCAACCTTGCGCGAGCTGTTCAGAATCGCCATGCCAATGGTGGTGTCGCAGGGCACCTTTGCGGTAATGATCTTTACCGATCGCTATTTCATGTCGCAGATCGATCCTGTACACATGGCTGCGGCGCTAGGCGGTGGAGTAGCGACATTCTTTTCTTTCTGCTTTTTTTCCGGCCTGTTTTCTTACGCCAATGCAATGGCAGCGCAGTATCTCGGTGCTGGTGAAAAACACAAATGCGCAAAGGTGGTCACTCAGGGTTGGATCATGACGCTGATGTGCATTCCGGTTTTGTTTGTCATTACTATTTTAGTGTCCGGCCTGTTCGAGGCGATGGACCATGATCCGCAACAGGTAGAGCTCGAACGCACTTACTACCGGATTTTGATGGTGGGAATTGTCATCACCCTGGCGAAGGTATGCATCTCTTCCTACTTTGCAGGTATTGGTCGCTCCTATGTGGTAATGATCTGCGACATCTGGGGCCTGGTGCTCAATGTGCCATTGGCCTATGTCATGGTGTTTGGATATCTTGGCTTTCCTGCGCTGGGCATAGTTGGTGCCGGTATCAGCACTATCATTGCCACCTTGTTTGCTCTGCTACTGTTTATCTTCTTCTATTTGCGCAAGGAGCATTGGGACGAATATCAGGTGCGGAAGTCCTTTGTGTTCGATAGAGGTATTCTGCGTCGATTCCTGCGACTCGGTTTTCCGTCAGGGTTGGAACTGTTCCTCAATGTTGCGGCCTTCAATCTGTTTCTGTTGATGTTCCAGTCCTACGGTGTTGCGGAAGGGGCGTCCGCGGCAATCGTATTTAACTGGGACATTCTTTCTTTTGTGCCGATGGTGGGTTTAAACATCGGGATGATCAGTTTGATCGGTCGCTTCGTTGGTGCCCGTGACATGGCGAGAACCAACGAAGTAGTCACCGCTGGATTTGTGATAGGTCTTAGCTATTCTGGATTGCTCGCCGTACTCTACATCGTGTTTCGGTTTCCGCTGGTGGAAGTGTTCGCGCCACCCCAGGGGGATTTTACCGAAATCCGTGAGCTGGCCACTTTTATGATGATTGGCTTATCCAGCTACGCCATGGCCGACGCGGTGATTCAGGTCTGTGGTGGTGTCCTCAGAGGTGCCGGTGATACTCGCTGGCTGATGTACGTTTCGGTGGCCCTGCATTGGATCATGTTGGTCGCGGAATATTTCATTATTCGGGTATTCGAATTGGGCCCAAGGGTTGCCTGGATCACATTCTGCGTCATGATTTTTGCCATTGCGGCGGTGTTTGCATACCGCCTGTTTGGCAATCGCTGGCGCAAGCCGGAAGTGTTGGAATTGGTCATGACAGAGTAAGGTTTTCCTTACTTGCAGCTACCTGCGATAGCAGTTAGATTCGTAAATCCCCGAATCGAGCTCCAACAAGAGAGTCTGCTATGCGCTTCATAAATCAGCGTTTTTTCTTTGCCCTGGGCTTAATGGTGGCAGTGATAACTACTGGCACTGTGCTGTCTCAGTCTCAATACCCGGAGAACCTTCTGAATCAGAAAGGTAATTTCTCTCGCGGTGCTACCAATGCCATGGGGCAACCATTTACTGGAGTGGTCACATCGGCAGGCAAGATTGAAGGGCTGTTTCCTTTGCGTTCCACTGGCGTTTCCACAGACGAGATGCGCGAAGCGGCAGCCGAATTTCTTGGTAGCCTGAACACTATTGAACTCTCCCGCACCCATTTTGCAATTGACGATCCCGAGTGGCGCGACTGGTCTAATGTCGACGTGGGAATCTTTCCTCGCCGCGGTGTCAGCCTGGAAGAAATGAGCGACCAGCAGAAAGCAGCAGCCTGGAAGCTGTTGGAGGTCTCTCTCAGTGCCAAGGGTCTGGAGCAAACCAAGGCAATCATGCGTACCGAGCAGACTCTGTTTGAATTAAATGGCGAGCCGATTCGCTATGGTGAAGAAAAATACTATTTCACCATGATGGGTATTCCTGCAACAGATGCTCCCTGGGGTTGGCAGCTCGACGGTCATCATCTGGTCATCAACTTCTTCGTGTTGGGGGATCAGGTTGTAATGACGCCTGCCTTTTGGGGAGGAGAGCCAGTTGTCACACAATCTGGTATGTATGAGGGAAATACCATCATGCAGCCTGAGCAGGATCTGGGTCTGACACTAATGCAATCTTTGGATCTATCACAACGGGCTGTGGCGACCATTGACTACGAGAAAGTTCGTAATTATCCGATGTCGGCAGCAAATGCGGACAATAATATTATCGATTATGCGGGAATAGCTGCGGCTGAAATGAGCAGTGCACAAAAGCTGGCCCTGCTGGATTTAATCGAAGCCTATGTGGGAAATTTACGTGACCCTCATGCTGCTGTGACCATGGAAGAAATTGGTGAGCATATCGATGAGACTTATTTCGCCTGGCAGGGTGAGGCGGAAGATGATTCTGTCTTCTACTATCGCGTTCACAGCCCTGTCATATTGATCGAGTTTGATCATCAGAATCCGGTGGGCACTACTATGATCAATCAGGCTGGTATACCGACACGTGATCACATTCACACAGTTGTGCGTACTCCCAATGGGAACGACTATGGAAAGGATCTTTTGGCGCAACATCTTGCGGCTG